>JAPKBL010000034.1 GCA_028823415.1 Mariniblastus sp.
TTCAACATTGAGAATGTTGGCACGGGCATTGTGACGGTTAACTCAGGTGACGCTGACGACGTATTCAACATTATCAACTCAGGCGGCGGTGTCTTCTTGATGGGTGAAGTTGGCGACGATACTTACAACGTCGATCTTAACAATCCAGGCGGATTGATTACGATCCGCGACAGTGTTGGATCAGAGAACGACTCTTTGTCGGCCCTTGGTACCGCCGGCGATGATATCTTTATCTTTGATGGCACACTTGTCGATGTGAACGGTGTTCAGATTGATCACGAGGGTGTTGAGAACGTTAACTACGACGGTCTTGCCGGCGATGATATTTTTGAGATTCGCTCGGCTGTTGGTGGCGACGTAAAAGACTTCACCGGTGGTGATGGTGACGACCTGTTCATTGTGAACGACATGGGTGCTGGTGCTAATGGTAATCAGCTTCGCGTATCTGTCGCAGACCCATCGGGTGCCGTGGATCAGTTGCAGTTAGATGTTACTTCGGTCATCACGGATACGTTCTTTGCCGATACGATTGAGAATCTTTCGGTTGACGGCATGTACTTAATCGACGGTGTGAACGGTACACCAACGGTTGCTGGCGGTTTAAACTTAATTGGTGATGGCGACGAGCGATTGACAGTTGAATCTGCTCTCGATGCAGGTTGGATGATCGATGGTGACGGTGCTGGATCAGTAGCGATGGACGTCGATCCAATGACGTTCAACGGTCTAGAGTCGATCGTTGGTACAACGGGCAATAACACATTCGACATCACAAATACTTCAACCGATTTAGAGATCACAACTCGCGACGGTGCGGATGTGTTCAACATTGAGAATGTTGGCACGGGCATTGTGACGGTTAACTCAGGTGACGCTGGCGACTCATTCAATGTCATCAACTCAGGCGGTGGTCTAGTACTCAACGGTGAAGCCGGTGAGGACGAATTTGATGTCGCCGATGTCGGTTCGGGTGAATTAATGTTGTCCGGCGGAGAAGGCGAAGATGCTTTCCGTGTGACAGGGCTAGGCACTGGAGATCTGACAATTGATGCGGGTGTCGACAATGATTCCATTACCATCGATGACGCTTCTGGAAGCGCCGCTGGTATTCTCGCAATGGCGGGTGATGGCAATGATGAGTTCTTCGTTGACGGGACAGGAGTCGGTGTTATCGAGCTTCAAGGCCAAGTTGGTGATGACACCTACTACGTCAATTCGGTAGATCCAGCTGCAGACTTCAGTATCGTTGATTCAGTAAATGCTGAGAATGATAAGTTGGTCGCGACTGGAACGGAATTTGATGACGTATTCGATATTGGTGGCGATACACAGTCGGCAATTATTAACGGTCATCAATGGTTGATCATTGGGATTGAAGAGTACTCAATTGACGGACTCGGTGGTAACGATGTCTTTAATGTAACGACCACCGATATGTTCACCGGTGTAATTAATCTATCCGGTAACGATGGGGATGACATTTTTGTTGTCAACGAAAGCGGGATGGGTGTAGTTAATCTCAATGGTGATGCGGGAGATGATACCTATACTGTCCACTTTAAGTCGAATACTGATGTAACGATCACCGACAGTATTGGTAGTGAGAACGACCGATTCTTTGGCTTCGGTACGGAAAACGCGGATGTCTTTGAGATCGTCGAGAATGCTCCAGTTGTCAACGGCGGAATGGTTGTGATGACGGGTGTGGAATCTGAGGAGTATGATGGTCTTGGTGGTGACGACACCTTCAATGTCCACTCGACGATCGGCGATAGCCGATTCAAGGGCGGTGAAGATGCGGATACTTTCAACATTGATATGACTTCCGATGGTAATGTCTTCATGGGGCAAGCCGGGACGGATGTATTCAATGTCGCCACCTCATCGGGGGTTGCAGAATTCTACGGTGGAGACGGCGTCGACGGTTTCTATGTTACTGAAACGGCTGGTAACGGTGAATTCTTCGGCGGTAACGATGCGGATTACTTCTCGATTAACCTTGCAACGGGCGTCAGCAAATTCTTTGGCGACGCTGGAGCAGATTTGTTTGATATCGTGAACCACGGACCAATGGGGGCCTCGGGAGCGATAGAAGTTGATGGTGGAACAGGTAGAAACCGCCTAGAAGTGCTTGGTTATCAAACCAAGACGAACATGGTCGTCGTTTCCAAAGATCGAATCACAGGAATGTCTGCGGTTCCAATTGTTTACACTGCCTCTGGTTCATTCAGTGTTGAGAACGGTGTTGGTGGAATTGAACTTACGGGTTCGGACAATCATGCCGATGGGTTTAACGTCAATAACTTATTGCCGAATCACACGTTGAACATGATCGGCGGTGGCGGGAATGATCGATTCACTGTTTCACAGGGAGCACTCGGCGGTGTCTCTGCGGACGGTGAAGAGGGGTCTGACCTTTATCAGTATGCGATGGGGTCGGACAACAATCGATTCCTGTTTGCGTTGGATTCTGGAGTAGTTGGGTCCGACCGAATTGTGGCTTTCTTGACCAACGGCGACGATACACTTTCACTTAGCGGTGAAGCATTCGCCGTAGCGACGGATAACTTGATGTTCAACGGAAATTATGAGTCGTTGTTCGTCAGTGCCCGCGGTGGTAATGATGTAATTACTGTCAACTCCGTACCCGTCAATTTTGTTCGTATCATCGGTGGAGACGGCGATGACCTCATTGATGTCAACCATTACGAGGAAGTCGGCAGCCTATTGGTCAACGGTGATGCTGGAAATGATGTTATTGACATTGACTCTGGAACTTTATCTGGCAACTTTACTGCGTTCGGTGGAACAGGTGATGATTCGTTCTTAGTGTCGAAAGCATCCTACGGTGACGCGTACATCGACGGTCAGGAAGGTTCAGACAGTTACGTTATTCAGATTGCTGATCGGTCCAGTCGTTTGGTGGTCGCTCGCGATTCTGGAATCGTCGGTACGGATACGCTGGATGTATACGGAACTGTTGTAGGTGACTACGTGACATTCCGCTCGGGTGTCGTTTCGACTCCTCAGCAGAGCATCCTTTACACGCAAACGACGGAAACGATGAATCTGTCCACAGGCGGACTGGACGACACCATTACGTTCTACGGTCTTAGTTCACCGGAGACGAACGTGATGACCGAATCTGGTAAGGATCTTGTTCTTCTAAGATCCAGCTTTGGTCCGGCAACAGCGAAAGTGCTGAATATCGACACGGGAAGCAATGACGACCAAGTGTTGGTGACCGGTTCAAATGCCGACACGACGACAAGCATTGATACGGGTGTTGGAAACGACAACGTCACGCTAGGCTCTTCGCTCTCAGCCAATAATGGAAATCTGAATGACCTTTACGGTTCAATCGATATCACAACCGGGCTCGGATCGGATCGGATCTACATGAACGATGTTGGTAAAGTGGCATCGGCCGACTACGAAGTGGGAGCAAACTTTTTGCGAAGCACTCCCGGTGGTCCAAATTCTTACTTTGCCGGAATTACCTATGACAATACCGTTGAAACGGTTCGACTGGATTCAACCAATTATCGTAACGAAGTAACGGTCACACCAAGTTCTTCGACCGCCTTTAGTTTCTTCGGCGGTGGCGGACTAAACATCATTGAGCTGACTGGCGATGCTAACGAAGACGGGCGTCAATTCTTTGGCCAAGATGGTGGTGTTGGATCTTGGTCGTTCACCGATGGAAGTCGAGATGTCTTCTTCTCTGACTACTTCATCGGTTGAGATTCATGAACAGCTTTGACTGTTCATGAGCTGAATGAAAAACTAGACTAGATCCCACGAGTTGTTGCTCGTGGGATTTTTTTGCAGATAGCTTTCGCAATTGGTTCCTTTTTATTCACTCGTTCAATCGTTTGGCTGGGAAAAATGAAGGCAGCTTGTTTTGAGTCGGTGGGGCGTGTCGACTGTGGGCAAAAGAACGAACCCGTAATTTCTGCTCCGCGTGACGCCATTGTAAAAGTAAGCATGGCTGGATTGTGCGGAAGTGACCTCCATCCTTTTTTTGGTCGCGAGGCGGGGCTCGATCGCGGAACCGTTATGGGGCACGAGATGGTTGGCGAAATCGTCGAGATTGGTTCAACCTTCGACAATGGCATGAAGGTCGGAGATCGTGTGTTTGCCCCGTTTTCGACCCATTGTGGTACTTGCTACTATTGCCAGATCGGACTGACGTCGCGATGTACAGCGGGCGACTTGTTTGGCTGGGTACAAGATGGCGTTGGGCTGGAAGGGTGTCAAAGCGAGTACGTCCGCGTACCAATCGCCGACTCTACGTTAATGTTGATGCCCCAGGGTTTGTCTGATAAGGACGCTTTGTTACTGGGAGATAACTTTTCAACGGGCTATTTTTGTGCGGAGATGGCCGAGGTAAAACCAGGGGGCACCTACTTGGTGATTGGCTGCGGAACGGTTGGGTTGCTGGCGATTCTGTCCGCGATGGACATGGGAGCGAAATGCGTTTTCGCGATGGATCCGGTCTTAGAGAGACGGAAAATCGCAGAATCAATTGGCGCGATTCCGCTGGAGCCCAATGGGAGTGGGCGCGACGTCGTGCTCTCCGCGACGTCGGGACGTGGTGCCGATTCGGTGATGGAGTTGGTGGGGCTTCCGGAGGCTCAAAAAATGGCCTTTGATTGCGTGCGGCCTGGCGGAATCATGTCGGTGATTGGTTGTCATTGCACATCGAATTTTAGCTTCAGTCCGGTCCAGGCCTATGATAAAAATATCACATACCGGTCGGGCCGGTGTCCGGCAGGACATTACATGAAGTTACTGGTAGATCGAGTTACCGGTGGGGAGTTTGATTTGTCTCCCTTTATCACGCATCAATTTGGCATCGATGAAGCTGAAAGAGCGTATCAGGTATTCTCAACACGCGCCGAGGGGTGTTTGAAAGCGGTATTTTGTTTTAACTAGTTACCTTCGACTGGCCGATGGGCTGGCAGGTTAATTCTGAACCCGACTCCCCTGCCCTTTATTCTTGGTTGGCTATCAGTTTAATTTTGAGTTTGATAACGGCCCCAAATTTCAGTCAAGCTGCGGGCAGCACCGAGCTCAATTTTTGTGTCGACGAGATGAGAGACGGCGGTTTCTGCGGGATTGATTTCGACGGTAGGTATGCCAAATTGCTTTGCCGTAAAAACGGGTTCGCTAATGTACGGGAAATAACTACTGGTCCCAATGCTCAAGACGACGTCGAATGGTGATTGCATTTCTCGGTGGAGGATTTTCAATTGTTCTTGTGGAAGTGATTCTTCGAATAGAACGATATCGGGCCGGAGCATGAATTGGCATTGGGGGCACTCGGGCGGGATCTTAACGTTGAGATAGTCGGTGAAAATCTTTTGGTAATCGCACCGCGTGCATCTCATGCGGTACATATTGCCGTGGATTTCGATAACGTTGTTTGATCCGGCGGCGCAATGGAAACCGTCAACGTTTTGGGTCAAAATCCAAAACCGATTGAACTCTGGTTCCATTTGGGCGAGCGTGGTGTGAGCAGCATTGGGGCGGGCGCCTCTGGCGCTGTATTCGATTTCAGCAAGGTATTTCCAGGTGATCTCGGGGCGAGTTTGGAACATAGGGCCGGATAAAGCTGACTCGATCGGCATTCCGTCCTCGGTGAGCTTGTTGTCGTAAATGCCCCCTAACCCCCGATACGTTGGCAATCCAGAATCGGCAGAGATTCCGGCACCGGTAATGATCAAGACATCGTTAGCCCGTTTTAAATAATCGACTACTTTAGCGATGTGTTCGTCGGTAGAGTTGGCCAAAAAAGGCTCCTGTTGATCGATGTGATTCTAATTTCAAAAGAGGATGACTTTCTTAACTCTGCTCTTTTGGCTCTACACATGCTGGGGCGAAGGGAGGTTCATCATGAAGAGATTCGAAGTATCCGTCGGGATGAAATACTAGCGCACAACACCGATCAGAAAACTAAATGTCTGTTCTTGATCACCGTCAGCCGTTGCGACTGGAAATGCAAAATCAAACGCAAGAGGAGCACCAAGTCCGGCATAGGGAAGCTGGACCCTTAACCCAAAACCCGGAGCGACGCGAAAACTACTAGAGTGTAATTCGACCTTTTCCTCCACCGTGCCGAAATCGATGAAGGTGACACCGTGAATCATATCCCCTTGTGTCAGTGGGAAAGAGTATTGTAGAGAGTTGAGCCATTGGAAGGCGCCGCCAACGCGAACGCCCCCTTCGATGGGTGAGACTCCGCGGAACTCAAATCCACGCAACGAGGAAATTCCTCCGGCGATGTAATTTTCAAAGATGGGAGCCGACGTACCTGAGAATCCAAGTTTGGTACGAAATTCTAAAATATGCCGACCGGAACCATCAGGTCGCTGATAAATCGTCCGGTAGTTTCGGAAATCGACCTCTCCCCGAGAGTAACTATAGTCGCCGAATGCCTGTGTGAACTTTAACCCGAGGTAAGATCCCACGCCGGTAAGATAAGGAAATACTCGCGTGTCGTAAACCAAGCCGACGCTCGCTAGAAATAGGTCACTGTTCCCTACCGCTGCGTTAAGTTGTTGACTCGTTGTAATACCCCGCGGGTTATCGATTTCAACATTCTCCATTCGGAGCCCGTAGTTGATTGACAAATAGTCGTTCAGCTCACGACCGAATCCAATCCGCCCGCCAACCCGTTTTTCATCGTAGTCGAAATAGTCTCGATTAAAGAGATAACCGCTTAGGCTTAGGCTGTAATTACTATTGCGAAAATAGGGGTTCGTCCAGCTCACGAGATAGCGTTCGAGTTCAGTACCTGGAACTGCTTCGACGCGGAATTGCTGCCCGCCACCTGACCAGGCGCGTCGACTTAAGGACTGATCAATCCGTCGCGGCCATGCGGTGATGTCAAAGTTTTTTTCGTCAAAAATCAATTGGCCGACGAGGCTGTTGTCGGACCCGTAGGTTGCCCCGACGCTCAGTCGCTGTGTTGGTGCCTCAGGAACGGTGACGTCGAGATCTAAAACTCCGAACTGGTTGTTGGGAAGTACTGGTAATTGTTGCGGAAGGTTGGAATTAGGAGTGGGTGAATAGTAGGGTTCCGCGAGGTTTGGGCTCATTTGCCCAGAATTGATGCTAGGAGGAATACCGGCGGGTTGCTGAAGAGGTGGACTGGTGAGCTGCCCGAGTGTTCCAGGCTGCGCATTGATTCCGTTTGGGTTTTGGAACGGAGAAGGCTGCGAGGGAAACTGAAACGTAGATTGCTGAAAGACTGGCTGTTTGGCGGCTGCAGGATACGGGTACGCCGAAGGTGGATTCTGGCTTTGCCCATTTGTTGGGGGCGACATTATGGTGACGAACCAAAAAATTAAAACCGAGCAGATCGCCCCGCCCCATCGGCAAGGGAGGCGGGATGCATCAGCGTCGCTCATTAAAAGAAATGGTTTCAATCTGTTGTCCACTCGACTAACGCAATACGCCTAGGTAAAAGCTGAATATTTTCTCGTCATCTCCTTCGGCGGATGCGACCGGGAAGGCAAAATCAAAAGCCAAAGGAGCACCGATGCCAGCGCCCGGCATTGAAAGCCGGAAACCAAAGCCCGGGGCGACGCGAAAGTTATCGGCGGTGATTTCAATGTCCTCTTCGACCGTACCATAGTCACAGAACAGTACACCTTTCACATTATCGCTGGCAGTCAACGGGAACATGTATTCGACGGTATTTAGCCATTGGAATTCACCACCAACGCGTACTCCGCCTTGCAAGGGGGATGCACCGCGAAAGTCAAATCCTCTGAGGGTTGAAAAACCACCCGCGAAGTAGTTTTCAAAAATTGGCGTTGAGTTTCCAGTGAAACCAAGTTTGGTTCCGAAACTGACGGTGTGGCGTCCCGATCCGTCAGGACGTTGATACAAGAGCCTGTAAGTTTTTAAATCTAAGTCTCCACGAGAGTAGGAGTAATCGCCAAAGGCCTGTGAATAGTTCATTGAGAAGAGTGAACCTGTTGTCGCCTGCACGACGCTGTCTCGTGTGTCGCGAACGATTCCAACGTTGCCTAGATAAAGGTTGCTCGTGCCTAGCGAATTATTTAGTTCCGTCGATGTGTCGAGTCGTGGATTGTCGACGGTAACACTTTCTAGACGAACACCGGAGTTAATGGAAAGATAGGGAGTCAAGCGGCGACCAATGGAGAATTTTCCACCGGCACGATGTTCATCCCAGTCATAATAGTTCCGGTCATATAAGTAGGCTGAGGCACTAAAACTAATATCCGAGCCGAGGAGATTGGGTTCGGTGATACTCACAAGGTATCTTTCCAGATTGGCTCCCGGAACCAATTCAAGGCGAAAAGTTTGTCCCCCGCCGCGCCACGCTTTTCCATCGATGATTTCCCCAAAATTTCGAGGCCAACGCGTGATGTCAAAGTTCTTTTCATCGATGGTGAACTGCCCTACGATTCCATTTTCAGAGTTGTAGGCACCTCCGAAGTTGAATCGTCCGGTTTGGGTTTCGGTCACATAGACATCAACGTCTGCTCGTTCAAAATAGCTGTCGGGAGTCCAGTCAGAGGCGACCCCTCCTCGCTCGTAGGGCTGAATTAAGGGGTTCGACTCATTGGGGGAACCTATGTTCGGTGATGCCAATCCATTTCCAATTGGCAATTCGCCTGGAATAACATTTTCCGGATATTGTGCCTGTACGACTTTTCCGTTTTCCTTGTCTTGGTTTCCAACAGCTTGCGATACTTGGAAAGAATTTTGGTTGGAATCGACGTCAGGGCTTTGCGCTCTAATCAAGACCGTCGAGTTGGTTGATTCCATCGGACTGTCTGTTGGCGTTGTTAGACCATTGGACGATCGCCTGGATGTCAATTCTTGCGCGTCGCTACCAACTGATGAATGGGGTGGTGCTGGGGCGATTCCTAAAATTTCAAGGCGATCTTTTAATGAAGAATTAGGAGGTACATCGGTTGAGGAATCAGATATTAAACTACCTAAATCTTGGTTTTTGCCAAATAGCCCGCCCGAGTCAGATTCGCTTTTGAATAGCGGATGTTGGCAGCCGACCAAATTACACGCAGCAATCGCGAGTGCCGCTGAAAGCATGTGTCTTAAGATTGAAGGTTGAATTCGTTGCATGGGAATCGGATGCCGAGGCAAAAAATGTAATGTAAGGACAGAATATTCGATTGAAGGTTTAAATCCTCAACTAATGTTGAGGATTTGAGGGGGCTCTTTTGGCGAATTGGTCAAGCTGAGCGGTTGTGGATGGCCGGACGACGATCGACGGACGCGGTCCCGTTTGGCCGTTGGCGAAAATTTGAGATCGGCCCAACAGCGCTTCGCTTTTTTTGATTTCGCGAGCGTCGATCAATTGACCGGGAGCGAGCGTGAGTTTTCCTAAGATAACACTTCGTTTTGTGATTGCTTCGCCATCGATATGCACATTGATATTTCCAACAACATACTGTTTCCCTTCGTCAATGATGTAGACGATGTCCAGCAAGCCAGGTTCCTCAAGAAACCGAGGTTCGGCGGCAACTCGTGAGTGGACGAATCCCATACTCCCGTAAAGATCCTGAAGAGACACGACATCGCGATTCATTGTCGCGACGTTAAATTTTGGGGCCTTCTCTTTCGAATTCGGTTTTAAATCCAACATCTCTCGCAGGTCGTCGGAAGAAAACGATTTGTTACCAACAAAGGAGATATTGCGAATGGTATAGCGTGGCCCTTCATCGATAATGAAATTTAGGGTTAACCAGCGACCATCGTTACTTTCCTCAATTTCCCGTCCAATTCTGGCATTGAAAAATCCAAGGCTTCGATAATACGTGAGCAAGCGAGTGATGTCCTGTTCGATTTGATCCCGCTCAACCTCGCCACCGATTATTTTTAAGATTCCTGGTTTGGATTGGATTTGGGTTCCCAGTCTCGCGTCGGAGGCAATACTATTACCCTCAAAATTTACGGACCAGATCCGCTGCAATTCATCTTCGTGAATTACGAAGACCACATTGCTGTCATCTTTTTCATTTCCTTCAATGATTTCAATTTGCGTTTTGGGATACCCACTTTTTTTATAAAAGTCTTCCAGTTTCTTTCTGGCCATCTTAATTTCTTGTACATCCAATGGCGCACCATCGGTGAGGTTGATGGCTTTTTTCAGCTGCTTATCCGTTATTCCGCGATTGCCTATGAACTTTATCTCAGTGATTGCGTTTCTCTCGACCACGTCGATTGTCACAATGATTCCCTCATCGGTGTATTTGAGATAAGGGCCTCGAATTCTACTGATCTGGGGATTGCTCCAAAGCTCGTCAACGTCCTGTTTTAATTTGTCAGGATCGAAATACCTACCTTTGCGGGTGCTCACATCCCGTAGGAGGTGGTGCGTTGGAATTGTGTTGTTTCCCGTTACGATGACCGCCACAACCTTGTTGGTTTTGTCAGCGGCTGCGTTCTCGGAAGCGGTTTGCGAGCGATCCAAGTCTGAGTAGATCGATGGTGTGGCGGATTTTTTTGATTCCTGCGGCCCAAATTCGTCCAAGCTTTGAAAGCGAACATTCTCAAATCGGCTCTTATCGAGCGTGGTCGAAGGAACGGGAATCTTACTGCCTGCAAACTGACCGGTTTGACATCCGGTGCTCATCAGTGCTGGCAACGCTAGTGCTGCAACCAAGATCCGGCAGGCCAAGCCACCCGCATTAAGAAACAGGGCGTTGAAAGAGGTTGAATTATTTGAAAATCGATTGTCGCGCAAAGTATGGTCCATCCTTGGCCTCAAACTTTAGTATTTCTCAGGATTAATTACCTAAACGTGCGTCGATCGGCAAGGCCACAATGAATTCCCTTGCCCCGGTGTGGACGGTCGCTAGCGTGACACGTTTGGCTCTGTTCGAAAAGGCTTACGGATCTTAAGTGGATTCGGTTTGGTAAATTTTTATTTTTTAGCAAAAGGCGCGGCATAAAAATTTAACCGAGGTGATTTAGGTTCTCTAGGTCTTTTACCGAAACCACTGGCCACCGCGATTGGTCCTCTAGAGCTAGCCGTTGACAATTCGTATTTACGAATACCGAAGCGAGTTGAGGGGGAATTTTTTTTAGGTCGAGGTCACCTTTCAATCGCCACTCTTGTTCCTCCCGCCAATCTATCCCAGAGGTTTTCGAGTTTTTCATTTGGAAAAATGGACGGTCTGGGGTGCGAAGGTTGGTCCAGTCTGACTTGGTTCCGTAGTTTACCGGCCTTGCCCCAAACTTTTTGAGTAGTTCGCGGTCGAATGCGATTCCGTAGTGCTCGAAATCCCATCGAGCTAGATGTGGCCGGAAGATTCGGCGATTGGCGTACTGGAAAAGGGGGACGGCGGTAAAGCAAATCACCCTTTCTCGGCTTTTGGTGAGTGTATTGGTTCCGTGTATTTTTTGTTGACCGAGGATTCGTTTCAGCGGCGAAAGCGCTCCTTCGCCTCGAGTGGGGGAATTAAATATGAGGTCATCCAAAAACTGACTGTAGGATTGATCAGGCCAGGGGCCTGTGGATTGACGAGTCCAGTGGATTAGAAACCGGCGTCCAACCATTTGGTCGATGGCGGTGCCAGGTCTGCTGTTTTGCGTGTTTGTTTGGTGTGTCGATGGTGAATATCTATTCTTGGATACGGTAATGCGTTGCCTGGATTTGCGGAGTTTGTAAAGCCACCAAGGGACAGCGCCCCGGCTGGTCAGTTCAGACTCAACCGAGGTCGGAGTAAGTTTGCGATCGACGAGTAATCTCGTTATTTTCGCGTTGGTTTTTTGCAATCGATGGTTCAGACCGTCGTGCACGCGTCCTTTTTTTCGACACGATATTACAAAGCACTCTTGCGAAATATCGATAATCAATTGGTCGACATTGGGCGTGCGAGTTGCAGGTGACTCGGTCGTGTCTTGCCAATCATAAAAGGCATTGAGAATAATCGCGTTGGGAAAGTGATTGGAAGAATTCTTTCGCTTACCTGCCGAAGGACTGGTTGGGGAATTGCTAGATAACTTAGTAAGTGAAAGAAGCGTCAATCCGAATAGCTCCGAAAGTCGGCAAAGATAGGGGTAAGTTGTTGTTCCGGGAGCCGTCAGGATACATAGGTTCTCATTTCGTAATTGGACAGCGAGCGTTCTGATTGCGTCGAACCAGTTAGCTTTTTGATCTGTGTTTTTTCCGATTCGGGAGCTGACAATTGAAATCAGTTTTTTCGAATGAACATCCGGGATATGAAGACGAACAGGAATGTGCCCGATAAGATGATCATGCATTCCATACTTGAAATCTCGGGAGTAGCGAGGTGATTGTGAGTGATCTAAACGACCCTCTATCACCGGTTTCGCTGGAGAGCCAATTGAATCAACGCGTCGACGGCCAAGAAATTCCGATTTAATTGTGCTTAGATGCACTGTATCGCCCTCCCGGTGCGTAGAAGAAAGCGGAAACCGATGAACGTATCTTAAGCTTTTTGGGCGGTAATTAAATCACTAAGAAAGAATAGCAAGGTTTGCCCGTAGAGCGTGTCGATGTTTAGCAGTAGAATGCAACGCTGACAGCGGTTTTTTACGAGCGATCCAACATAATGAGAGTATACGTTAGATGAACGGAAAAGTTGGATTTGCTATCACTTTGGTGGTTCTGATCGTGATCGGAGGGTATTTCTTCGCTGATTGGAACCGAAGTGTCCCCGACCAAGTAGAAGCCAGTTACCTTGGCCGGGATTCGTGTGTTCAGTGCCATCAGACCGAGGCCGCTTTATTCCACGGATCACATCATGATCTTGCGATGGATTTGGCAACCGAAGAATTCGTGCTCGCAGATTTTAACGAACAGACTTTGGAGCACCATGGCATTACGTCGAGGATGTTTCGCAGCGACGACCGGTTCATGATTAATACTGAGGGGCCGGACGGCCGGATGCAGGATTTCGAAGTCAAATATGTTTTTGGAGTCGAACCGCTGCAGCAGTATATGGTCGAGCTTGAACGTCCGGCGGATGCTCAAGCCAACGAGATTGGCCAAGTCCAAGTTCTGCGTGTTTCTTGGGACTCCGAGAGAAAAAAATGGTTTTACCTCAATCCACCGGATGTGAATTCAAAGTTGGATCCCGACGATCCTTTGCATTGGACCGGTATCACTCAAAATTGGAACGCGAGTTGCGCGAGTTGTCACAGCACTGATCTGAAAAAGAACTTTAACGCGATGGCTGGACAGTATCACACGACGTTTTCGGAGATCGATGTGAGTTGTGAAGCTTGCCATGGTCCTGGGAGTTATCATGTTGAGCTGGCGAATCGAAAAAGCTTATTCTGGGATCGCAAGCATGGTTTCGGACTTGCCAAGCTAAAAACTGAGAGCAATTTGCCACAAATTGAATCATGTGCTCCCTGCCATTCTCGAAGAACGGTCGTGAAAGAGGGGTTCACGCCTGGGTGTAATTTTGATGATTATTTTGCGACTCAGTTGATTGCGGAGCCGGTGTATCACGCGGATGGGCAAATTCGCGATGAAGATTATGTTTACGGTTCTTTCATCCAGTCCAAAATGTATCACAACGGTATTCGCTGCACCGACTGTCACGATCCGCATTCGACCAAAGTAAAATTCAACGACAACCAATTGTGCACTTCTTGTCACCAGCATCCTGCGGGTAAATACGACAGTCCGAGTCATCATCACCACGAATCGGGAACACCTGGCGCAAGTTGTGTCGAGTGCCATATGCCATCGACGACTTACATGATGGTCGATTCGCGTCGCGATCACAGTTTTCGAGTACCAAGGCCAGATTTAAGCGTCAGTATCGGGACGCCGAATGCTTGTACTGCATGCCACATTGATACATCGAAGCTTGCAAAGCGGGATTCGGAAATGGAGCTGCGCCAGTATTTGGACTGGATTATTGCTGCGGAGCAAGGAGACACGGTAGTGGCGGCTGAGTTGGAAAGTGTTAATCAAGCGATGCTCGAGGCGACGGAGAAATGGTATCCAGCAGAGCAGTCACCGGAGAAAACAAAATATTATTCTCAGCTGGCCAGTGCCTTGCTTGGGTCGGAGGACCGAGTTCCGACTTTGATGGAACTTGCCAAGGATCCCCGCGTTCCAGCCATGTTCCGCGCCAGCGCGATGGCCGAACTGATGATTGATGGAAGTTCGGAATCACTGCAAACCGCACTCGAATCGCTCGACGATCCCAATCCGAAAGTCGTCTCTGCGGCATTGATGCGTATTGACGCGGAGGTCAATCTAATTAATGAAAGACTTCAATACATGGGAGTCACAGATACCGATCAGATTTTGCGTCCACTCGGAGAAGCCGTTGCCGAATTGTTGTTACACCCCTCGCCGCGGGTTCGAATCGAAGCCGCTCGTGTATTTGTGTCGTTTGACCCCCAGTCTCGAAAGTTGTTTGCTGATCCAGATCAAGAGTACGGGTTTGATAAAGCCCTAGAGGAATTGAAGACTTCGCTTTATATCGAAAACGATCGAGCTGCTTATCACATGATGCTGGGAGGACTCAGCGAGATGCTCGGGGACGCTGATCGTGCGAAAGACGATTATCGAACAGCGATTTCGGTGGAGCCTAATTTAGCAGGCCCTCGGTCCAATTTGGCTGCACGGCTCGATAATGATGTTGCGCGGTTGCGACAGCAACTGCAACAATCGCAGCAAAGCGGTGGAATGATGGCAGGCCAGCTGAAGCAGTTGATGGCTCAAATGCAACAAATCGGACTGGAGGCTGCTAAGTTGCGGTTCGAGGAACATGCATTGCTGGCCAAAGATATTCAGCGGAGCGAAGGTTTGCCAGGCACCCATGGATTACATTTCAGGTATGCGATGTCTTGTTATCTTCAGCAGAAATTTCCGGCAGCGGAGACGCATCTCTTGGAGGCTTATCGCCAGCAGCCAGAAATACCGCGTTACATCATGGGGCTCGCGACGTATTATGTTCAATTTGGTAATCCCCAAGAGGCGCTGATTTACATTCGTCTGCTGTTAGAGATTGATTCAACAAATCAGGGGTATCGAGCGTTGTTTTCAAAAGCGAAATCGATGTTGGACGCCCAGCAAGAATCGACCGAGGACGCCAAGTCGGGTGGAACTACGCCGGCCGATCCATCCAACAATTTAGATGATGTTGAGAATTGATTAAATGTCTCGATTCAAAGTTGCCGGCGTTCAAATGGATATCCGATTTGCAGAGGTTGAACTTAATCTGCAGAAGATGGAAATGCGGCTTGAGGAAACCGTTGCCAATGGTGCATCGCTCACTGTATTTCCCGAGTGTACGACTACGGGGTATTGTTTCGAATCGATTGACGAAGCAAAGCAATGCGGCGAATCGATTGATGGGCCGAGCGTCACATGCGTTGGCGAATGGTGCGCGACAAAAAATACGATGGTGATTTTTGGGTTTTTGGAACTCGAGAATGATCGTTTGTATAATTCCTTAGCGTTGTTGGGACCCGATGGTGTCATTGGGATTTATCGAAAAATCCATCTCCCATTTTTGGGTGTCGATCGATTTACAACTCCCGGTGGTCGTCCCCCGGAGGTATATCAAACGCCGGATATTCGTGTAGGAATGAATATCTGTTATGACAGCTCATTTCCAGAGTCCGCACGAATTTTGGCGATTGGGGGCGCAGACTTGATCGCTTTGCCAACTAACTGGCCGCCCACATCGGGATTGACGGCCGACTTAATTCCCAACGCCCGCGCTCTGGAAAATCATGTTTATTTTATGTCGGTCAATCGGGTCGGCGTCGAGCGGGGTTTTGAGTTTATCGGTAAGAGTAAAATCTGCGATCCTCGAGGTGCGAATTTGGCATTTGAAGATCACGCGGAAGAGGCGATTCTGTATGCCGAAATTGACCCCAGCTTTGCCCGTAAAAAGCATTTGGTCAGTATTCCGGGGGCGCATGAAGTGCACCGGATCAACGACCGTCGGCCTGATTTATACCGATCCCTCACGGACTCCATCGTGGATTTGGGGGATTGAGGGATTTTGTCGCAAAAGACATGGCCGCTCGAATCAAACGACTTGGGCGTGATTTGTTTTGTTTGCCGGTAGCCAAGTGATTCGTTTTCTTTTAACGCTCGATAGACTTTTCAACTGTTAATTTTATTGCTGATTTTAGGTTGGGGCCTCACGATGTTTTTCACTCGGATAAGTTTGTATGTGAGCACGATAGTGATCTTGACGGGGGCGGTATGCGTTACAGCTCAGGAACCGCAGGAAGATCTTTTGAGGCAGTTTCAATTCCAAGCGACGGTTCTTGAGAAAACGGACTGGGTTCATTGGGGAGATCGCAAGGGGATTTACTCAAAATGGACCAGTCATTCCAATCGTCTGATACCGGTTTACAGTTATGGAGGAAGCTTAGAGTCGATTAAGGGAGCCAACAGTTGCTATCGAGATGAGGCCAAACTCAAGGAAATTTATCTGACTGACCCCGTCGATACATTGAATTCTAGTGCGGAATACTTCGATCAGACGGATGTCTATCGACTTCAGAAAGATGCATGGAAATCGGGTAAGCGAAACATCATTTTGATGGTGTTCGATGGAATGGATTGGAATACGACTCAGGCAGCGTCGATCTACAAAAATGGAAAAGTTCTCTACACCGAGGGGCGTGGGACAGGCCTCGCTTTTTTGGATTATAAGAAAGGGAATTCTGAATTTGGGTTTTGTGTGACGAGTCCGCATAACGGAAAGACCGAAAGAGACGTGAACGCCCAGGCGGTGACCGACGTGACGGACCAGAATGGTGGCGGTTACAATGCGACGTTTGGTGGCGCGACGCCATGGAGTAAATCCGTTGATTCGACCTACCTGCTTGGGAAACGAAAGAATTTACCGCATCCCTACACCGACTCTGCTTCGTCTGCCGTCTCACTCAATGCCGGAGTGAAAACATATAATGGATCGATCAATTTTTCAGTTGACGGTCAAAAGCTGGATACGCTGGCTCACGAAATGCAACGCGCGGGATCCAGCATTGGAGTGGTCACGAGTGTCCCTATTTGTCATGCCACTCCTGCCTGCGTTTACGCCCATAATGTCGAAAGAAATGATTATCAAGATATCTCCCGTGATTTGCTCGGCCTTCGTTCGGCTGCCCATCGGGTAGATCCGCTTCCCGGGGTAGACGTTTTGATCGGTTGTGGTTGGGGTGAGTTTCGGGATGATGAACGTGCTGGTCAGGGGGATAACTATGTCCCGGGAAACAGATATATCGCCCGCAATGACATTGACCGAGTCGATGTTGCCAATGGTGGCAAGTACGTTGTCGCGCAACGGACGAGTGGCAAGTCTGGTTTGCAGGTCTTGCGGAAGGGCGTTGAAAGTGCAATTTCCGGCGGCAACCGTTTCTTTGGTTTCTTTGGTGCAACACGTGGCCATCTTCCCTTTCAGACCGCTGACGGAAACTACGACCCGACAATGGGAGAGGCGAAAGTAGATGTTTATCGACCCGAGGATATTTTTGAAAATCCCAAGCTCTCTGACATGACCACGGCAGCTTTGGACTTGCTTTCAGAAAATGAAAATGGATTTTTTCTGATGGTCGAGGCGGGGGATGTTGATTGGGCAAATCACAATAACAACATTGATGATTCAATTGGAGCGGTGTTCAGCGGAGATGCTGCTTTTGAGGCGATCACGCAGTGGGTGGAAGCAAACAGCAACTGGGAAGAGACGCTGCTGATCTTGACCGCCGACCATGGCCATTTGATGTTTCTTGATGACCCACGTGTACTCACAGGTGAAAGGCTTCCCCTTGGACCTCGCGATTTTGTAAACAGGATCGAAATTAATAGAACTGAGGCGAGCGAAAATGCGCGAGTTAAAGAAGAAGGAAAAAAACCCGTTCGCTAGACGATTAACGGCGCTGCGAGCTCAAAAGATGTGTCTTTTTATGAAAAACAAAGGCGGGGTTCTTCGGTGCCAAATACAATTTGACGTGCAAAATGATCAGGGGCAAGGCAATCATGTTGCGGAAACTCCGAAGACCCCGCATTCGATTCAAGGCGAGGCACAGCGTACCTTGCTTTAACCATTCAAGAGATTGCAACTTGCGTGCCAATGTTGAAAAATTGAAACCACGGCAGGGGAGCAATTTTTGATCGATCTTACCGATCGAGTGTTTCGATTTAGAACGATGGCTTCAAAAATCGTGTAGCAAAATTGACCAATAGACCTAACTACTGCTAATCGGGGTGGAATTGTCTCGCGCTGGTAGTTGCCGATTAGTAATATTCGGTCGCGTGAAGGCTATTTACCGGTACAGGATTTGATAAATTAGAAAAATGGATCAGGCTGTTAACAATTCGCTAAAAACGGTAGTGGTTTCGGTAAATCCCAACTCTGGCTCTTCAGACCGAACCAAAGTCATCGATGAGCTATGCCACGAGCTTGAGACACTTGGTTTTTCTGTAATCGTATTGCGAGACATCGACGAAGTTAAGCAAAAGGTTCTTGAGCTTGGCGACGAATCGGCTAGTTCTCAATTAGCGGCGGTTGTCGCGGCCGGTGGCGATGGGACCGTCGCTTTGTTGGCTAACCGTTTGCCGCCGCAAACACCGCTCGCCATTCTTCCCCTTGGGACCGAGAATCTGCTCGCGAAACACCTTGGCATTACGGCCAATGCAAAATCAATAGCGACAATGGTCGCCAACGGCCGGACGACGTTTATTGATGCCGGTAAGGCCAATGGGCAGATGTTTTTTGTAATGGCAAGTTGTGGTTTTGATGCAGACGTTGTGCATCGTCTTCATTTGCAGCGAAAGGGGCACATTCGTCATTGGTCCTATGCAAAGCCGATTTTTGAAGCGATTGCCTCGTACCGTTACCCCCGCATTCGAATTTATGTGGATGAGCGGGCAGTCCCGGTGGTTGGAAAGTGGGCCTTTATTTTTAATGTTCCGCGTTACGCCATGAATTTACCGATTGTTCCTGGCGCTGATCCATGTGACGGGCGATTAGATTTATGTACTTTTCGAGGAGGGCGGCTTTTTCGCGGTTTGTTTTACTTGTTTACAATTTTGCTCCATCGGCACCGGCAGTGGAATTATTCGCGCGTAGAGCGGTTTGAGAAGGTACGAATTGAGTCGGATGAATCTGTACCGTTTCAAATAGATGGCGATCCAGGTGGAACCTTGCCTTTAGAAATCCAGATTGTGCCTCGGTTTTTGAATGTTTTTGTGCCGGAATCCTATCCGGCTTAATTGCCCTGCCCTTAGAATTAATTTCTTGTCAAAATGAGTGAATCATAGCGAGCCTCAGATGCCGTTAGCGTCAACGACCTGTTGTCGTTGGTGACGGGGTTTGTACTCATGATTGGCGTGAGCTTGGTGGCAACCGAAATTGCAATCTCAAACGTCTAGGTGTTTTTTATAATCCTACCAGTCCTTAAATTCGTCAGGCAACCAAAGTGCTCAATCCATCCGCCCAGATAGGCGATATCGAATGTGGTAGTGGCCATCCTTTGTTGGTGATCGCGGGTCCTTGCGTCATTGAATCGCGGGATTTGGTATTTGAAATTGCTGAAAAATTGAAATCAGTAACGGATTCGTTAAATTTACCGCTGATTTTCAAAGCTTCGTTTGATAAGGCGAACCGAACGAGTTTGAATTCGTATCGTGGAGTAGGTCTTGAGAAAGGTATGGAAATTTTGGCCGAGGTTCGGTCAGAGTTTGGTTTAATCGTTACGACCGATATTCATTTACCGGAACAGGCGTCGCCAGTTGGTGAAGTTTGCGATTTGATCCAAATTCCTGCCTTCCTTGCCCGTCAGACCGATTTATTGGTTGCTGCGTCTGGTACCGGACGTGCCGTTAATGTCAAAAAGGGGCAATTTATGGCGCCATGGGATATGAAGCATGTAGTCGGTAAACTAGAAGAATCGGGCTGCCAAAACGTATTATTAACTGAACGTGGTACGTTTTTTGGGTATGGTAGTTTAGTGAATGACATGAGGGCTATTCCTAACATGGCAAGTCTTGGTGCGCCGGTTGTATTTGATGCGACACACAGTGTGCAGCGTCCCAGTGCGGCTGGCGGAAAAACGGGTGGAGACCGGACGATGGTCGAACCTCTCGCGGGTGCCGCGGTGGCCATGGGGTGCGACGCGGTATTTTTGGAGACTCACCCCGAACCGGATCTGTCGCCAAGTGACGGTCCTAACATGTTGCCGATTGAAAGAATGTTGCCGCTGTTAACCCGCTTGAAGCAGATACATGAATTAGTACATCTTTCGTGAAGCCAGACAAATTGTGCGATGAATCGTTGAGAAATAAAAACGAGACATGGCGATTGAGACTATAGGAATCAAGGATAACTCAATGAGTTTTGTAAGCCGTTTTTTGAGTTTTGCATTATTAGTGACTGTGTTGATTTGTTGCGGATGTCAACCGCCGAGGGATCCCATGTTGGATTTGCTCGACGTTGATTTAACCAAAACGAAGGTGGACGATTTAAATCGCACGATGGCGCTGGTGGACAGTGAAATCCGTTTTGAGCAAAAAGAGTTTAGCAACAACATGACGACGGGGTTGAATCGTTGGGCTGAGACTCGTGGAAATGAGTTGGATGACCAAGGCTGGCAGGTAGATGAGTCAATCCAAGAACTGATGACTGCCAGTGATAGTTTGGATATTGCAGAAGGTTTCAAGGATCTCAGCTTTTTCAATACAGACGGATATTACCTTCAGCAATCCAATTGGATTTCTCAAATTGCTAACCGGGTCACTGAACCGGAAAACCAGATGGTACCTTTCGAACTCTATCGAATGGCAGCTGATAATTACAAGCCAGACGAAGACGTGGAAGCGCCTTTGGTCGAAGTGGTAAAAAAGCTGCATCCAGGAATGGAAGATGACGCAGGTGAAACCGTTGCCGATAGTTTGAGCCTCTTTGATTGGGTCGTGAGAAACATTCAGCTGTTGCCAGGCTCAAATTTAACGGGCGAAGAGCAGGAGGAGGCAAGGCTTAATGAAAGTGAATCCGCTGCGGCGGCTGGTATTCCTGGAGTCGGATATCAACGTTACCCTTGGCAATCACTGCTGTATGGGCAGGGAGACTATGTCGACCGTGCGAAAATTTTCATGCTCGGTCTTCGCGAATTGGGCATCGACTCTGTCATGTTTGCAACCAAAGGCGGAGATGGCGAATTCGTCCCTTGGTCGGTCGGTGTCGTGGTGGGAGAAAATTATTACCTGTTCGATACGAAACTCGGACTCCCGATTCCCGGCGAAAAGTTCGGTTCGATTGCGACGCTTGATCAGGTGCGCGCGAATCCAGATTTGATTAAATCTTTAGACCTCACCAACGAAGAGTCGCTTGAGGACAATACTGAATACTGGGCAAAGCCCGAGCAACTGGACGATCTTGTCGCACTTATTTACACCAGTCCTGAATCCGTTTCTAAACGAATGAGTAGTTTAGAGGCCGCTTTGCCCGTTGATTTAAGAACAAATTTGGCTTTTACCTCTGCTGAAATTGCGGCGAGACTACCGGCAAAAGAAGGCGTGACGGAGATGCCATGGGATGTCAGTTACCAGACACATGAATTTCGTCAAGCGATTCGAAACGCGCTTGAGAAGAAATCGGATGACGTAATTGCCGCGAAATTGAATGATTACTATTTCAACGAGTTTTACATCGACAACTTTGTCGTTTATCGCACCGCGAGAGCGAGGTTTTTCAAAGGAAAATTTGGCTTGGATCCAGAAGGATTTTCGCTGAACGCGATCCAGAGTTTTCAAAGGCTGAAATATACCCAAGAGCAAATTGACAATCTCGGATCCGATTCGGATCAGCAGCGACGATTGGGTATTCGGAAGGAAGCCGAACAAAACGTCACTGATTTCAATACTGAGGTTAGAAGTGTGCAGGGGCAGATGGATCTGATTCGCCGCGACGCGGGCTTATTTCTGGCCCAGTGTCATTTTGATAACGGCAGTATGAATGCGTCCGCAAACTGGCTTGAGAACATTAGGGCTGAAGACGGCGTCGATCGGTGGAACGATGGGATCACTTACCTGCTGGGGCGAAGTCAAGAAAAACTGAAAGACTACGACCAAGCGATTGAGATTTTCTCCAATGATCAACTTCAACAGTCTCACGGGAATTTGATTCGTGCCAGAATGTTAAAAGAAATCATTAGCACGCTTTAACGCTACCGGATCGGAATTTAGGTGTTACCGTCGATGGCATTTCTAATGTGGCGAATCGCCGATTGGATTGCTTTGGGAGCGCCCTTTTCGTCGACGAGGCCGCTATTTGGGAATCGATTGTCGTCACCGTCGCTCCATTGCTGCCAGACCATCCCATGAATAGAGGGTCTTGCGATCATCATTGGCATGACTGTTTTCAGAAATGTTATCCGATTCTCGTCGGTGAGATTGCTGGAAGTGCGGTTTACGCGGCGGTAGGGGTCTTCCTCGGCCGGGCCTGCCCCAGTTCCCGTGGGCATGCGGAGACAGATGACTAATGGCAGGCCGAGTTGGGCCCATACGTCGACAAGATCAATCCATTGCAGAGGGTCGCGAATCATGCTGCCGTTAGGCCAGTAATCCAGATTGATGTCCAGCCCAAGAAACGAAATGGGCAGGCCCTGCCGCATCAAAGAGTCGGCAATTTGTAATGGATGGATCCCTCCAACGGCACCGGAAAGTCGTTCTGCCCATGGGAAGTCGAAACTGATCAACGTCGGTAAGTCAGTTTGTGATTCTTCGATTAGGCGAAGCATCTCGACTGTGACACTCAATTGTTGCGGGTATGAGAGGTGCCGGTGGCCTATTCCATTGAGTCGGCTCACCACATGGATTAGCGATGTCGTTCTCGGAATTTGGCTGAGTTGTTTCCGACACCCAATCAGCAGTTGTTCCTTCCTTGCCCCGAAATCGTCGACATTGATTAGGCGACTGTCCATGCCACCGATGCTTGCGTCGAGCCACGGCCCAACAATGACTCGTTTTCCGAGTAACTCTTCCCGACCACCGGAAATCTTTTCTTCGAGTTCGGCGTTGTTTGCGTTTAAATTAATCTCCAATAGATCAAAATCTTTGGATGCTAAACTGGGCTCAAATTGGTCTCCAGAACCAATCGCATTGGCCATCCAAAAATTACTCATTTGTTCGTGTTCGCGCCGGAACTTGGAGATCTGAGCTCCAAATGAATGCGATAGATCGAAGATTCCATCCATCGAAGATTCGATCGATTGACGCGCCGCGTCATCTCGCATTTTACATTCGGTCGCGAGGATTGATTTACTGAGCAATCGCGTTGCCAGTTGGACGAACGCATGAACACCGTTCTCGATGTGAAGTCCCCCCTCTTCCCATATCGAGATTTGATTTCTTAATCGGTTTAGCGTGCCACGAGCTAATTCGGTTAGGAGTTCGTAAGGAGCTTCGCGTACCGGCAGCGTGCCGGTGCATATCAGCATTTCTCCCCGATGGTCCATCGGGTAGATCAGGTAGAGCTTTCCGGATTCATCACGATTCCGGCTGATGGTTATTATTTTCTCTGACTCTTCGGAATCGTCCGGTTGGGCAACCGCAATCCGACAAGGCCATGGGATGCCATCGAGGCCAATCACATGGATTGCGTTTCCGTGATAAGTATCCAGATTCCATTCGCTTGGTACTCGAAAACGAAACTCGCCCATCAGATGCTCACAGAATTGTTGACTAAAGACCTAACCCATATTGTGTCGTTTGTAGTCGATGGAAGGAATAGCAGGATGGGGAAATGCCTGTGATTTCAGGATAATATGAAGAGAACAGCCGCATTCTACCTGTTACTCGGAAATCGGAGCGTCGGTCGGCCTAATCGGCGGCTTTGGGGACTGTTCGGAAGGACGTTCCTGATTTATATTTTTGAACAGACAGCTATGGAGCGTTGTCGGTAATGGTAAATCAGAAAAAGTTAGTTGAGGAGATGGTCGTGGGAGCGTTGGTTCGTCAAGGAAAAGTAAGAGACGTTTACGATATTGGTGATTATTTTTTGATGGTTGCGAGTGACCGGATTAGCGCATTTGACTACATCCTACCGACGAGAATTCCTGATAAAGGCCGCGTCCTAACTCAGATCAGTAAGTTTTGGTTTGATTTCTTTGATGTGCCTCATCACCTTGTTTCCACCGATTTAGATGGGATTGAGATCCCTGAAGGTCTCGATGCAGGCGATTTAGCCGGCCGCTCGATGATTGTTAAAAAGTGTGAAGTCGTTCCGATCGAATGCGTGGTTCGTGGTTACCTCGTTGGTTCGGGCTGGCGGGATTATCAGGCCACAGGCTCTGTTTGCGGCATTGATCTTTCGGCCGGTCTAAAAAACTGTGCAAAATTTCCCGAAGCGCTTTTCACGCCTGCCACCAAAGAGGAGTCAGGTCATGATGAGAACATTTCGTTTGAGCGAATGATTGAGCTGATTGGGAGTGAGACGTCCAACGAACTCAAGGAAAAGAGTCTTCGCGTTTACGAAAAAGGACGAGACTTTGCAGCG
The DNA here is from genome assembly GCA_028823415.1 of Mariniblastus sp. Taxonomy (GTDB): domain Bacteria; phylum Planctomycetota; class Planctomycetia; order Pirellulales; family Pirellulaceae; genus Mariniblastus. The sequence continues at coordinate 24,513 of JAPKBL010000034.1, forward strand.
AGCAAGGGTATTATTCTCGCCGATACAAAATTCGAATGGGGCTGGCATGATGGCGAACTCATTTTGATTGACGAAGTTCTCACCCCCGACAGTTCCCGGTTTTGGCCCGCCGATGATTATCAAGAGGGACGTAATCAAGCCTCTTTTGACAAGCAGTTTGTACGGGAGCATTTGGACTCCACAGATTGGGACAAAAACAGTGAACCGCCAGAGTTGCCGCAGGAAATTGTGGACAATACGCGAGCGAAATACATTGACGCTTACGAGCGATTGGCTGGGGAAGCGTTTCCCTGGAAGTAGTCCACCGCTGGTGACAGCCGGAGGTGGGGCGAGAATTTAAACATCTTCCGTTTTCGCGAAGCGGAAGATCTTGGTTCGGAGTTGATAGAGTTCGATCTAACCGAATTATGGCTTTCTGCCTAGGCAGACGAGACACATGTCGTCAATTGCTGGGTGGCGACCGCTGTGGCGGGCCACAGACTCGCGAATCAGTTTGCCAATTGCGTCCGGATTCTTCGCTTGTCCCGATGCCATTTCTTTGATCATCGCTTCGGTTGTGAGTTGGTCGCCATCGGCGTTCATCGCTTCATTGATTCCATCGGTGTAAAGCACGATTTGATCGCCTGGATCGATTTGGACTTCGATCGATTCGTATTCGTAATCTTCCATGATCCCAAGAGGCAGGCCCGACTCTTCCATTGCGAGTTGCGTGATTTCGCCGGTTGCCGATTTTTGCAAGATTGGAGGCATATGACCTGCATTGACGACGGTCATTTTGTTGGTGTTAAGATCGAGTACACAGAGTGCGAGCGTCACGAATCGGTCGATGTTTAATCCAGAGAGGCTGTTGTTCATTTTGTGAACCGCCTCCACCGCTGTTTTTGAGGTCGCCAAGGCGAACCTGGACTCTGCTGAGATCTTGGCCATGTAGAGGGCGGCGGCGATTCCGTGGCCGACAACATCAGCCATAATGATTGCGATTCGGTTATTGTCGAGAGGCACGAAATCGTAGTAATCCCCTCCGACCTGTTGCATGGGGCGATAAAAAGAAAAGAACTCAAATTCTTCTGTGTCAGGAGAGCTTTGCGGCAGAAACCGCTGTTGGAGTTCATGTGCGAGTTCGAGGTCGGCACGAATGCTCTGAGCTCGTTTGAAATCCAGAAATAAATCGCTTTTTTGGATGGCTAAACTTGCTTGCATTGCCACGGTAACAAGCGTTTCGAGATCCTCATTATCGAAAGCGATGGACTGTTTGAGGGTGTCGAGTTGGATAACACCAATCGCCTCATCTTTACTGTTAATCAGTGGGGCACACATGATCGAACGAATGCGAAAATCGACGATACTCTGACTCATGTCGAACCGATCATCTATCGCGGCATCACTGCTGATGATCGGGTGCTTGTTTCCCATGACGGTTTTGACAATCGTCTTGCTGATACGCACCATTTCATCGGTCCGTGCGCCTCGTGTCTTAAAACCGAGTGGCTCGAGTTTTCCCTCGTCATTTCTGAGGACAATAAATCCTCGATCCGCCTCGGTGAAGAGCTGGAAAAGGCAATCGAGAATTTTTGTGAGGACTTCATCTCGCTCGACCGACTCGCTTAGCGCGTGGGTGATTTTTGTCAACGCGCGAAGTTTTTCCTCTGGTTTGGCGTGATTGTCTGAACGGGCGTGATTGTCTGAACGGGCGTGATGGGAAGGAATGTCGAGTCGAGACATTACGCTTGCAGAGACATCGCCACTTTCCTCAAATTCGTCGAACATGACAGAGCTTTGATTGATTGACGATGACGATATCGTGGGGTCGTTGTTGAGGCCTTGGGCGACAGTGAATTGTTCAAGGTTACTTTTTCGACTCGAAACATTTCCGTCCGAAAATATAAAAGTGACTTCGCAAATCTGAATTTCGGATTGGTCCGGCAATTGGGTGGGTTGCAAGACAGCTTGATTGTTGAGGAGCGTACCATTTCGGCTCTTGTTGTCCTCGAGGTAGTAATTCCCATCCTTCTTTGTGACTTTCGCGTGCCAACGACTGACCGTTTCGTCTTTGATATGAAGGTCGTTTTTCTCGTCCCGACCAATCGTGATCTCATCTTTGTCGATTGAGAACTGGCGTTTTGCAACGGATGGGCTGGAGGTGGTCAAAAATGCCATGGATACTATTTCAATTCGTTTTTGGCGAAGTAGGGTGGTCGCGATCCCTATTCTAAAATTTAAAATCGTGGCGGGTCAACGCAGCAAGATCCAGTTTCGAATATTTGGTCGATTCGCCCTAAAAAAGGTGCTGCTAAAAGCAGTGCAGCCTAACCGGAGGGCAGTCTGTGGGGTACGGGAAGGATAGGTTGTGGATTGTGAAATTCGGGAACGAGTCCGAGACTTTTGGCGATTTTTGGATTCCTCTGTTAATTGCGCTGCCCAGCAACGTCGGCGAAGCGGTTTTTGATAGTTTTTCCTTTGAATCTACGCCGATTCTATCAAAAATCATCCATCGTGAATGGGGGAATAGTAGGACTATTGAGTGTTTTATAATTGTCCTTGCAGGATTACCACCGGTTCAAATTGAAAAATGGAGTCCTGCCTGTTCGAAATATGACAGATGGCTCAAGCGATACAATCGGTGCCTCGCGGTAAAAAAAAATCCGTGTGATATTAATCACACGGATCGAAAATTTAACTGGGTGGACCGAATGAGAGATAACTGCCTGATTGGAGGCAATGCCGACTGCTCCCGCCTCTAAAGTCCTGAGGCGATTCCTCTAAGCGAATTCCTCAAACATTCGGCTGACGGCAGCATCTAGTTTTTCGGACGTCTCATACTCGCCACTGGCTATTTGAGCCCGGAGGTCAGCGACACGGTCTGCCCGAATATCGGTTGCACCTGTCGTGCTCAGCATCTGCGCTTCGGCTGAGATTTCGAGTGAATCAACCGGCACCGAATTAGCATTCTGTGTCGCGTTGGTTGCGTTTTGTTTCTGCAAATTTACTGCAGAGGATGTTTGAATATTTGATGTTGATCTAATTTGCATATTGTTCTCCCCGTTACGGGTCAGTGGCTTGAACGTTCGATTTGAACAGCAAACCATGTTTGTTGATTTTGCACAATTCCAATTGATATTCGCGATCAAATTTCTTTTGAATTAGCCTGATGTCACTCACGATGGTCTTGGCCGTGACAAGTCATTTTTAAACAATAAGTGTGATTCGCAAAAGATCTTCCAAGGCTGCATCCTTGTCGTAGAACGTGCCATCCGTAACTGGAGTCTGACAACGCAAGCACTCGAGAAAGTAAGTACTTGGAGTATCGGCAAGGAGTGCTAGCATCTTTTCGGGATCTTTTAAGTTTTGCTTCGTAACGTTAGCGAAATCGCCGACGCCTATGACGTATTTTAGGTTTGAGTCATCAAAATTTGTTGTTTCGATGGGGCGCCTTGTTTTAAAGCTTACCTGTTGTTGGGGTGAGCACCAAGGTTGTACCAATCGTGATTGGTGTTGAGATCCTCGTTTATATTCAAAAATCTTTTCACCAATCATTTGACTCGACCGGTAATACGTGCCCAGTTCGGTGATGGTTCGGTATTACCAATAAAATAAAATCTGCTTGCATCGTAGCGGTCAGGCAAGGCGATTTGGGAGAATCGAAGAAATGGCGAGAAAAGGAAGCCCGTGGCTGACATTGGTGATAAAGACGAGATGAACAATCGCATAAAAATATTCAGCTGGTGAACCGAAGTGGATTCTCGTGCGTTGATAAATTAGTGGCCGGATTATGATTGCCGGTTCTACGAAGCAGGGATTGCATTTGATGGACTTGAACGTGAGGTAACAATGGTCGTCCGCAATTCTGAAATTTCTGTGTTGAATTTGGCGCGAAACAAATATGAGGCGCCTTTCTTTGTGAATATGGAGTCTTTTTTTGAATTCAGTTTTTGGATTTCAGAAGAGTTACTCGATTTAGAGGCCCAGGTTAAACCAAGGCATCGTGCGCGCCTGCAGTCAGTGTCGCGCTCTAGCCGCCTGGATTAATTTGCAATTGCTAGGCATTATCGTCGGTTTATAACGGGCCGCGATTAATTCAGTTCCATCAAATAAAAAACCTGCTCTCTCAGATAGAGAGCAGGTTTAGTAAATAACGATCAACGCGCTGACAAGCGAATTTTTGGCGGAGTTTATTTTCTGCCGAATTCTACTCGTCGTCGGCCGAGTTGTGTTTGTAAACGTTGAACAATGCTGCTGTGCATTTGGCTGACACGACTTTCACTGAGATCGAGGGTGGCCCCGATTTCCTTCATTGTCAGTTCTTCGTAGTAGTAAAGAATGATAATGAGTCGTTCGTTTCGGTTCAGCCCTTTGGTGACCAATCGCATCAGATCATTTTTCTGAATACGGCGGGTCGGGTCTTCGCCTTTTTTATCCTCAAGAATATCGATTTCTCGAACATCTTTATAACTATCGGTCTCGTACCACTTCTTGTTGAGACTGATGAGGCCAACCGCATTGGCGTCGCTCATCATTTTTTCGGTTTCTTTGACCGTTAATTCGAGTACTTGCGAAAGTTCGATTACGGTTGGAGCTCGGCCATGTTTCGTTTCAAGACGCTTTGTAGCGTTATTGATTTTACTGGCCTTGGAGCGTACCAAACGAGGTACCCAGTCCATTGTGCGAAGTTCGTCAAGCATGGCACCGCGGATACGCGGGACACAATAGGTTTCGAACTTAACACCACGTTCCATGTCGAACGCGTCGATTGCGTCCATCAGGCCAAAAACACCGGCCGAGATCAAGTCATCGAGTTCGACTCCGTCCGGTAACCTCTGCCAGATTCGTTCGCCATTATATTTGACCAGTGGAAAGTAACGTTCCATTAATCGATTTCGGAGGTCTTTATCAGTACAATCCGGTTTGTACTGTTTCCAAACTTCCAGAATATCGTCCGCTTTTGCAACACTTGTCGCCATGCAATCCTCCGTGATTGTTATGCGAGTCCACATCTAAATAATGTGTTTTTTTTATTGTCGGGCCAAGGCCACTCACTTGTCGTTTGCAAGACACAATCGTTTGTGTCAGTCTCGAAAGGTTCCTTGTTAACAACTTGGATCAATTCGATGGACGGTAAATATCAGAATTAGCTTTGTCGCGTCAATGAATAAATTACATGGTTTGTATAATTTTTTATCGTTTTTTCGCTCGTGTCCCTGCTTTTCCGTTTGAACGCGCGCAGTAAACTACGCGTGCCCAAATTTGCCGTAACAGAATCATCGGCGCAAAGAGATTGAGACTTTTGTTGAAAATGCAGATTATTTCAACGAGGTGGTTTTTGCGATAGCATCTTTGAAAGTTAAAGAACGGCGGTTTTCCAGGATTCAAGGGAAACCGCGTTGGCTGGTTGGAACGTAATAGCCGCTGGAAAGATACAATGATTTTCAGCAGCCGTAACTACCCTGCCCTTGTTTACGCCGCTTGGGCAACCGTATGAAGCTCGTCGGCAGAAATTTCGCCCACGATCTCGACGTCGGCCCCTAGCGCTTCTTGGCGTCCCAAAACGAACATATTGCTAGCGTTGTCAAACGCAAGTTCGGCAATCACGGGACGAATCGACTGGTCAACCAGTGCGATTGGCTTCATCCCAGACTCGCGCATTTTGTGTGCGGCGTTCTGGATGGCTCCAGCAAGATTTTCAATAATTTCTCGCGGAAGGTTTATTCTTATTTCATCATTTTCACGATGCCAAGCGGTAGCAATTTGCTTTTCAATCTCAGTTGAAATGGTAAATACCTGAATGGAATCGCCTGATTCCTGTGTTAATTTTGACACGATATGCCGTGACAGTTGAGCGCGAACTTTTTCGGTAAGGTCCCAGCGATTATTGATATCCGAGGCGTGATCACTGAGGGTTTCGAGGATTAGAGGAAGCGGCCGAATCGAAATTCCTTCGGATATCAGTCCTTTGAGCACCTGTTGGACTTTAGCAAGGCTCATCACGTCGGGAATGAGTTCTGAGACTAAGGCGGGGGATGATTTGGCGATTTCATCAACGAGTTGTTTAGTGGCATCTCGGGTCAGGAGATACGAAGCGTTCTCTATCGAGATAGATTTCAAGAGTGTCGCGAGTACTTCCGTAGCGTTGAGGACATGATACCCAAGCCCTTTTGATTCTTCTGCGGCATCGGCGTCAATCCAATAGGCAGGTGATGAACTTAGCTGTTCATCTGCAAATCCCCGAACAACTCCTTCCCCGAGAGGACCGGTTGCCCGCCCATCATCGATCGCGAGTGAGTGATCAGGCTGGATTTCGCCACGTTGAACAATGTTGCCCTGGATACGAATCCGAAATTCGTTGGGGCCTATCTCGAGATTGTCTCGAATTCGTGTTTTGGGCAGGATGACCCCTAATTCTGCGGCAATTTCCTTGCGAACTTGAGTGACGCCGGAGAGCAATTGTCCTCCTTGTCGTGCATCGGCTAACTTGATCAACCCGACGCCGAGCTCCATTTCTAGGATATCGTTGCTTAATAGCTTGTCGATCGTTGCCTCAGTGGCTCGAGGAGTTGCTGGGACGGGCGACGAATGAATGGCCAGCTTGGCAGTTTGTTTCTTGTTTCGTGAGATGGAGTAGGCGGCCCCCAAGCAACCTAACGAGATGACCATCAATGGGATTTTTGGCAAATCGGTCAGGATCATCAGCCCTAGGAAGACGGCAGTAATTATTAGGACGATGGGGCGGCCGAAAACTTGATTGACGGATTCACGCGGTAGATTTGATTTTCGAGAGCTACGGGTAACCAACAGTCCCGCGGCAAGAGAGATCAGAAGTGCTGGAACTTGGCTTGCCAGTCCATCACCAATGGTCAGTTTGGTGAATGTTGTGGTTGCTGTACCGATGGACATTGAGCTCGAAAGACCAATCGCGAGTCCGCCCGTAATATTAATGAGCGTGATGATCACTCCGGCAATCGCATCGCCCCGAACGAACTTACTGGCACCGTCCATTGCCCCATAAAAATCAGCATGATCGACGACTTCGGCACGCATGACCTGAGCTTGACGACCGTCTATTAAACCGGCATTGAGGTCGGCGTCGATCGCCATTTGGCGTCCTGGTAACCCGTCGAGTGCAAAACGAGCAGAAACCTCGGAAATTCTCGTAGCTCCTTTGGTGATCACCACAAATTGAATGACCACAATGATCGAGAAAATCACGATGCCAACGGCCAAGTTATCACCGGTCACAAATTGAGAAAAACTCTGGATCACTCCTCCAGCAGCGCTATCTCCCTCGGTGGCGCCTTGAGTTAAAATGAGGCGAGTGGTTGCTACGTTGAGTGCTAATCGGGCGAGTGTTGTGCCCAATAATAGCGATGGAAAAACACTTAGCTCCAGCGGTGATTTGACGTAAACCGTCGACAGCAGAAGCATCACAGCCACGGTAATGTTAGCAGCCAGCAGAAGATCCATGATTCCCGGTGGTAGGGGAACGAAAATCACCATCAAACAAAGTATGATTCCGATCGGAAGCAACAAGTCAGGCAATCGTTTTGCGAAATTCATGAAAATTCGATCGATGATAAATCGGGACCGTCCGTCCGTCGGGTAATTTAGGCTCGAACGTTAGTGAAAAATCGAAAAAATCTCTAGTCCGTTTGAGTGCAAGCACTTTTTGGGCGAGGTAATAGGGATTTTGAATTTCGAATTGAACCGAACGGTTGAGGTGCCCGTTGAGTTTGCTTTTTCGGCGGAACAGAAGTGCTATCGCTGGAGATGCTCCAACGCAGATTTATTTTTTTAGATCGCGGGTGACCTGAGCGATCATTTGCCCAGCGGCGATCGCATCTTCGGAGGTGATATGCAAATGGGTAACGGCTCGCACATCTTGATGGCTAAAGGGAAACATCCAAACACCTGCCGCCTGAGCCGCTTCACAGAACTCCGCTGCGGTGCAAATTTCTGGCGAGACACCAAAGACGACAATGTTGGTTTCGACTTTGGCAACGTCGAGCTCAAGGCCATCGGTTTGCGAGACAATTTGGGCAATTTTTTGAGCGTTTTGATGGTCATCTGCCAGTCGGGGGATATTGTTTTCGAGCGCGAATAACGCTGCTGCCGCGAGGAATCCGGATTGCCGCATTCCGCCGCCGAATAGCTTTCGATGGCGTCGCATTTGGTAGATCATGGATTCGTCCCCAACTAAAGCCGATCCAACGGGTGCTCCTAGGCCTTTGCTAAAGCAGATACTGACTGTATCGAAATGCTGAGCCCATTGGCTTGCCGAGATTTCCGAAGCGACAACGGCATTAAATAAACGCGCACCGTCGAGGTGCGTTCGCAGGCCGGATTCCCGAGCCCACTGGCATGTTTCGGCGACCGAGTCGTAGGGTAAAACGACCCCCCCACCTTTGTTGTGCGTGTTTTCGAGGCAAAGGAGGCGGGTTTGCGTGGCGTGCTCGTTGTCAGGATGAACCTGATTTAAGAGTTGAGATAAATCGAGTGAGCTGTTGGTCCCCTTAAATGTTCTGGCCGCGACGCCGCTCAGCTGAGCAAAGGCACCTTGCTCGTAATTGTAAATGTGGCACCCTGCTTCGCAGAGAAACTCATCCCCAGGTCGGCAGTGCAGGCGAACCGCAACCTGATTGGTCATGGTTCCCGAGGGCATGAACATCGCCGCTTCTTTACCGAGTAGTTCAGCTATTTTGGATTGCAAACGCGCCACGGTCGGGTCAACATCGATCACATCGTCGTTGACTTCCGCGTCCATAATGGCTTGCCGCATAGCGCCGCAAGGCCGTGTGAGAGTGTCGCTGCGTAAATCGATCATAGGTATCTCGTCAGTAAGAGATTTTCGATGGGTCTATTAGAGTTTGGCAAACGCGTCGAGTGCCTGTTGAATATGCGCATCGGTCAAAGCCGCAGAAACCTGCACTCGCAACCGTGCTTCTCCTAAGGGCACCACAGGGAACCCAAATCCAATGACCATGACCCCCAAATCAAACAGCTGTTTGGATTTTCGAATCGCTTCTGCTTCGTCGCCAATCATGATTGGGATTATGGCGGTCGGCGAGGGGGTGCAATCGAATCCAAGATCGGCCAGTCCTTGGCGGATCGTGGCGACGTTGCTGTGAAGTCGGGCGACGATGGATGGGTCATTTTCGACGACTTCGATTGCTTTGCAGGCACTGTAGGCGACGGTCGCTGGCAGTGCGTTGGAAAATAGACTTGGTCTCCCCCGTTGCTCGAGGATTTGGATCGCGTCTGCTGAGGCTGCGATGTAACCGCCGGCGGCGCCTCCCAAAGCTTTCCCGAGAGTACCTGTGATTACATCGACTTCGCCGAGAAGATCAAAATGTTCGTGCGTCCCTCGTCCACCGCTGCCGAGAACACCAACGGCGTGGGAGTCGTCGACAACGAGCATCGCATCGTATTTTTTGCAGAGGTCGACCAGTTCGGGAAGTTTCGCAACATCCCCTTCCATACTAAAGACGCCGTCGGTAACTACCCAGCGAGTTGGGTGGGACTGGGTTTCCTGAAGCAGAGTTTCTAATTGCTCCAACGAACTATGCTTGTAAACTTTCTTTGTCACCGATTTGGACATCAGACGCATGCCATCAATAATGCTTGCGTGGTTGAGTGCGTCCGAAAGGATTACATCTTCCGGGCCGACAAGTGTTGGAAATAAAGCCTCATTCGCATTCCAGCAGCTGACGTAAGAAAGTGCGCTTTCAGTGCCAACAAAACTCGCTATTTTAGCTTCAAGTTTACGATGGCAATCGAGCGTGCCGCAAATAAATCTCACCGATGCTGTTCCCGCGCCGTAGTCTCGGAGGCCCTGAATGCCCGCTTCAATCACTTCAGGATGATCGGCCAGCCCAAGGTAATTGTTGGAGCACAGCACGAGTACCTCGCCTTTGCCAGAAATTTCGACCATCGGCCGCATCGGAGACTCGATGTTATAAAACGGTTTGAGTTGTCCAGAGTCGGTCCAATCGGTAATCGATTCTCGGCAGCGGGCGTCAAATTGGCTATTGGGCATCGTTAGAGTCCATTGAATGTCAGGTGGATAGAGGAATTGATGTTAACGCGAAACCATCGTGGAAATTAATCGGGCATCTGGATGACAACTTTGATCGCCTCTCCGGTCTGCATCATTTTGAGACCTGTTTCGAATTCGTTCATCTCAAGCACGTGCGTAATGATGGGTTCAAGTTCCAGTCTTCCGGACAAAAGCAGGTTTTCCATCTGATACCAGGTTTCAAACATGCGCCGGCCATTGATGCCAAGAACTGTGGTGCCTTTGAAGATAATGAGTTTTGCTAGATCAAGCTGGATTTCGTTGGATGGAATTCCCAGCATCGCCGCCGTGCCTCCACTTCGCAGTACCGAAAATCCATCACGAATCGCATCGGGATTTCCGCTCATTTCCAGCATGACGTGGGGGCCATGCCCACCCGTCAGTTTCAGGACTTCTGTGGTCCAGTCGTCGGTTGCTTTGAAGGCTCGTTCGGCCCCCAGTTGCTCGGCCAGTTTCAATCTTCTTTCATCCATATCGGTGACGAAAATTTTGCCCGCTCCCGCAGCTTTTGCAACGGTAACGGCCATCAGACCGATAATGCCCACCCCGGTAATCAGGACGGACTTGCCACTGACTCCAGCCGACATCACGGTGTGAACTGCATTTCCAAGGGGATCAAACACCGCCGCAATTTTGTCTGAAATCCCATCACTCACTGGCCAGCAATTTTCTTCAGGTACGGCAACGTAAGGTGCGAAGCAGCCATTGCAATCGATTCCAAGAATAACAACGCTTTCGCAAATGTGTCCGTTGCCGGTGCGGCACATTTCGCACTTGCCACAGCCAATATGCCCCTCGCCGCTAACGCGTTGTCCAATTTCAACGCGATCGACAGCTTCCCCAACCTGAATTGCCTTACCGACGAATTCGTGTCCTGTCGTGATTCCCACTTTGACGCGATCTTGGCTCCAGGCATCCCATTCATAAATGTGCCGATCCGTTCCACAAATCCCGGCATGGGTTACTTTGATTAACACCTCGCGAGGGCCGATTTTTGGGACTTCAATTGCCTCGCACCAGTCCAGTCCAGGTGCGTCGTGGAGTTTGCGGATCGCCGGCATTGTCTGAGGAAGCGTTTTGGTCATAAATATTCCTGTGAATGGGGGAGACCCGTCCGGTGTCTAGTATGATGGAAACGAGTCTAGTATGGTAAACAGCCGAGGCGTCCTTGGCAACCAGTTGCGTCCACCGATCATTTGTTTGGAAAGTGAAAATATCTAATGCCGAAATTCGAGTCTGACGAAAAATCCTCGATGTCCAAGCGAGCCAGTGAGAAGAATTCTGTTCAGCAGGTGGATGTTGAGCCGCTCAACCAATATGTTTGCGAGCGGGTGAAGTTTTTGCGAAAGAAAAAGGGCTGGACGCTCGAACAGCTGGCCTCGCTCAGTGGCGTGAGTCGTTCGATGCTCAGTCAGGTTGAACGGGGAATTGCAAACCCTACCTTGGCCGTTGCCTTTCGAATTGCCCAGGCATTCGGAGTGTCGCTGGCGGACTTAGTCGATGCGGCGACGACAACTCAGCGAATTTCAGTGATCAGAAACGACGACGCAACGGCGATTTTTCGAGACGATAACGTGTGCCGGATTCGGACGCTTTCCCCTTTGAATCTTGAGAAGGATGTCGAGTTTTACGAACTTCGATTAAAGGTTGGCCAGAAGCTCAAGAGTGCTGGTCATTTTTCGGGAACAAGAGAGTTTCTAACGATTCAAACCGGGGCGGTGAAAATTGAATCAGGTGGAGAGTCACTGACGATGAAAAAGGGGGATAGCGGGCATTACATCGCCGACATCGACCATGTGATCGAGAACGTCGGTAGATCGGAGGCCGTGATTTTTCTGGTAGATATTTATGCGAGTGATCGTTAAAGAATTCCTGAAGAGTCGTCGAACGGTCTGCTGGTGGTTCGACGATCTGTTGCCATGGGCTGTGAACGAAAAAGCCCGAAAACATGCTGCGGTTGGACAGATGTATTCGGGCTTGAATTGGATCAAGATGCGAACTAGGAATTAGTCGTTGACGTGAGTCTCGAGGAATCTTGCCAATCGATGGAAGTCGCTGTCGGTATCGATGTAACGAACCACCGTGACGAGTGTTTTCGGATCCACCAATTTTTCAAACGGTTCGTAGTGCAAATCCAGTTGACCACTGACACTGACCATGACGCCGTTGAGTTTCTTTTCCGCCAGAGCGCGAAACGCTCCAACTCCCAGTTGGCTTCCTAGCATGGCATCAAACGCATGCGGTTTAGCACAGCGAGACTCATAACCGAGTTGAAGTCCTTTCACAGCGCGAGTCCCGCCGGTCTTTTCCGTGTACCTCTTTTGAACTGCGTGAGAAAGAATGGAATAGAGGCTGACCTGTGAGATGTTGATGTGTCCGTGATCATCACGAGAGACGCCTTCGACGTAACTAAAGGGAAGAAACTCAGCGAGACCTTCAGCGACGACGATCACGCCGTATTGTTTTCCTTCTGATTCGCGGGCAAGCATTGTTTTTACGATGCGCTCGGAAACGCGGTTCATATCCATGCACTGACGGGTCAAAGTTTCGCCTGAGTCGTTGGTGAATTCTTCTTCGACTAGGTATCCAGCCATTACATCTTCGACGCTAATGACCAAACTGGCTTCACCGGCGATCGCGGCTCCGTACGAGAGCCAGCCGGCGCTTCGCCCCATGGTTTCTGTGAGGAAATACGACTGCGTGGCTTCCGCATCATAGATCAAGTTGCGAATTTCAGTTGCCAAGAAATCGACGGCGGTGAAGAATCCAAAGGTGAAGTCAATTCCGTGATAATCGTTGTCAATCGTTTTGGGTAAGTGGACGATTGGAATGGTTTTTTCAGTTTGGTTGACTTCTTGATACAGTTTGAATTTGTTAGCTGTTTTCAGGGTGTCGTCGCCGCCGATCGAAATCAAGGCATCGATTCCAATGGACGAAAGTGCTTCGTAGACTCTTTTCATGGGAGCCGATTTTTCGGCGTCCTTGAGGTCTTCTGGACAGCTGATGTGCTTTCCTGGATTGGTTCGCGCAGTTCCGATCATAATGCCTTGGGAATTTCTTGTTCGGCCAAGAACTTTGTGCGTCAACTTGATGAAATCAGTACCTTCCGCCAACGGTTCAGCAGCATCGAAGTCAATCAATGACGAGTAGCCATGTTTGATGCCGATGACCTCAACATCTGCCCGCAAGAATGACGCGGCTGCCGCTGAAATAACCGCATTGGCCGAAGGAGCGGGTCCACCGGCAAACAAAATTGCAATGCGTTTAAATGAATGATCGGGTTGAGCGGGAGGGGAGAGCGAATTTGCCACGTTGGATAGCCTCAATCTCAATAATTGTGGAATGCTGAAAACAGGAGTTTAGGCAAAAAAAAGCGACTTGAACACGGGCATTATTTCCCGCGAGAAATAGCCCTGATTGCGATGCACCCTTAAGGGGCATTTGGGGAGCAATGGCTCGCTTTGAAGGGGTTTGTGGTGGAGTTTCCACCGGTTAATACGAGGAAATAGGAAGGAGAATCCATGGCGGTAATATCCCATCGAGGGATTAGGTTGAACTACGAACGAAAACTCGGACGCCTAGTGGGGTAAGGGGCATCGGTAGATGGCCAGGGCAGTGTCGTTTGGCACCGAAAGCCGTCGAGTTTGACGGCGCTATTTTTTGGTCGATGTTATTGGGCGAGCTGTTTTCATAGAAGACAAAAGGTGGGTTGGGTTGGGTTGGCGGAATCTAAAATACTGCTCCAGCCAACACGTTGAACTACATGTTTCGCTCGACCCACTTCGTGTCCACCTTGCCGTTTACAAAGTCTTCGTGTTCGAGAACGGATTTCTGGAATGGTACTGTGGTTTTGATACCTTTGATTCTCAGTTCATCCAGACATCGGATCATGCAGGCGATGGCCTGCTTTCGTGTTGGTTGGTGAACGATCAATTTACCTATCATTGAGTCGTAGTAGGGCGGTACCGTGTATCCTGCATGGACATGGGTGTCAAACCGAACTCCCAAGCCACCGGGTATGCAAATGCTCTCGATAGTTCCGGGGCTTGGCGAGAAATTGTTCGAGGGGTCTTCAGCATTAATTCGGCACTCGATCGAGACGCCTTTGCATTCAATTTCATCTTGGGTGAACGAGAGTTTTTCACCTGCCGCAATTTTTATTTGCTGTTGGATCAGGTCAATTCCGGTGACCATTTCCGAAACGGGATGTTCGACTTGAATTCTCGCGTTCACTTCAATGAAGTAAAAGTTGTTATCTTTGTCGACAATGAATTCAACCGTCGCTGCATTGTAATAATTGGCATTCTTGATCATGCGAACAGCCGCGTCACAGATTGACTTGCGGACGTTGGCTGGGAGTGTGGGGGCCGGACTTTCTTCGATCAGTTTTTGATGGCGACGTTGCGTCGAGCAATCACGTTCCCAAAGGTGGACGACATTGCCATGCATATCTGCCAAGACTTGGACTTCGACATGGCGAGGTAACGCGACGAATTTCTCCAAATACACACCGGCGTTTCCAAACGCTGCTTCAGCTTCCTGAGCTGCCTGTTCTAGGGCGTTGGTTAAATCTCCTTCGCTCTCAGCAATCCTCATTCCTTTGCCGCCTCCGCCGGCAGTCGCTTTGACGAGTACGGGATAGCCAATTTCCGCGGCGGTTTTAATAGCGTCGTTCACATCTTCGATGAGTCCAGCGCTTCCGGGAACGACGGGTACTTTGGCTTTTCTTGCCAACGCTCGGGCTTCATTTTTATCGCCGAGCATTTGCATTGCCTGTGGCGTTGGTCCGATAAAGTCGATATTGGAAGCTCGGCAGACTTCATTGAAGTGTGCATTCTCGGCCATGAACCCATAACCGGGGTGGATGGCTTCCGCGTTGGCGACCTCGGCAGCACTAATGATTTGCTCGATTCGCAAATAGCTCTCATTGGATCGGGCATTGCCTACGCAGTATGCTTCGTCAGCGAGTTCGAGGTACGCACTTCCTCGGTCTCCCTCGCTGAAAATTGCGACGGTCTCAATTCCCATCTCTTTGCAGGCACGAATAATACGAAGGGCAATTTCCCCACGGTTGGCAATCAGGATGCGTTGAAACATGATTCTTAAAGACTCTGTAGGAAGTTACGGCCCCGTTTAGTAAATCGGGGTCGGTTCAAGTAAAAGGTGGTTCTACTGAGGGTAAGTAAAACCGCACCAACGTCAGGCAAAACGAGGGTTATCAACACATTGTTTTGAAATCCTCAAAACAGGGCCGAAGCGACGAAATGCGTTCTAGCTTTTTAATACTTTGAAAAGCGGCTTGTTGTTGTCCACTGGCTCTTCATTTGCAACAAGGCACTCGACGATTTTCCCCGAGATGCCAGCGGTGATTTCGTTGAACATTTTCATGGCTTCAACAATGCAAACGACAGTGTCTGGCGTTACCATGTCACCTGGTTTGACGAAATTGTCAGATTCTGGTTTCGGCTTGGAATAGAACGTTCCAATCGTCGGGCTTTCAATGAAGACAATATTGGGGTCTTCCGCTGGTGCTTCTGCAGCCGGTGCGGCGGCAGTTGCGGGCGCGACTGCTGCGGGGACTGGTGCATAGGCAATCTGTTGGTCGTTGCCGCGACGCAGTCTGATTCGTTGATCGGCTTGCTTGAGATCGACTTCACTGAGTTCATGCTCTTGCATCAGCTCGATGAGCTCTCGAATTTTTGTGACTTCAAAAACGGAATCTTGCTTCTCTTTGGCCATTGTTACTCCACGGAAATTTGGTCGTCATCAAACCGAGCTGCGTTGAAACTTACGTTGGTGCTATCTCGGTTTGGAATATGAACAGTTTCGAATATGAACAGTTTCGGGAACTCAAATCGCGTCAATTGCCTGAAAGTCAGGTCAATCAGCAACTCAAGTTCCCATGTCTTTTTTTGAAAAATAGAATGCGTAGTTTAGCGTGAATTACCTCCCAACGTCCACGGTACATTCTTCGATCTCACGGGGTAAATCGCTAAGAACCTCACAACCCTCGGCAGTGACTAGGATGTCATCTTCAATCCGGACGCCTCCAAAATCAGGAAGATAGATTCCCGGTTCAATGGTAATTACCATTCCTGGAAACAGTTTTCCCTCGTGAATTGGCGATATAAACGGAGTTTCGTGGATTTCCAGACCGAAGCCATGCCCTAGCCCGTGGCCGAAATTCGGACCAAAACCGGCGGATTCAATCACCCGCCTCGCCGCCGAATCGACGGATTTTAGCTCGACTCCAGGGCGTATTTTTTTTATTGCCGCAGATTGAGCTTGGAGAACTATTTCGTAAATTTTCCGAAATTTCGCCGGTACTTTTCCAGTGAACACGACCCGCGTTAAGTCGCTCATGTAGCGATCGACCTCGGCGCCCCAGTCAATCAGTAGGAATGGGCTTTCGCCAACTTTCTTGTTTCCCGGGCGACCGTGGGGTAACGCCGAACGATCACCGACCCCTACGATTGGGTCGAACGCACACCCTTGGGCACCGAAGGATCGCATCTGATGTTCCAGATTGTGGGCAATTTGCCGCTCAGTTTGGTCTGGATGAAGCTGGTGCTTGATGACTTCAAACGCGCGTTGGTTGAGACTGATCGAACGCCGAATTGCTGCGATCTCGATTTTATCCTTAATGGCTCTCGCGGACTCTACCAGTCCGACCGTGGGAACCCAGTCGATCTTTGGAGTCATGGACGATAGCTGGTCGAATTCGTGTTTTGTAAGGGATGTCGACTCAAAGCCGAGGGAATTAAATTTTGAGTCTTCGGCGACTCGTTTGACTGAATCCACCATGGTCGATCCGGCAGTACGAATGTCGACATCCAATTCTGCGCATTCGTCTTGTAGTTGAGCGAGGTATCGACTGTCACTTAATAACACTTGCGAATTTGGGGAGATCAACAAATAGCCGGCGCTGCCTGTAAACCCAGTGAGGTAGGAGACGTTTTTTATGTTGGAGATGAGGAGCGCCGACACGTCCATGCTCTTAACTGATTTTCGTATTTTTCGAAGTCGTTTTTGATACCGAGGGTTCATGATGGAGTTATGGTTTTCTCTTGTTAAGTCAAAACGGAATCGGTGGCTCAATTGGAATCAAGCGGACCAACCGATTCACCGTTTATGCCAGGTTGGTTTCATTTGAACCAGCTTAGCTAAAATACGGCTTGGCCCGCCAACCAAATTGCCAATCGAATCGGTGGTTAGTTTCATCTCTAGTGTAGCTGAACTTTATCAGCCCTTAGTGGTTCCCAAACGGCGTCCGATGTTGATGCTGGGTGTCCACACAGTAACTTGGGGTAGATTCTAATCCTTCGAGGAACGGCCGAAAGTCTAAAGATCCACGCGCTCCCTTTTTATTGGGGATCGGTCATTTACCTTTTTAAGGTGGGGTTTTGTTTCAATTTAGCCTGCGAAATTTAATGGTTGCGATGGTCCTCGGGTGCGGTGCGGTCGCTTGGACGGTTGGCGAGCCCGTAGAGGTGGCATTGGCGTTTTTGTTTTGTTTTGTTGTGTTGTGTCAGTTGGTTAGGTATCGCAATTCTAATTTGCTGTTCATTTGGGCAGTTGCTTCAATGCAGTCTAAATTCAATCCGTAATCGAGATGTGCGACTGATTGTCGGTCGTTATCGATGGTTCTATGTCGACGGAGTTTGGATTGTCTGGAGTGTATTCGTATTGGTAATCATGAATTAAGTCATTGATCACAGCGTGGCCGGGGCCGCGACGGCGATTAATTACGGCTGGCGAATCTGGCTGATCGCAATCGCGGTCGGGATAATAATTCGAATTTTGAAGCTGAACTGGCAAGCTGAACTGGCAAGCTGAACTGGCAAGCTGAACTGGCAAGCTGAAC
>JAPKBL010000035.1 GCA_028823415.1 Mariniblastus sp.
GACGATGACTCAGGAGACGATGACTCAGGAGACGATGACTCAGATGACGATGACTCAGATGACGGGTTGGAGGACGATGAGTGGGAAGAGGTCGGGGACGACGACGACGATGAAGAAGATGACGACGACGAAGGCTCAGAGGTTGGCGAAAATGACTGGGATGACGACGACGACGACTGGGACTAGTCCTGAGCGTTGATTGCCATCCCGGAATCAGTCTCCAAGCTGGAATAGTTTTTTCAATGCCTCAAGGAGTCCACCTGAGACCTGAGGCGATTCGGTCTGTAGAGACTTCAATGGCGGGTGTAATATTTTGTTGACGAGCCGATTGAACGATTGTTCAATTTCTGACTTTTGCTTTTCAGAGACACCCTCAAGCCGGTTCATTAAGCGATCTAACTCAAGCTGTTTAGCATCATCGGCTTGGCGTTTTAACTGGGCAATTGTCGAACCACTTGATCGTCTTTGAATCTCATCAAAAAACTGATCGGCTTCGTGGATAATTATCTTTTGGGCTTTGGGGTAGTGAGACTGCCGCGACTGTCGATTCCGTTCACATTCTTTTTGCAAATCATCAAGAGTGTAGAGATAGACGTTCGAACGATCGCTTATCGACTGCTCGAAATCTCTCGGTACGGCGAGATCCAGAATGAAAATGGGTTTCTGTTTTCGCATCTCCTCAACGCGATCAAATTGATCAGAGTTCACCACGGCCTCGGTCGCCCCGGTAGCGCTAATGACTAAATCCGCCGAAGCGAGCTCCTGTTCGAGTACGTTCCAATCTCCTACGCGACCGTTGAATTTCGCCGCTAATTCTTTAGCGTTCTCGAGCGAACGATTAACAATCGTAAAATCCTTGCCCCCTTCGTGAATGACATAGCGGAGCGTTTCCTCCGCCATTTCTCCAGCGCCAAGAATTAGTATTTTTTTGTTATCCAATCGCTCAAATATTTGTTTTGCCAGGACGCCGATTGCCACACTGGGGACACTGACACGATTGGCATGGATCTCGGTCTCATTGCTAACCCGACGAGCCACTCGAATAGCTGACTGAAAAACACGGTGAATCAGGGCAGGAGTTTGATCTGTCTCGACGGCAAGTTGATACGCTTGCTTCACTTGAGCGAGGATTTGAGCTTCACCGACCACCATGCTGTCGAGACTCGAGGCGACAGAAAATAAATGTTCTATGGCCTGTCGATCCTGATGAATAAATATCTCCGAATTGATATCCGTAGCCACCAAGCCCCGCTCTTCGGCAATGAATTCGATTAGCTCAGATTTACCCGGAACAGAACTTGGTTTGTCCGCCACGGTGTAAAATTCGGTTCGATTACAAGTGGAAAGCAAAACCGCTTCCGAGTCGGGGAACTTCGAATAGTAACTGTTGAGGAAAGGTTTAATCTGCTGCTCGGTAAAAGCCAATTGTTCGCGGATTGCCACACTGGACAGATGGTGACTACAGCCGATGACTTGGAGGTTCATATTTTGATCCCCCTAGATTCACTTGGCCATTCTACAAAGACCGAGTGAATTGCTGGCCATTCTACAAAGACCGAGTGAATTGCTGGGCGTTTGGCAACGCTGGGCTTCAAATAGGTGGTCGCGTGGCCGGCCCACCAGACGATGGCTAATTCTAAAACTAAAAACAGAAAACTTGCGATGACAAGATAGGCAACCTTGCGGCCTTGCCTCGCCGGTTGGTAGCAAAAATTGAAAACCGATACCAGCAAGAGCCAGGAAAAAAGAATACCGGAGGACCAGATCACCGGATTTGACCAAGCGATGACGCCACCGCTCGATACCGCTCCTTCAGATTGGTTTATCCAGTTGATGGCAATTCCAGAGACGAGCCCGATTGCTAACAATACAGTGGAAATGATTAGCGAGTATTCACTTGATTTCTGGAGCCATTCGAGTGACGGCAACCGAAAGTTTTTCGATTGAGGGGTTTTGTGTTTTAACCGTCGCGATTGGACGACATAGACGATGCCGAACACAAACCCAAGCGCTACAATTGCCGTACCGAGTAACAGCGCCGAACCATGAACCATGTTCCAAACAGATTTTGCTCTCATCGGATTGAATTGATTTTCGTGGCCGAAACCGACTCCCACGCCAATCAATCCTAACAAGAGTGGGATTAGAAATAGTCCAATGACAGATTTTGGCTGTCGAATGGAAATCCAAATGTAGGCGAACGCTAGGATCCAGGCGGCGGCTAAACACCAGCCAAACCAGCTTCCAAGCCAAATGCCGGTCGAGCCAAGGACCAGCTTTCCTTGTAAAATAAGAAAAACGGTGTGTGCAAATAAACCTGCTGCCGCAAAACCGACGCGGACGTATTTTCGAAAACTTACATCAAAAAAGACGCGAGAAATTTCTAGAATGAAAACCACCGCGTAGCTTGCGGCGAAGCAAGTAATTGAAATGTTTTGAAGCCAGTCCATAACAGTCAAATTCGGGGTTAAGGAAAGAGGTAATTCTGTACAAAAGAATAACACCTAGTCACCCTTTTACGAGATTGATTTTAGACCATCTAATCGTCGGTAGTAGTTTCGATGATTGAAAATCCGGATTACGAGACTCTGCGGGACGCCGTGAGGATAACCGGATAAATCAGAGACGGTTTTCGTTAAGACACCCGAGTATATATGACTTTTTTTGGAGTGATTCGGTCGTGCCGGTTGCGCAATCCAATGGTGTCGGATCTAAAATTAGGCATCCTCTGCTTTGGGCCGTCCAAGACCGAACTTGGCAAGATATTTTTGGAGAGTATTTCGATTGATCCCGAGCTTTTTCGCTGCTTTTGTTTGGGTCTGGTTGCAAGACTGCATCACCTGCAACAACAGTTCTTTTTCAACGGGTTCCACAATCTCTTTGTAGAGATCTTCAGCATTTGCTTCCGATTTGTTGAGTCGGTTATAAACGAACTCCTGAATCAGCGACTGGTCATCGGTGGGGCGGAACACGAACTCCTGACTCGCCTTGGAATCGCCGATGACCGCTTTAGGCAGTAGGTCGGGTACCAATTGGTTGTCTTGAGATAAAACGACTGCACGCTCAATGTAGTTTTGTAATTCACGCACATTACCAGGCCATGGATACTCGATTAACGCTTTTAAAGCACCGGGGTGAATTACGGAGATAGATTTTTGATTGGCCTCTCCATAAACATCGAGAAAATGGCGAACGAGCAATTCGATATCGCCTTCGCGGCGTCGCAATGGCGGCAGCGCAATGGGAAGAACGTTAAGACGCCAAAATAAATCTTCGCGAAAACGGTTTTCCGATACCTCGAGATTAAGATCGCAATTGCTGGCCGCGATCACACGGACATCGACTTGAATCGTATTTGTATCACCAACCCGTTCAAACTCTCTCTCTTGTAAAACACGCAGCAATTTCACTTGAAGCGTTGACGAGGTTGAATTGATTTCGTCGAGAAAAATGGTGCCACCGTGAGCCGCTTCGAACCGACCCGTGCGGTCTTTGACAGCGTCGGTAAACGACCCGCGGACGTGTCCAAACAATTCACTATCGAGCAAGCTTTCAGTGAGAGCACCGCAATTAACTCGCACGAAGGGCCCGCTGTCGCGGTCACTCAGTTTATGCAGCGCCGCAGCAATTAGCTCTTTCCCGGTTCCTGTTTCTCCCAGAAGTAGCACAGACGAATTCGCCTGAGCCGAGAGGCGTGTTAGTTGGTAGACATTTCGCATCGCAGCTGAATTACCAATTAATCCATCCAAGGGAGATGCATCTATTTTGTCAAAATATGAAATGGGATTGCCTGCTAAGTGGTCAAAACTCAAAGCGCTTTTGGTTCAACTACTATTTCAACCACTAGATCAGGCGGCGCAAAGCCCAGATGCCAAAATATGCCTTAATATGAGGCAGTCCGCTGCCACGGAAATTGACGGTTTAAGAAAATGAGCCCGCCAATGATAGGATCGGGCGGTTTTGGCCAAGGAGAGGGCATAAAAAAACCGAACTCGAGATGAGTTCGGTCTATATTTTTATTGGCGATCGGTTTGAGCGTTAGCTGGCGATTGCGCCAATCTGCACTTTTACATATTTTTGGCGGTGCCCAGTACGTCGCTTGCTGTTTTTTCGTCGTCGGAATTTTTGGATGTAGATTTTTTCGCCCTTGGTTTCACCAACAACTTTGGCGGAAACACTTGCTCCGTCTACCGTTGGTTTTCCAAGCTTAAATGCGCCCTCAGAAGAAACCGCTAAAACACGGTCGAATGTGACAGTATCACCTACTGTTACGTCTCGAAAGTCAATTTCAAGCATTTGACCTTCTTCAACTTTATATTGGCGCCCGCCGTCAGCAATTATCGCGTACATGTTTTTAACCGTTGGTCAGTGTCTCTGAATCAGATCCATCAAATAAATAGGCGCGGCCATATCCGCGCTGAGGAAGGAAAATTTTAGCCGAAGCGTCGGAAAGCGTCGAGGGCCAAAATACCGTATTTTAACTCTATTTTAGCTTTAAAAGCCGCTTTTGCTGTCAATCACCCGAAGAATCTTCGTCGGGTTCTCCCATTCCCAGCTGTTTCATCTTTCGATACAGGTTTGAGCGATGAAGCCCCATTTTTGTCGCGGCGTTGGTCATATTTCCGCGGGATCTATCGATATGCCTTGCGATGTAATCGACCTGAAACTGTTTGGTCGCTTCGGTCAAAGGTAAATCCATGGGCACGACATTCTCGTGATTGGTTGGAGCATTCACGAAATCAAGGTCATTCGCATCAATCTTTTGTCCATCGGTCAAAAACGCCAGTCGCTCCATCATATTTCGCAGTTCCCGAATATTCCCCGGCCACCGGTGACTGAGGAGCTCTTTACGAGCCGCTGCCGAAAAGGCAGGCGTGTCTCGCCTGGCTTTGATGCAGAAATTACCCAAGAAATGTTCAGCCAACAGGAGGATATCATCGCCGCGTTGGCGAAGCGGTGGGAGTTCAATCGTTACGACGTTCAACCTAAAATACAGATCCTGCCGGAACTTGCGTTGGGAAATCAAATCGGCCAGATCCTGATTGGTTGCGGCAATGACACGGGCATCGGTCGGAATGGGGAGGGAGCCGCCCACGTGAACGACTTTTTTTTCCTCTAGCACCCTCAGCAATTTCGATTGGCCATCGAGGCTCATGTCGCCTATTTCATCGAGAAAGAGGGTGCCGTTGTTGGCGAGTTCAAATTTACCTTCGCGTTTTTGATGAGCATCTGTGAACGCCCCTTTTTCGTGGCCAAATAACTCACTCTCTAACAGGTTTTCACTGATGGCTGCACAATTGACCGCGACAAGAATTTCGTCGCGCCGTTGACTGAGATAATGAATCATCTGAGCGACTACTTCTTTTCCGGTGCCGTTTTCACCGGTAATTAGAACCAAGAGATCTGTGCCTGCGACTCGCTGGATAGTTTTTTTAAGTTTCTCGATTTCCGGACATTTGCCGATCATCTGAACTAGATTGGCGGCCTGAGCGGCAACCGTGCGTTTCGAAGACACTAATTTTTCAACATGCTGGGTGTTATCAATCGCTACTGTCGCGTGGGCGGCAAGCTCGGTCAGCGCGGCTTCATCTTCGTCCGAAAAACTACCCTTTTGTCGATTAATGAGCTCAAACGCGCCAATTGTTTTACCGGCGCTGTTTGTCATCGGCACACACAGAATCGTCCGAGTTTGGAATCCCAGTTGTTCGTCAACCGCTCGGTTAATCTGTTGCTGCTCGGCAGAAACATCTTCGTCAATCCTCGCCGCTTTTCCGGTTTTTAGAACCTGCCCAACCACTCCGGCATTGATCGGAATCCGGAGCTCTCCCCCGTCGACACCAAGAGCGGGCTTGCCGATGAGCGAACTGTTGCTGGTATCGGGTAGAAAAATTGTCGCTCTTTCAGCCCGAAGCAATCGTGTCGACGCCAAGGCGATTTTTTCTAATAGTAGATCGGTTTCTCGAGACTGATTCCAATGGACCGTCATATCCAAAATTGCCTCTAGTCGATCCGCCCGTCGCTGCTGCTGAAATCTTCGCTCCAGAGCGATGAGTGCTAGGCCAACTGCCGCCGTCAACGCATCAAAAATATCAGGGTCAACCGAAGCATCGCAAGCAACCAACTTTCCCAAAGAATTGGGCCTAAAAAGCGGAGCGGCGGTCCAACCTTCAGATTGTTGACATTTTTCGGAATCGAGTGTTTCAGAGAGGAGTTCGACAGGGAGGCTATCGCCGGACCCGGAATTCGCAATTATCCGCCACTGACCTTTGACTCCACGAACCAGAACAACTCCCTTAGAATTGACTGTTTTTCGGAATAAATCGAGTGCGGTCGCTAAAAAATCGCTCTCGTTAGGTGCGTCGAGCGACAAATTGATGAGCTGCACCAGCAGTTCGGCACCGCCCGGCACCGCCGCTATTCGCTCTGATTGGACTTCAAAGGACATGGTTTCGTGGGGGTGGGAATTGTTGTCAGCGACTAAAACTGTTATCAAATTGCTTCGGAATGATGATGTATTCCAATAAGAGCGTAGTCATTTTGACTCGCTTCAACAATCGTATTGTAAGAGGGTATCACCAGATGGGCTTGTTCGACGGTAAAAAAGGTTTAATTCTCGGGGTCGCCAACGATCGCTCAATTGCCTGGGCAATTGCAAAAAAAATCATGTCAGAGGGTGGTGAGTGTGGTTTCACGCATCTACCAGACCCAGCCGATGACGCGAGAAAAAAGAATCGTCGACGGGTTGAAAAGTGTTTCGAAAAACTTGAATCCGATGCAGCGCCAAAGTTCTTGGTGCCGCTCGATGTACAAAATGACGATAATATTGCCGAAGTTATGGAGACGGCCAAAAGCGAATTTGGCAAAATCGATTTTCTCCTGCACTCAATCGCTTATGCTGATCGAGCTGACCTCAACGATACGATCGACGCCAGTCGAGAGGGATTCAAGTTGGCGATGGACATCAGCTGTTATAGTCTGATCGCTGTCACGAAAGCTGCTCGGCCTCTCCTTTCGGAACGCGCATCGATTGCGTGCATGAGCTATTTTGGCGGAGAGAAAATTGTTGCTGGATACAACATGATGGGAATCTGTAAAGCCGCACTTGAGGCAACGACTCGATACTTAGCTTACGATCTAGGCGAGAGCGGCGTGCGAGTCAACGCATTAAGTGCGGGCCCCTTGAAAACGCTGGCGAGCACTGCCGTAGGCGCTGGTGACATGTTAAAGATGTACGAACACGTTGCTCCATTGGGACGCAACATTGAACATCACGAAGTCGGGAATACCGGAGCGTTTTTGTTGTCAGACTTATCTGATGGAATTACCGGTGAAGTACTGCATGTCGATGCAGGCTACAACGCGATGGGCTCTCCCGGCCGCATGATTAATTTGCTGCCAAAGTAATCGATTGCCGGTCGTAGATGCTGTGATCCGATAGCTATTTTCCACCGATTCTCAAGACGGTTCGCTCAGCAATGGTCCGCCGTTTACTAGAATAATAAAGCAGGAAATTGGCGTTTGGATCGAATACGCGCGCGTCCACTTCGATATCGTCTGGGTGGTTAGCTAATTCGTAGCCTGCAAACAAGAGGCTTCGTTCCTTCGATGCCGCCAGCGCGCCGCGTGAACGACTTTGAATAAACGACAACCAAAGGCGATCGGGAATGGTGCCCATTTCTGATTTCGGCACATTTTCAGCGTAGAGATTCGGCTTGAGGGGTGCCATTTGAAGTGTGAAAAACGAAAAACAAACAAACACGCCCGCAATCCAGATCGAGAGTACTGATCGACCCACCAGTTCGGTAATCGGATCAAACTTTAGTCGATAGCCACTGAGGACATCGGTGACTCCCCGCAAAACGACAAAGGCCAGAAGAAACACCAACCAGACCGCGATAAAGTCATAGAGGAGGCGGTAAGACGAGTCCAAGTTTAGCAGCCATAGAGAAACGGGCTCAAAGGACGTGCTGGCGATCATTGTTGCAAGAAAGAGGTTGATAAGGGTAATCAAATTACTCCAGAGGCCGAACCACCACGTGCTTGCGACGATCAAGATGAACATTGTGATTGCAATAAAAATCAGCATCATTAACTTTCTTCTTCGGGGCTTAGACCCCGATTTTTCGTTATGATTTTAAAACTCTTTGTAACTCTTCTACCGAAGTTCGACCGGCCGCAACCATCAAAATACCTTCCATCTGCATTGAGACATGGCCCTGGTGTTTAGCAAGTGCCGATAGTTTGTTTGCCTGTGGCGATTTAACGATTACACGTCGAAGATCGTCGTTAATCGTCAGCATCTCAAAGAACCCGGTTCGTCCGCGATAGCCAATTCCAGAGCATTCGCGACATGGCTCAATTTCGAGGTCGTTTTCGTCGACCATCCCGGGTTGATAAACCATTGGCTTGTAAAGTTCGGCAATTCTTCCCCCAGGCAGGCCCAGTTTTTGGAGCAGCGAGGGATGTGGTTGATAACCAATTCGGCAATTATCACAAAGCAGGCGAATCAAACGCATCGACAAAACGCAGGCCAAGGATTCAGCAAATTTCTTTAAGTCCGGTTTCAGCAACAATACGCGAAGCAATGCATCGACACAATGTTTTCCCGGAATTCGAGTAAAAATGGGAATCGTTTTTCTGACCGATAAATCAATAATGTCATTGATTAATTCTCCGTCGGTCAAATCAGTGAATGCAATTACGTCGGGTTCTTTCAGCAACAACTGGGGGATCGGCGACATTGCTGTTTCCCCCTTGGAGGGATCATACTCAATGGGGTAAATGTTGATGACTTCGGGTTCGAGTTTTCCTATTTCTTCGATGACGAAATAGTCACGAGTCAAGCGATCGCAGGCGTCAAGAACGCCTCGCCAAACCGTGGTGTACCCTTCGCCAGGGACACCACTAACGAGAACCATGCCGGTATTTTGATCGTTGAGAATCGGCCGCAGCTGTTCGAGCATTCGCTCTCGCATTCCCAGATCAATGACTTTTTCGAGAGGGGGCCGTTTGTAATCGAGATAAATAGCGACGCGTTCGCCGGTTTGGATACCTTGAGAGACAATTTTGAATTTTTGTTTTTGTTTTTGATAGAGCGTGGAAAATCCACCCTCTTGGCGTTGCCGACGTTCTCGGTAATCAAGACCGGCGAGTTGCTTTAACGTTGCTAAAACATAATCTCCCATTTCGCGGTCCATGGGATTGCCGGCATGCCACAGTCCGTCAACTTGAAATCGGGTGACGACCT
Organism: Mariniblastus sp.; assembly: GCA_028823415.1. Classification (GTDB taxonomy): domain Bacteria; phylum Planctomycetota; class Planctomycetia; order Pirellulales; family Pirellulaceae; genus Mariniblastus. The sequence goes on from JAPKBL010000035.1 coordinate 9,248, forward strand.
TTTGGGCGCTAAAGTCCATCACTGTAACATTGGCGTCTTTTAAAATGATCTCAGCTACCAGTTCCGAAGCTGGTTCAAACCCCGGCGATGGTTTAACAATTTTTAGATTTGTTTTCTGCTCCTCGGGCGTATCGCCGGCGGCGGTAAATTCGATCGGGAGTTGCAAATCATCAAACATTAAATAAATTTTTCCGGCTGAAGATAAATGTGATCGGGATTACGGCGTATGAGTTGTCGAAGTTGAGCAATCGAGGAAACAGATAGGGTTAAAGGGGTATGGTCTAGCGGAGAATTTATTGCTGTTTAAGTACCACTTGAGCTTCTGCAAGTGAAGTGACGCCCAATAACACAAGCCTGTAGGCTTCCTTCGCAATCGTAGTTTTTCCCAATTTGACCGCCGCCGCTTCCACGGTAGCAACCCTTGGGCTTTGCTTGATCAGCGCGCGGAGCTGATCGTTTAAGCTCAGCATTTCGAAAATCGCAATTCGCCCGATATAGCCAATTCCACCACAGGTTATGCAGGGAGGATACTCTATCGGCCGGCCTTTATCGTCAACTCTTTGGTCCGGCGGCGGTAGTCGCCACTGGTTATAAATTGTGCCCTGGGTTTTCGGGTTGCCACCAAGCTGTTGAATTGTTTTAGGTTGGACACGCACCTCGACACGACAATCAGAGCATAAACGGCGAACGAGCCGTTGGCAGGTTACATTGCTGGCGGCCTTCAAAAACTGATCTCGATCGCCCGCCAGTTTGTACATTTTCAATAACGCCTCAGCAGCTGACTTCGCCGTTACGCAAAGGAGAACGGAACGTTGCTGGGAATTGACTTGGTCGATCAGCAAGTCGAGGGTTTCCGCATTCTCAATTTTGGGTACCGCAAGCATGTCCGGTTGGGTTAACAGCAACGTCTTTAGAGTTTGGAACTGATTTTTCTCAGTACCTTCTTCGTAGCGGTGAATGACGATGTTTTCTTGAACAGTTTCGACTTCATCTTGATCAATGACACCGACGCAATCGCGGGTTAATCGATCGGCGGTCACCAGTGCACCCTGCCAGGTAGATGTTAAGCCGCATCCAGGCGGGGCCGAGATGATTGAGGTGCCGGTTTGGTCCAGCGAAATTTTGATTTGCGAAACCATTTCTGGGAACATTCCCAACTGCGGGAAAGGCAATGCTTCTTTCGCCGAGATTTCGTATTTCATGAGGACCCGTTCGCCAGTTGCTACTCCTTGCGAGACAACCGAAACAAACGCTTTGCCAGAATCAGATTTAAAGCCGAATGAGCCGGACTGTGGCGCACGACGTTCGGCGGCATTAAGACCCGCCAAGTTTTTCATGCTAGATAATATCGCATCCCCAGACTCTCGATCGATTGGATCAAGGGGGTGCCACGAACCGTCGACTAAAATCCGTAGAGATACACCTTCCCGGGTGAACTCCATCTGCAGTTGCTCGGCTCGCTTGAATTGGGTTAAAGCGAGCAATTCTTTAAGACTGATGAAGCCGTCAGATTGTCGAGCGCGAATTAGATTACCCTTTTTTTGGCTCGGACTATCACCCGCTGGGACAAAATCAATGAAGATGCCCTCGTCTTGTGGAAGGACTTCGGCAGCGGGAGCCTCACCGGGTTTCAGCTTTAGATATTGCTTGATGTTGGGGTTTTGTTTGAGCCGACTGCGGCGAATGAAGAAGTAAGCCGTAATGGGCATGAATGCCGTGATTAAGTAGATCGGCAATCCAGCCAGAAATACGGGCAAAGAGATTACTAAAACAAAACCGGCAAGAAACGGAAAGGCAATCATCGGGTTCCAAAATTCAGATTGCATATTTGTCCGTTCCCCGATTTTCATCGAGTCACGATTGGCCCAGTCAGCCATTCGTACCCAGAGAATGAACACTACTGCAATCAACAGTAATTTCCACCAGGCGAAATAGCCTCCCGGACCGGGCGCGTATATCGCAGCACCCTCAAAGTCTTGGGCAAACAAATTGTCAGCAAAAGGCACAAGCAAAATGGCAACTACGGCCGTTAGCAATAATACCGTTCGAAAGCAGCGAGCCATTAAATAATTCCAGGTTGCGAGACGTCGATACCTTTAAGCTTCATCTTTAGTTCTTCTTTGTTCGGAGCGACTTGGAATGCCGTTGGGCGGTCAATCAGCTCATCGTCAATCAGGTTCTTCAAGCTCATGGTGAAGTCCTGCATGCCTTCCTCGGCGCCAATGCGAATTGCATCGCTCAGGTTGTGATCTCGTTCTTCGAGGATCAGTTTTTTGACGGTCGGATTAAATGTCATGATTTCACACGTTGGAACACGACCGACTTTTGGATTGATCGATTTTAGCAGCTTTTGAGCTACGATCGCTTTCATGTTCATCGCAATCGCACCGCGAATCGCACCATGCATTTCTTCCGGAAAGAGGTCGAGAATACGGCCGATGGTCGAAGGAGCAGTGGATGCGTGAATGGTTCCGAAAACGAGGTGGCCGGTTTCCGCAGCGTGGATCGCGGTCATAAAGGTCTCTTCATCGCGAAGCTCGCCGACGAGAATAATATCTGGGTCTTCACGCACAGCGTGTTTCATGCCGACCCCAAAGTCCACGACGTCGATTCCAACTTCACGCTGGTTAATTAGACACTTGTCGTCGGTGAACACAAACTCAATTGGATCTTCGAGAGTCAAAATGTGTTTTGAATAAATACGGTTGATATAATTGAGCATCGAGGCAATGGTTGTACTTTTGCCCGAGCCGGTAACGCCCGCCAACAAAATCATTCCCTGATCAAAATGGCAAAGAGGTTCCATCGCGGGAGGGAGATAGAGACCTTCGAAGTCTGGGATGTGGTTGTTCACACGACGTGCAACGAGTCCAATTTTCCCCAGTTGCTTTAGCATGTTGACGCGAAATCGCCAACTAACGCCGTCGACTTCCACGGTGTACGCGAAGTCGGCGCCACCTTCATGATCAAAAATATCCCGAGTTCGTTCGTTTAACATTGGAAACAGCAGACGCGCCATCTCCTCAACCTCAATTGGGTCTCGGTTGAGTTCCTTCAGTGTTCCGTTGACACGAACGATCGGAGGCTTGCCGACCTTCATGTGAAGGTCGGAACCTTCCAGTTTTACGAGAGCACGCAAATATTTATCAACAGGCTTTTCAGTTTGTTTGCCGACAAACTGCCCAACCATCTTCTCGATGGCTTCTTCTTCGCGCTCTTTAAGTGATTTGCCGCTAGACTCTAAACTGTAGGAATTTTTAGAATCGGGAGCTTTTTGTTTTGGCTTGGACATCTAGATTTTCTCAATTAGGTAGGTCTGTCGGTCCAGTTGGGAATCTAGCCCGACAGTTTCACGCCTCTACAGTTTATTGGAAAACGCACTATAGAGGTAAATGTTTGCTATGTTTCCGTCGAAAAGTGAGGGAAAATTGCTCGATTCTCTCGGAACACTCTTTTTTCTTTGACGAAACTACTAGCTAATCATAGCGTCTGAATCGCGGACTTTGGGGCAAATTGAAAACGATCCTTAACTTTAAGTTCGGTCGGGAAACTGGTCAACCAATCCTGCGTTTTTGCCGTTAAATCATTCGGTTTAATCGTTATCATCCGGTCGCTCCTGGGGTCAATGAGAAACAGAGAGAAATCCGGTTTTTGTCAGAAATCTGAGGCACAATCGGCCAAGGATGCTAGCGCCGTCGTGGGTTTTGCACCGGTTGACCAGATCTGGGATGAGTTAACAATCATGTTCTTGAATTCTTATTTCCCCTCGGTTTTCGCGATGGGCCTTTATTTTGGCCCGACATTTCAAAGAAGTATTCTCATGGATTCTGATCTTAACAACCGGTCGCAAGCGATTATCGAGCGCATCACTCTGCTTCGAGACAGTCTTTGACTACGACGCTAAATTAAAATCCATTGTCGATATAGAAGCTGAAATGGCAGCCCAAAATTTTTGGGATAACCAAGAATCTGCCCAGGAAACAGTTGGCCGACTGAAATCCGTTAAATCCATTGTGGCTCCAATGATGGAGCTCAACGCTGCCGGAGAAGATCTGGAGGCGTTGATCGAGATGGCCGCCGAAGATGAATCGATCGAGGGCGAGGTAGGATCGGAAATTAAGTTGCTGGAAAAGCAACTGGACTCTCTCGAACTGAAGGCTCTTTTGAATGGCCCGTACGACAGTGCCGGGGCGATTTTGACAATCCACGCGCGAGATGGTGGTACCGATGCGAACGACTGGGCTGAGATGATGCTCCGAATGTATGTTTCTTGGGCCCAAAAAAATGATTATCAAGTCATCGAATTTGATCGAAATAATAACGACGAGGCTGGCATCAACAGCGCATCGATCGCGATTCGTGGGCCGATGGCCTACGGTTATTTAAGAAGCGAGACAGGCCTTCATCGATTAGTCAGGATCAGTCCATTTAATTCTGAGGGAAAGCGGCAAACCAGTTTTGCGGCGGTCGATGTTTCACCTGAAATATCCGACAGCGTAGAAATCAGTATCGATGACAAAGATGTGCGAGTCGATACTTTTCGCGCCAGCGGCGCCGGCGGGCAGCATGTTAATAAAACGGATAGCGCGATTCGTTTGACTCATTTACCAACCAACACAGTCGTCCAGTGTCAAAGCCAGCGAAGTCAGCATAAGAACCGAGACCAGGCGTGGAAGATGTTGCGAGCCCAGTTGGCACGGATTGAGGAAGAAAAACGAGAAGCTGAAGAGGCCGACAAATACGCAAGTAAATCGCGAGTAGGGTTCGGGTCCCAGATAAGAAATTATTTTCAACATCCAGATCAGCGAGTCAAAGATACCCGAACCGGTTTTAGCATGGGTGATTTTCATAAGGTGCTCGACGGAGAGATCCAGGGATTTTTTGATTCTTTATTGAATTGGCGGGCAAAAAATAATGGCTAAATCTACTTGTAAAAGTCTTCCTCATGACTGAATCCTTTGAATTACTGAATCGACAGATGGCCCCGCTGGTTCGGATGCAATTCAATCGTGATGGGGACCGCTGGGCACATCAAATATATTTATCGATGGGAGCCTCCGAACAGCCTCTGATGCGCAGCCTCGAGGGAACGGCAGATCAGGCATGGCCGCCCAGTCCTCCGCTTCAAGATGTCGATCGTCACCAATTGCCTGCCGGCGACGCGATTTTGTGCGTGGGAATGGCCGGCTCTAGCCATTGGTCAGCTTCGTTTTCAGTCGAGGCGGGTGTTAAGGCGGGGGAAAACGGATTAATCAAATCCGACATTGCCTGCCTGGCAAAGAAATCAACGGCCGACCGCGCTCTTGGGTCGAGCTATCGATTGAGCTCGGACGTGAGGCCCACGCTCGTTAGTAAAATTCACGCTGAATTCGACACAGGCAGCGAGAGAATTGTCGTAATCAAAGCGATCGATGGCGACGGTTTTTCGACAGTTTTGACCATTGAAGATGGTGTGTTTTGCGCCGCGCCGGAGCAGCTCGTCGACGACGCAAAAGTTGCAACACGATGGGGATTTGAAATCGGGATTCGATAAGCGAACATCAACGCAATCGGTAGTTTTTATACCGCGAGCGTCGTAATGTCGGCAAATCTTGGGTTGTCCCGAATGGAATCAAAATCGGATTCAGAGGCAATCCTCAACCGGTAATCTGGATTCAGATTTAAAGCAAACGTCAGGTGCATTAACGCATCGTCGATCCGATGGTTCAAGGCACAGTAGCAAGCGAGGTTGTAGTGACTGATGCAGCTTTCGGAGTTCATTTCGACAGCTGTTTGCATGACTTCAACCGCTTTGTCGATTTGCTGTGTTCGCTTGCAACACCACGCCAGTGCGAGACAGGTATGAAGGTTCTCACTATCGATTTTGTGAGACTGTTCGAAAAAGGTAATGGCTAATCGCGGGCGTTGAGCGATTCGGTGAGCCTGTCCTTTAAGGAACAATACATATGGCTTGTGACCTGACGGTCGTAAGATCTCATTTAAACAACCAAGCGCAAGATCCGCCAGCTGTTTTTTTAATTCCAACTCGAGACCACACGGATCTTCCAGTGCCGTAGCGAGTTCCAGGTAGCCTTCTGCGGCCAATATATTCTGCTGGCGTTGAGCTTGTTTACGGTTCAATGTTTCTTCCGACATGATCAACTGCAGGGTGTTAAACGGTAGGGCGAAATCACTTTAACGATTCACACTAGCCGAATCTCTCACACTAAGAGTTTACCTTCGCGGATTCTGGTCAAGGCAGGAAAGCTGAAAATTTGTTGCTCTGCTTCCCAGAGACAGCACCTAAAAGCGCAATGATTGTTACGACAATCGAATCCAGTGGAAACAAATAGCCGGTAACCTGGAGTGAAATGAGGCCTTTGGTCATCATCCGCGAGACACGTGGTTTTTCGACAACCTCAATATTTAAAAAACATCTCTGAAATACGGGACTTTCTTGATTCCTGGCAGTGGCATGCGGTTTGCGATGCTCTCCCTCAGGTAGACAGCAAATGGAGAGCGCTGACTTTTGAAAAGATCTTTGAGCCCGGAACTGAAATGTTATATCCCCGACGTTTATTATTATTATTAGTCATTTCAGCAGGGGCAGTTTTTGGTATCGAGGTTTTTCCAAACGGCTTGTCAGCGTTCAGTCCCCCGGTTCAATTGAGTCAATCGACTCAGTTGAGCCGGGGTTTTTTCGCGAGTCAGCCAGATTCAATCGACACTTGGATTTCTTTAAAAACGATAACCGCGGCCCACGCTTGGCAATGGACCGTTGACTTTACGCAAGTTCACCCATTTGTATGGGCCGGAATCGTGTTGTTCGCCGTTTTGATTGCGATGATTTGGGCTTCGAGCGAATGGGAGATCGCCCGTTTGTTTAGCAACGATACGGCCAATTCGGTTCATCCCAAAAAATAATGTAGCGCGACAAACTACATTTTAAACCGTAATTCCAACACCCGTCGCCGGGACCGGAAAATGCTGACAGAGTTCTTTAACGTCCCCTCGAATCAAATCGAGCCTTGAGGCGTCTTCGTGATGACTAAGTGCATCGACAATCCATTGGCCGACTTGTTTCATCTGCTCTACGCCCATGCCGCGGGTGGTTAATGCAGGCGTTCCAATTCGAATCCCACTCGGGTCCATCGGCTTCCTTTCATCGTACGGGATCATGTTCTTGTTTACAGTGATCCCACAGGCGCCTAGGGTATCTTCGGCAATCGTACCGCCAATTCCTTTCGCAGTGACATCTACAAGAACGAGATGGTTGTCGGTACCGCCGCTGACAAGAGAAAGGCCTCCCGAGAGCAGGGTCTCAGCGAGCGCCTTAGCGTTTGCTTTTACAGATTTAGCATAGACCTTGAAGTCGGGTTGCTGGGCTTCCCGGAAGCAAGCGGCTTTGCCAGCGACCACATGCATTAAAGGGCCTCCCTGCATGCCGGGGAACACACTCGAGTTAATTTTTTTAGCATACTTCTTTTTGCACAACACCAATCCACCCCGTGGCCCGCGAAGCGTTTTGTGGGTTGTGGTCGTCACAAAATCGGCGACCGGAACCGGGTCATCGTGTTCGCCGCCAGCGACCAAACCGGCATAGTGTGCCATGTCGACAAATAGCATGGCGCCAACGTCGTCGGCGATTTCTTTGAATCTCTCGTGAGGGATTTGTCGTGGATAGGCACTGGCCCCCGCAACAATCATTTTCGGCTGATGTTCTTTAGCCAGAGCGGCGATTTGATCGAAATCAATTAAATGGGTGTCGCGGCAGACGCCGTAATTAATGAAATTGTAAAGTTTGCCAGAGAGGTTGAGACGCATTCCATGTGTCAGATGCCCTCCGTGGGCAAGGTCCAAACCCAGAACTGTATCACCTACTTCTAAAGCGGTAAGGTAGACCGCTTGGTTGGCTTGTGAACCAGAATGGGGTTGGACGTTGGCAAATTCTGCACCAAATAACTCTTTCGCTCGATTTCGTGCAAGGTTCTCGGTTACGTCGACGTGCTCACAACCGCCGTAGTATCGCCGACCAGGATATCCTTCGGCATACTTATTAGTCAACACACTTCCAACTGCTTCCATGACGGCAAGGCTGGTGTAGTTTTCACTTGCAATCATCTCCAGTTCGTCCTTTTGACGAATCGATTCGTCTTGGATCGTTTGCCAGAGCTCAGGATCTTGCGATTGAAGAATATTCATTAAGTTGTTTGTTGGTTACGAGGAAAAATAATGGATTGGATATTCGGCGACCCGATGGATGTTCTTATTCTAGTTTTTCAATCACGACTTCCAAGGCGCCCCGATTGTCATCCAGAAAAGCGGGCGATTCGTTGATCCGAAAACACAGGACTCCGTTGGTCGGTGCGGAGATCACTCCGCTTATTCCAATGTCGAGGGGATTAAGCAATCCCTTGATCTGTTGTTTCGCGGTTTTTGCATCTCGATTTAAAATGCCAACTTGTAATCTTCCCAGGGGGCGGCCAAGGTAGTACTGGATTGTAATACCATTGGATTGGCATTTCCAAGGTGTTAGCGGGTTGGATTGCCCGACCACGAATTCACCGCTGCTTTCGACCCGAAGACGCTCTCCTTGCTGGACCTTCAGTTCGGTTACTTGCCAACTTCTTTCTGCGGAAATCTGAAACTTGGTCCGACTGGAGCCGAATCGACCGCTCGACAAAGTCGCCTCTGATAAACACCCGCGACTGATGGAATAACCGTAATCAATCTCGTTGATAAACAGTTGCCAATCCCGCTTTAACACGTCAAGGTGATTTTTAATCGAGTCGAGGAATTTTTGATTGAAACGATTTTGATCTAGATTTGTGATTTGAGGCAGTTTCGAAAATATCTGTTTTGTTTTTGGGTGATTTTGAAAGAACTCGCAACCGGCCCAAGCCCAGGCGTAATATCGAACATCTTTAAATCCTACAGAAGGGATGTTCAATATGTCTTCCAGGCTTAGCTCATTTTCAGTATTTAATTCACTTCGAATTCGTTTGACTCGCCCCCAGTACTCCGCCTCCTCGCGATTCCTCAGACGGTAATTTAATTGAAGCAGATTGTCTTTCCATTGGTGTACTCCAAGTAATTCAGCCATCCCTTCGCTGTACCATGCCGGGCCGTGTCCACGAAGAAACCACAGCATAAAACCGTGTGTGCCCTCGTGGAGGAGAAGGTGACGCGTATAGTAATTTCCGGGTTGTAGATAAAGCCAGAAATTATGCTGTCGTTGGAAGCCAGCTTTGAAATCCGGTAAGTCTTCCGGCATTAGCCCAGCGCGTTGAAAGAGAGTTGGGTTGTCTTTGTCAGCAATCAGGAAGGCTCTCATTTTCCAAGATTTTGCAGACTCCGCCGCGAGACCAAAATAGGCACACCACTGCGAAACTGCCTGATCAAAGGCGGTTACCAATTCGTTAGTTTTCTGTTCGTCTCGAACATCGGTATAAAGGTCGATGTGATTACCCGAAATTTTTTGAATCCCTGCCGCTTCTACTAGGGTATCGTCAATATTGAATGTGTCAGAAACTTGCGGGTTGATCTTCCTCATCTCCGACCGCCAGTCGTCCTGTCCCATGCTGGGGCTGACGAACATTGTGACCATCAGGATTCCGAAAATGGCCTCGCTCAGCTGCGGTCGTGGTAACGCCAGTGAAAAGGTCTTGTTCATTGGGTTAGCAAATGCCATGGGATATAATTTGCAGGTAGAGATCATTTAAGTCCGATTGTTGTCGAGATTACTTCGACGGAATGAAACGCACTGTATCGTAACGAAAAGCGGAGAGATTCGAATGAAGAAAATGGAGGGTACTAAAATTAAAGTATTTTTTGCGAACACAAGCCCTTGTTTTTGTTGGTTTGCAGTCGTTTTCTGCAATGCACTGATTTGTCTCAGCGGTGGCTGTATTCCTAAGACAGAGAATGAGGTCGTCGTCTATTCTGCGTTGGACCGAGAGTTTGCAGAACCTATTCTCGATCGCTTAGGGCCGGAATTGGATCTGCGCGTGCTGCCTAAGTTCGATCAGGAATCCAATAAAACGGTTGGGCTAGTGACGGAAATCATTCAAAGCAAGGGGCGTCCGCAAGCTGATATTTTTTGGAATAATGAAATTCTACATACGTTGCGATTGCAAAAAATGGGATTGCTGGAGGTTTACCGCAGCCCCGCCGCTGAAACATTTCCAGCGCAGTATATTTCCTCGCGAGACCAGTGGCACGGGTTCGCTGCCCGAGCGCGCGTGTTGATCGTTAATACCAACCTGATTACCGATCCGGATCAAATGCCGGATTCAATTTTCGATTTGGCGGACCCAAAATGGAAACACAAATGTGCTATTGCGAGACCCTTGTTTGGAACAACAGCGACCCATGCGGCAGTGCTGTTTGCGACAATGGGCGAAGCGGAGGCTGTCGAATTATTGACAAAAGTTGCCAACAATGCGGTGGTCGAAGGCGGAAACAAGCAGGTCGCTATCAAAGTTGCCCGCGGCGAATACGCTTTCGGGCTGACCGATACCGATGATGCAATGATCGAACTAAACAACGCCAACCCGGTGGCGATTGTATTTCCCGACCAAGGTTCAGACCAAATGGGAACGTTGTTAATTCCAAACACGCTCTCGATTATCAAAAATGGGCCCAACCCAACGCGAGCTCGGAAGTTGGTCGATCGATTATTGGCCGCTGATGTCGAACAGGAGTTGGCACTAAGCCAGAGTGCTCAAATTCCTCTCAACCGTTCGGTTACGACCAAATCACCGGCAGTGCCGGATTCATTGTCACTCAAAATTATGCAGGTCGATTTTGAGCGAGCAGCGGATCAATGGGATCAGGCGACTAAAATATTAACCCGCTTATTTCCTGCTGGAAATTGAATCTGCATCGCTTCTGGTCGTTTAATTAAAAGCGTTGTTGAATACGTAAAAAAGGCACCGCCCATGCTTTGGGCGATGCCTTGAGTTTTTCAGATTGTGACGAGTGCAATTAAATTACACTAGTTGCAACAACTTCGCTTGGCGCGACGGCAGGACATTTTTCCGCGTAGCTTTGTGACTAAGCGGACGCGCTTTGCACATGGATCTACAGTAGCACCACAGCAGTCACTTCCGGCAACAACACTCGGAGCAGCCTGAGCAACCGGCTCAACTGGAGCTTCGCTGTCTTGAGCGAACATGGTTCCTGACATCAACAACGTGCATACAGCAGCTGCAATAAACTTCTTCATTCTCATCCCCTAGAAAGGTAAAACAAACTAATGCGATTGAATCATTCCCAAGTCGTTGAGAATACATAACGCAGTTCTATGCGGCTCCGACTCCGATGCCGCGTCACCGGAACGTTGCCCGGCGAAACAGCTGACCAAGCTACCAATTCGTTAAAGTCTTCTCAACCGGCCAGTCTTGCCGTGGCGAGGCGGCCTGCCGAGTCTGTTGATTTAACCAGCTGAGCCACCTCTAAATGTCAGCATGGGCTGAATGGGGGCTTGGGGGAATGTTTGATCGGATTTTTCGTTTGATATTCGGCGGTTGTCGAACTTCAGGAAACGACTCTCTTTATTTGGGCATCAGTTGAGTTCTTAGGAGAAGGTCGGCGATGCCTCGTTTCGGTTTTACGATTGCGATCACCAGCCCTAGTGCCAAAAAGAACAGCGAGTAATAGACAATCAAATGCCCGCTAAATTGCGCTACAGGATCAGTATCGGGTGTCATCATCATTCCATTGGGCGAATCAACTCCGCTAACCTGGTCACGATAGAGCTGAGAAAGAATGACGATTCCAATAATTGCAAAAACAGGCGTCCATGAAATGATGGAGCGAATCGAACACATTAAGCCGCTGGCCTTTTTACCTTTTGCGTTACAGACTTCGATTCCCATTACTTGAAATACGGGTCCACCGCACCAACGCCAGCTAAAGAGAACCGGCAATATCAAAGAAAGGGCGAGGCCCATCGAAAAGGAATTGGCAACTGTAGAAGGAATGAAAAAGAAACATGCTAAGAAAGCAACACTGGAAACCAATGAGTACATTAACATTTCGATACCGAGTGTCGCACTCAACACTCCCAGTCGACCGTCCCAGGTCAAACTGCTGATTGAGTTGGACCGAGATTTTAATTGTTCCTCGGCCCATTGCAGTGTCTCCACTGTTTTTGATCGTTGCTGGAGTTGGACCAAAAAGTCTTGCACAGAATTTGGAAACACCTGAGTCCTTAGCAACAACTCCCCTAGCTCTTGCACCAGCCCAACCGCATCTTCGACCGCTGCTTGTTGGCGAGGGTTGCTGTCGGCAAGGTTTTGCTGAGGACTACTGTTAAGTTCTAGCGAATTATTTTCGATAGGATTAACGAGTTGTTTATCGATTAGCCTGCCCTGCCCTGCTTGGTTGAGCCAGACTAAAGACAAACTAATTATTTTGGGTAAGGTATTATCTTTGATGGCTTCTTGAACTTCGATAACAATATCCAGCATGACCTGACCGTACAGAGACCAGTCGGCTTTGTTCTGAAGTCCAACAAAAATATGTATCGGGACGCCCTCGATAGATTCGAACGCATCCCATCTTCGCCCGTCGCCTAGCAGACCGCCGTCGATCCACCGTTGTCGCGAATCGCGGGCTAGATTCATTCGGTCAATAGAAAAATCAGTCTCATCTGAATGGACAACGATCCAGACGTTGCGATTAAGGGTGTCGTCTTTACTTAAATACACTTTTCCATATCGCGATTCACCAATTAGCTCCTTCGTTTCATAAGGACCAAACTGCACCGACTCTACGGCGGTCAAAGTGGGAACGATAACTGGGATCGGGAATTTCTGTTTTCCCTGATTCAGTCGAATGACTCGCGTGCCGGTCAACATTCCGTGAATCCCAAGAAACCGATTAGATGCTCTCATGGTTGATACGCAGATCAGACATGGAACATAAGAGGCGGCCAGGTCGCACATGAACATCTGCAACTGAACCTCTATCGTTGCGGTGGGCGAGTCGCCACTCACGTTCCAGAGTGTAAAGACGAGGGGAATTCCCAGGCCGCCCGGAAGAATGGCAGCGCGCGCGAAGGCCTTGAGTGCACCGGGCCTTTGACCTTCGGAATCGATCAAATTCAACATCATCAATCGTTTGCCAATGCCACGCCCGAACCATCCTTCGCAAAAAGTAAAATAGAGCGTCGTCAGCAGCCAGCTTAAAATAACGCCCCAAAATCCAACAGATTTTATCACCTTTTGAACTTTATCGTCGTCAAATTGAATTTCACCTCCGTTCGAAATCATGGCAACGGTGAGTCCCGAGGTCACCAACAAGAGCACAATGTGAATTACCGTTTGATCGATCATATACGCCGCAAGGCGGCGACCAACATCAGAGATCGACTCGCGTTGAGTCGCGAAAGGAATGAGTGCTAAGCGAAGTGCCTCTAGTGTTTGAAATCGTTTCGACGGTTCTTTTTCCAGACATTTCGCGACAGCCCGCCCGAGATCTTTGGGGATTGTAGGATTAATTTCTGAACAGATTGGTGCTCGGTCGGCAGTCACTTGCGCGGTGACCGACATGGCATCACCGAGAAATGGAGTGCGGCCGGTGAGCAGAAAAAACAAGGTGGCTCCAACGGAGTACAGATCGGTCCGCCCGTCAATCTCATCGCCTCGAATTTGCTCGGGCGCTGCATAGGACGGAGTTCCCATGAAAGTGCCGGTTTTCGTCAATCCAGTTTCTTTGTCGCGCGTGGATTTAGAAAGTCCGAAGTCACCAATTTTGACACTGCCGTTTGAATCGAGGAAGCAGTTAGCCGGCTTTACATCTCGATGAATCATCCCCTGTCCGTGTACCGCAATTAGGCCATCAATCATGCTGATGACATGGTCGACGGCAATCGAGCAAGCCAACGCACCCTCAATATTTACTAAGTCGGCCAGCGTATTGCCAGGCATCAACTCCATCGCGATATAAGGCTGACCGTTCTCGTTTCCAGCTCCATAGATAAAGGTCACATTGGGATGAGAGACTTGTGCCGCCAATTGGGCCTCGCGAATAAAACGTTTGACGTACGTCTCATCGGAAACCATGCTCTCGGCGTTGCGTTTGATGGCGACGCGCCGACCATTGCTCTCGTCGACGGCTTCCCAGACCGTCCCCATCCCGCCTGACCCAAGCCAGCGGACCATTCGATAATGCTCGATTCGGTCGCCCTCTTGAACGGTGAACTCCCCGCTATCGGTGACTTGTTGTGGCGCAACGGTGAGGTCTTCATCCGGTGAATTTGCATCCATTCGATCGCCTGTCAAAGCGAATGCCTGTCCGCAGTGCTGGCAAAAGCGAGGGGGGCTCTCGCTGTAAGTCAGCGATCGATCGCAGTTATGGCAATGAATTTGCAAAGATTTATATCTCAGAACCGTTAAGGGGGATCGGACTGTTCGCATTGTAGTTGCCACCTAAAACCGCGTCGACTGCAACCATGGGTCTAGCTAAACTGGATTTCAACGCATTGAACTGTATCGATCCGTTATCGCTATCTAAAATTCATCGGTCGCGGCCATATTGGCTTGCGGCTATAATTAGTCCGAATTGGACAAGAACGAAATTTTCTGACTAGTCATCCCACGGAAAGACTATGGACTTACAGCTAACTATTTTTGCGGGACCGGACGCCGGCCGTGTTTGTGATATTGGAGACGGCCAAACCGTCATTGTTGGCCGTGGCGACAAAAGCGATTTTCGTTTAGCGGACCCATCGGTTTCGCGAATTCATTTTGAATTAGGGAATCGCGATGAAGAGTATGTCATTTCGGATCGAGGGAGTTCCAGCGGAACCTTTGTCGATGGAAAGCAAATAATGACTGGCACGATCAACTTGGACAGTGTCATTCAGATAGGCGACACCCGAATCAGACTGAATAAAAAAAACAAAGGCGATTACACTAACTCGCCGGTCAATCAAGCTGATGTCGAGGGGGTTAAGCCACTCAAAAAGTTAATTGGCACTCAATTAGGGCCTTATGAGTTGCTCGAAATTATCGGCAAAGGCAACAACGGATTAGTTTTTAAGGCGCGGGATGCTGAAAAGAATAGGATCGCGGCAGTCAAAGTCCTGACTCCGCAATTTACGGCCAATGATGAACAGCGGCAGCGTTTTGTCCGCGCGATGAGAACCATGCTGCCGATTAAAGATCCGCGAATTGTCGATCTTTACAATGCGGGTAAAAATGGACCTTACTGCTGGGCGGCAATGGAGTATATCGATGGAGAAAATCTATCAGAACTAATTGAACGCACGGGGATCGAGGGAATGCTGGACTGGAAAAAAGTTTGGCAAATTGCGGTCGATGTAGCCAGAGCATTAAACAAAGGTTACGAAAATAAGATCATTCACAGAAATGTGACGCCAGCCAATATTCTACGGCGGCACAGTGACAAGGCCTGCCTACTTGGAGATTTTATGCTTGCCAAGGCACTTGAAGGAACCTTAGCGCAACAGGTCACACAACCGGGCCAGCTTCTAGGCGATATTCCCTACATGGCTCCAGAGAGAACGCGGGCGAATATGGAAGTTGATACCCGATCGGATTTGTATGGACTGGGCGCAACCTGTTATGCATTGCTGACCGGACGCCCCCCCGTCAGCGGCGATTCGCTTGTCGAAACGCTGTCCAACGTCCGGGATGAAACTCCTCGCGCTCCCAAGTCATACCAATTGGCCATCAATGATCTGTTCGAGGGGATTGTAATGCAACTGCTGGAAAAAAACCCTGACAACCGATTACAGACGCCCTCCGATTTAATTAAGGAGTTGGTCCGAATCGGCAGATATCAAAGTCTGGATCCGGGGTTTTAGCGAACGCTCAAATTTAAAGAAAAAAGGACGTCTGCCGGTTTTTTCCGGCGGACATCGGACACCGGGGCTGGGAATGCTTCCCGCCATTATCCCTTGAGGCTGACCATCGGTCCCGAGGCGACGTGATCGGTAATTACGGTGCCCATCAGCGTGAAAGCGGCGACTTCGTATATCCCGATCGGAATGGTTTGGCCGACCAGTCGCGTTGTGCCATCAAAAACGACAATGCGATCGCAGTGAGTCCGTCCAGTCAGTTGCATGGGCGTTCCCGGCGAGACGGGTTGACCGTTGGAAAGGTCATTGATGTCGGCACCGGCTCGCTTGCTTGGGCCTTCAACGAGCACTTCCACGGTTTGGCCGAGAAATTTCTGATTGTCTTCTTCGCTGATCTGGTTTTGAACATTCAGCAATTCATTGTTGCGTCGTTTTTTTACTAAAAACGGAATGTCATCGGGCAGGTGATCGGACGCTCTGGTTCCCGGCCGTTCAGAGTATTTAAAAATAAAACTATTCTTGAATCTGCACTCTTTTACCAAGTTTACAGTTTCCTGAAATTCTTCTTCGGTTTCGCCACAGAAACCAACAATGAAGTCCGAGGAAATCGCAGCGGCGTCACCGAGCGTTTCGTTAATCCGAGCCATCATGTCGCGATAATCTCCTACGGTGTAGCCACGCTTCATTCGCTTTAGCACGGCATCGGATCCGCTTTGCAGTGGAACATGGAGATAGGGCGATGCCTTTTTTAGATCGCGGATGGCAGTCAGTAATTCATAGCCCATGTCTTTGGGGTAACTGGTGACGAACTTGATGCGTTCAATTCCATTGATTTCATGAAGTTGATACAGGAGATCTGCGAGTCGCGTCGTCGTACCATCGCCGTCAACGTGTTTGTAGCTATTGACCGTTTGCCCGAGGAGCGTAATTTCTTTACAGCCCTGATCGGCGAGTATCTTTGCTTCGTCGAGGATCATCTGCGGTGACCTGCCCTGCTCCGGCCCTCTTGTCATCGGCACAATGCAATAGGTGCAAAATTTATCGCAGCCGATTTGAATTCTGAGAAATGCTTGAAACGGTGTTGGTCGCATCGAGGGGTCACGCAGCGGATCAAAAGTTTCGTGGCTTCGTTTAATGTCGGCAACTTTTCCAGCGGTACGTGCCAGTCCGACCGCTGAGTGTCGACCTCCTTCCGTCCGGGCTTTCTGAATGAGGGATGGGATTTCTTTTAATTGGCCGGGACCGACGATCAGATCGACATAGGGCGCTCTCTGAAAAATCAGTTTTTGATCTTTCTGCGCCATGCAGCCCATGACACCAATAATCTTGTGAGGATGATTTTTCTTTTCAGCGCGAAGCCGCCCCAAAGCGCTGTAGGTTTTATTTTCTGCCTGCTCCCTGACCGAGCAAGTGTTGAACAAAATGGTATCGGCGTCGCCAACATTATCGGACAGTTCATAGCCTTCTCGCCGCAAACTTGCTACGACCATTTCACTGTCGAGCATGTTCATCTGGCAGCCGACAGTTTCGATGTAAAGCTTGTGTGTTTTAGGATCGTTGGACATAGGTAGCGAGGTAAAAAACGGTGAATCAGATAGTCGCCCAGAACGCTTGGAAAAACGGACGGGTTACTCGGACGCCAGTCTACCATGAGGCGTTTCGTCGACGCGAGTCGAAATCCCGCGATGCTCAAATTTGTTTTAAGCCGTTTGAGCCAAAGCTGCCAATTCGAATTGAATTGGCAACCAGGGGGTCGCTTCGAAGAAGCCTAGCGGGAAAAAATCCTTAAAATTGCGAGTCGAAATCGCCACACTTCGACGAACATCGGTGTTTTCCCCGCGGACACAAGAAAAGGTCTACTGGAAATGGTCGCCGATAGCCGGCGCCCGACCTCGCAGGAAATCTCCGATGGGCATTACGCGTTTGCCCGCCGGTTGAACGGTCTCGATCGCGATTTGCCCTGATCCGGTCTGGATGATGAGATCGTGCCCGTCGGACACCACAATGCTGCCGGGTGCCTGACTGGCCGATTCTTTTTCCTTCGGTAACACGGTGGCCTGATGAACAATAATCCTCAGAGGTTGTTTTAGTTTTTCACTGGTCCAGGTCGTAAAAGTTCCCGGCCACGGTTGAAAAGCACGTATCTGATTGACGATTTCAACAGCAGATCGCGACCAATTAATTTCACCATCGGATTTTTTTAACCGCGGTGCCCGGGTAGCCAATGCCGGATTCTGGCTCTCCCCGATTGGGGAGTCTCCGTCCCAGTTTTTCAAAATCTCGATGGCTTCGAGTACGGGAGCCACGCCGAGTTGAGCCAATCGCGGTTCGATTTGTTCAGCTGTTTCCTGCGATCCAATTTTTGTTTCGGCTTTGACCAAACAGGGCCCCCCATCTAATTTTGAGGTCATGTGAATAATCGTAATGCCGGTAACAGGATCGCCTTGGAAGATTGCCCAATTGATTGGGGCGGCGCCACGGTATTTGGGAAGGAGTGAGCCGTGAAGATTAATGCCTCCCAGTTTTGAAGCAGCAAGGCACTCTCGAGAAAGAATTTGACCATAGTCGCAGACCACAAATAAATCAGCGTTTAGCGCTAACAGCTGTTCTACGGACCTTGGATCGTTGACACTCATCGGATCAAAAACCGAAAGACCGGCGCTCTCAGCGACATCCCGAGTAGGGTTCTCGGCGGTTTTTCGACGCTTTCCCGAATCAGCAATCGGTCGAGTAAACAGGGCAACCACATCGTGAGGTGATTCAATGAGAGCCTCAAAAGTCGGAACGGCGAAAGGACCGGTACCGAACATGATCAAACGCATCTCTGAACTTTCTGAATTGGGTAGATGAAAATAAACAGGGCTAGGGTTGTTATAGAAATTTGCACGAAAATCCAATCATCGATTTCTGTTGATCGAGTCCACAAATTATTACTGCAGTCATTGATACAGACGGATTATGATACAGACGGATTAGCAATATTTAGATTCGATGTCGGCCAGACGCTTAAAAATGGCGGCATCGTCTGGAATCTCACCGGTAGATCGCTGGTTGTCAAAATCAATCTCAAACTCCTCTAGCTCGCCATCGATTTGTCGTTTCGAAGATTCACTGATCCGATCAATAAATAAAATACCTTCGAGATGGTCAGCCTCATGCTGGATAGCTTTTGCCAATAAACCATTAACGGTCTGGTTGATTTCTTGCCCCGATAAATCGTAGGCCGAGATGTGAATAGTCTCAGGTCTAGCAACCTGTGCATTGACCCCAACAATACTCAGACAGCCTTCTTCGGCTTCATGACTTCCCTTGGGAGAGCTTAACACTGGGTTTACGAAAACTAACTCTTCCCCCTCGTCAGCTGCTCCAGAAAGATTGATCACAAATAACTGGATCGGCAAATCAACCTGATTTGCGGCTAAACCGATCCCGCTGGCGGCATACATTAAATCAAACATCTCGCGGACGAGAGTTTTTAATTCCCGGTCGATTCGATTAATTGGTTTTGATTTGTAACGCAAGGTGGGGTGTGGGTATTGGACAATTTTCAAGTCAGTCAAGCTCCCATGCGACTTTTTTGTCGGGTGGATAAAATTGTCTTATGCAAAAACACGTTGACAATTCAATTTGTGTTAACCGATAGCATAGCTGGATTTCAAAGCCAAGGGTATCGAAGTGATCTTAACAAAAGGGGAAACAAAAATAATCAAGCGTTTTTTATCGAACGAAATATTATTTTTGAATAGAGAAACCTATCTGTCCCTATGACCGAATTGGGAATTCGACGCCGCGACGAATGAAAGAAAATGATTCGATTTAAACGGCAAAAAAAATGTTGAAGAAAAAAATGTTGTTTGCTTGCTTGACAACTCACGAAGCGTCATCAAAATGGCGTTCGAGTTAGTTAAGAAAACATCACGTGCATGTTTGGTCAGACAAAACTACAAAATTGTTGCCCCATCCTGCGTTTCACTTGTAAATATATTGCCCTTTTCGTCTGCCGCTTCCTTGGTCGATGTTGAAAGCAGTTGAGCTGCTAGTGAGTGTTTTCCACCAACTCAAAGATCGTGTACGTGCAACTTGTTTTGTTCACCTTGTTAAACGTCAGCACGCCTACCAAACGCTGTAATTTACGAGTCGCATGAAGCGACTTTTGAATTTGGGTGGCGGCGACCGAGGGATGCGACAGTCGGCGACGAGAGTCGTGGAGCGGACCTCCACGCCCTTTAAATATTGCCTGTGGGATGGAAAAGAAAAAGGAAATCATGCGAAACGATTTATCGAATCGTAAATCCATCGGCGAACAGCATGGCAGCAAGCCAGCAGGCAGCCATTTTTTCTGGTAACGTTGGAATTTTTGACTTATCAGGATCATTCGACGATTTGGCTAGGATGCCGATCGTCGTTTTTTTTGCGCGGTGCGAATAGCCAAGGTGTCTTGGTAATGTTCGTTTGCGCGGTTGATTTGGTTTGTTTCAAGGTAGTAATCGGTCATGGTGGATTGTCTGATCGCGTTTGGGTCCAACCAGGGAGATCGCGAAGGAGCGTACGAGACTGCCGTCAATTCGTTGAACCATTGTCGTGAAATCAATGTTGTTGCGGCCAGCAAACTGCACGTTACGAAGGCTGTGGGGGGACCAGAGGGCCAGTCTTCTTATTTGAATGGCGCTATTCGATTAAAAACTATTTTGAGTGGGGAAGCGCTTCATCAACTTCTTATTCAAACCGAGAACGAACTCGGCCGGGTTAGGTTTGATCGATGGGGGTCGAGGACCATCGACCTCGATTTGCTACTCTACGGCAAAAACCAAATAAGCACGTCGAAATTAACGGTGCCCCATCCGCGAATGTCATTTCGCCGGTTCGTACTGGAACCTGCGAACGAGATCGCGACCGGAATGATTCACCCACTGTCCGGCTTAACAATTGGGCAACTCATGGAACAAATCTCCGTAGCCAATCGTCTGGTCCTTTGTCTTGCCGACCATTGGTTGACTCAGCAATATAAGGAATTCGAGAGAGAGTTCATGGCGAAGTACGGTCGCGAGTGGAAATTAAAAAGAGTCGATCAATGCGACCAGATCAATGGAAATCCGCTGAATGCTGCATTGATGACTTATTTTGCCTCCGGTGATTCGATAGCAGATTCGCGGTGGGTAGCGGCAAAGAACTTTAGAGGCCCGACGCTGGAATTGCCTCGCGATTTAGCGCTGGCGAGACGGGAAATGTTTGCGGCGATCGAGGCCATCCAGTAGCCCATCCAGTAGGCCTCTCAAGAGGCTGGAAATGCGGATCTTTTGCATAGTTGGTTTAATTTACGAAAACCAATTCAAAAATTACCATTTTTTGAAAAGAACGGATCGATTGGATCGATCGTTTGGTAAATTTTCGAAGGCGGTCTGCCTGCGATCTGACTGGCAATTGTCGGAGCCTGTCGATGGGCCTGCGTCCGGTTCATGGTTTTAATTAAATTAACCCCCTAAAAAACATGAGAGTCATACTGGCTAGCAGCGAAGTTGTCCCGTTCGCCAAAACGGGCGGTCTCGCCGATGTAGCCGGTGTTCTGCCCCGCGAATTGGAACAGCTGGGGCACGAAATCTCAATTTTTCTTCCGGCGTATCAAAGTGTCGATCGAAAACTGCATGGAATTAAGTCCTCCGGGATCTCGTTTGAGATTCAGATCGGAGATCGATTGGTAGCAGGCAATTTGTTGGAAACGGTTTTGCCCGAGAGCCAAGTCAAAGTTTTTCTAGTCGAGCAACCCGGGTATTTCAATCGCGATACTTTCTATGGCCAAGCGGGTAAAGATTTTTCCGATAACTGCGAACGGTTCACTTTTTTCTGTCGCGCAGTTTTGGAGTCGCTGATCCAAATGGGCATCGCCCCGGATTTAATCCATTGCAATGACTGGCAAACGGGGTTGATCCCCGCTTTTCTCAAGAAAAATTACAACCATCATTCTTGTTTCGAGGCAACGCGAACGTTGATCACGATACACAATCTTGCTTATCAAGGTTTGTTTGATTACGAAAAAATGGCGGTTACGGGGATGTCGGCAGAATATTTCAACTGGCGGCAAGTTGAATTTTTTGGAAAATTGAGTTTGCTGAAAACGGGAATTGTTTTTGCAGACATGATTAACACCGTCAGCCCGACTTATGCGAGGGAAATCCGAGAACCTGAACAAGGATGCGGGCTCGAAGGTGTGTTGCAAGAGCGTTCAGGCCAACTAATAGGTATTTTAAATGGGATCGACGCTGCGGATTGGAATCCGGCGACCGACCCGCTCTTAGAAGAAAATTTTTCTTCCGACTTTGATATCCGCGTTGGCAATCCTGGCAAATTGGCCTGCAAACAAGCACTGCAAAAAGAGGCCAATTTAAAACAAGACACAGAGACACCTCTTATTGGAATTGTTGGGAGATTAGCATCGCAGAAAGGATGGTCGTTAATCCTTCCGGTGATGGAAGAGTTTCTGGAAAACATAAACGCCCAATGGATTGTGTTGGGGACGGGTGATCCGAGCTATCATCATCAGTTGGAGAGCTTGCAGCAAAAATATCCAAACAAACTAGGTTTGACTTTGGGGTTTTCGAATGAGTTTGCACACCGGATCGAGGCTGGGTCCGACATGTTTTTAATGCCTAGCCAATACGAGCCATGCGGCTTAAACCAGATGTACAGCATGGCTTACGGAACGGTGCCAATTGTTCGCCGAACCGGTGGTTTAGCGGACACGGTCGTCAATGCGACGCATGAAACTTGCGAATATGGAACAGCGAACGGGTTTAGTTTCGATGAATTTACGGAGGAGGCACTTCGCACTGCCGTTAAAAGCGCATTGCAAATGTACAATCACTACCGCCCCCTTTGGAATCAGTTAATGCAAACTGGAATGAAGCGAGACTGGTCCTGGCGGCGAAGTGCAAAACAATACGATGAACTTTACCGCCGAACCGTCCAGCGCTAAAGTCCGCTGGGACCATCGACGGAGAGGCTAGGCCTATTGGTTTTTTAAATTGACATTCCCTAATCAATTACTTTCTACAGACCACAGGGTTTAATAAACACAATGTCCGATCTGCGGCTAGATCCAATCAATCAACAGTGGGTGGCGATTGCCAGAAATCGTCGAGATCGGCCTATGGAATTTGTGCCGATGGAACAGCTCCGTCAGCAAATGATCTGCCCCTTCTGCAAAGGAAACGAAGAGGAAACCCCGTCGGCGCTAGCGGCTTATCGAGCCGATGGTTCCCTGCTTTTGTCTGACGACGATCTTTCGAATTGGTCGGCTCGAGTCATTCCCAATCGCTACCCTTCGTTCTCTTTTCGCTCAGCGGAGGATCGAGATCAGCCCGATCCTGGAAGCCAATCTTACGGACCATTTGAGCTCAATTGCTCCCCCGGCATTCAAGAGCTGATCATTCCATCGTCACGACACGTGAACTCGTTAAGTGAGTTATCCGATGAAGAGCTAAAGTTGTCTTTTCGCGCCTGCCGTGATCGGTTGGCGTATGCGAAATCATTGGAGCACATCAAACATGCCATGCTGTTTATGAATTGTCGGCTGGCCGCCGGGGCCTCGCTGGGGCACATTCACTACCAGCTCTTGGGAACTCCGGTAGTGAGCGAACCGGTGATCTCGCGAACCCGTCGAGCGCAGTCTTATCGGACTGAAAACGGTCGCTCAATGATGGGCGACCTCGCCAATTGGGAGATTTCTCAGGGAGCAAGAATTGTAGACCTGACGGAGCATTTTTGTGTCGTGTGCCCATTTGCCAGTCGATTTGCGTTTCAAGTTTGGATCATCCCCAGAAGTGAAGATTTTGATTTCACTTCTTGTGATGAGGACGTTAGGAATGAACTGGCTTTGCATTGTCGTAATATCGTCACGAGATACGAAATCACGTTGGACAACCCGGCCTATAATCTGTTGTTCCACACAGGGCCTTTCGCCTCGCCTAACGGGCAAATAGGTTACTTCGAGTTGTTTCCCCGCCTGACCCTTGCAGCTGGATTTGAGTTAGGAACGGATATTTGGGTTAATCCAGTTGCCCCGGAAGCCGCCGCGCGAAGGTTGCGATCAGAAGATTAATTGATCACAGAGATGGATGTTCGGTGAAGGGTCTCTTGCGTCGTTCTCACTTCCGTTAAAATTTACGGGTCAGATAAGATTTTGTGAATGTCGTAAATGAAAAGTGCGAATCGCCAAAGTGTTTTCAGTGTTGAGGGTTTTCCACCTTTGGTGCCGCGTTAAATTCAGTACGACAATAACGTTACCAAGAAGGCGGCAGGCGTATGCAGTTAACAAATGACCGCTGCCCGTCCGGTTCTCTGCAAAGGTACCCACGCAATGTCAGCGCCGAGACGATTTCTATGTTGCGGCGACCGTAGAGAGGTTTAGTAAAAAATAATATGAGCGATCCCCAAATTCAACTTTGTTTGGTTCTGCACAACCATCAGCCGGTTGGGAATTTTGATGGCGTTTTTGAGGACGCTTATCAAGATAGTTATCTTCCATTTTTGAATGTTTTCGAGAAGTTTGAAGATCTGTCGATCTCGCTACACACAAGTGGCCCGTTGATGCAATGGTTGCAAACGAACCACCCAGATTATCTCAATCGGATCGGACAACTCGTAGAGGCCGGTCGTATCGAAATTATCGGCGGTGCTTTCTATGAGCCGATTTTACCAATGATTCCCCGCAGAGACCGCGTTGGTCAAATCACACGTTTTTCAAAATGGCTGAAGGGGCGTGTTTGTTCGAGCGTTAATGGCATGTGGATGCCGGAACGCGTTTGGGAGTCTTGTTTGACTGAATCCCTTGCCGATTCAAATATTCAATACACGGTTCTTGACGATTACCATTTTCGACGCGCGGGGTTGAAAAATGATCAACTAACCGGCTATTACATTGTAGAGGACGAAGGTAAAACCGTTCGTGTTTTTCCGGGGAGCGAGCATTTGCGTTATCTAATCCCTTTTGCGGAACCAGAACAAACGATTAACCACTGTCGGATGCTCGCGACGCAGTGCCCCGATAGTGTTGTTGTATTTGGTGACGATGGCGAGAAGTTTGGGACCTGGCCCAATACCAAAGAACATGTCTATCAAGACGGCTGGTTGGAGCGATTCTTCCAGGCCCTGACAGAAAATAAAGAATGGCTGAAAACCACGACGCTTCAGCATGCAGTGACGACAACTCCCCCGCGCGGCAAGATTTATCTTCCCGATGCCAGCTATCGGGAAATGACGGAGTGGTCGTTGCCGGTTGAACGGCAGGTTGAATTTGACGATTTGGTTCATCAACTGGAGCACGATTCCCGGTGGGAACAGATACAGCCTTTCCTTGGTGGCGGCTATTGGCGAAATTTTAAAGTCAAGTATCCAGAATCAAATCAGATGTACGCGAGAATGATGTATGTCAGTGGGTTACTTGAGAGAGCTGCGAGCCAAGGGTGTAGCCAGCAAGTTTTAGATGCGGCTCAGGATCATCTTTTTCAAGGTCAGTGTAACTGCAGTTATTGGCACGGCGCTTTTGGCGGCATCTACTTACCGCATTTGCGAAATGCAATTTATCAACACCTCCTTGCGGCCGAGTCCCTTCTGGAGCGTTCGATGGGACGTGAAGAAACATGGGTGGAAGCAACCTCAGACGATTATGATTTTGATGGCCGTACCGAAATACGTTTGGCAAACGATCAATTGGTCAACTGGATTACACCCAAAGACGGCGGGCAAATATACGGTCTGGATGTGCGAGGGGTAAGCCACAACCTCGGCGCGACGATGCAAAGGCGGCCCGAACTTTATCACGCAAAAGTTCTTGAAGGCGAAAATCAAAATGAAAATGAAGCGGCGAGCATTCACGATTTAGTCGTTTTTAAACAGGCGAACCTCGATGAAAAGCTTCAGTATGATTTGCAGCCGAGGAATTCACTGATTGATCACTTTTGGGATGACGAAGTTGACGTGGTCTCGCTGCAGGAAAGCCGCGCAATAGAACGGGGTGATTTTGCAACGGGGGCATACACCGCGACCGTTAGGCGAAGTTCGGATCGAATTCAAATCCTAACGAGTCGAGAGGGAAATGCGTGGGGAATTCCGTTGACCTTGAGAAAAGGAATCACACTTAATGCGGGGGCGAGCACGCTTGAAATAGCTTACTTCATTGAGGGTTTGCCTCAGGATCGAGAATTGCATTTTGGGGTCGAATGGAATTTTGCGGGCCTTCCGGATGCCCAGCCCGATCGCTTTTTTAGCAATTCTCGGGGGGAGCGACTGGGCGATCTTGGATCGATTTTGAGCCTTGAGGGGTCTCGGGAAATCAATTTAACCGACCAGTGGCTGGGTCTTGAAATCGGGCTGAAGTCAGACCAAGCGGGCGGCATCTTTGCCTATCCAGTGCGAACGGTCAGTCAATCAGAATCTGGGTTCGAGTTAGTTCATCAATCCGTTTGCGTGCAACCGCACTGGAAGATCAAAGGCGATGCAAATGGCAGTTGGGCTTGCCAGATCAACTTAAAACTAAAAACCGGCGTGACGACGGCGAGCCAAAACACAGATCAAGCGATCGTTACGTCTTAGTGAAATGAGCTGCTGTTTGAGCTGCTTTCGACTTATTTAGCGATTTTGAACTCGATCCAGCTGGAAGCCTCAGGACTATGATGAACCCGGTGAGTAGCTTTGACGAAATCGTCCGCGGTCGCTTTGAAAATATTATCAACATACTTTTGCGGATTGCGATCAATCAGCGGAAACCAACTGCTTTGAATTTGAATCATGATGCGATGCCCTGATTTGTAAGTGTGGCATACATCCTGAAGTGGTAAGTTGATTTCAGCGATCTTGTTGGCGATGAAAGGTTCCGGTTTTTCATATCCATTACGGAATCTTCCACGGATGACCTCGCTGCGAACCATTTGCTGGAAGCCGCCAAAATTCAATCCAGGTTCTGAGCCTTCAACAAAGGGGTGGTCATCAGGATAGACATCAATGACCTTCACGATCCAATCAGCGGAAGTCCCAGTGGTGGAAACATTCAGGTGAGCCATAATATCGCCGTTGATCGTGACAGTTTGTGTCAGCGGTTCGGTTTGGAATACCAGAACATCCGGGCGGGTGGCGGCAAATCGTTGATCGTCTGACATGTAAGGTCGAGGTGTAAATCTCAATTCGAGATCTTGGCGATCGCGATGAGGAACGGGGTTTTGCGGATCGCTGACAAAACTAGTCTCAGCAGGTTCTGATTTTTTTGGTTGAGTTTCAGAGAGTGATCGATCGCCGTGAAGGTAATATTTCACAGATTCAGCATTTGCTGGTGGCCACGCCATGTATTTATTCCAACGCTTTAAGCCAGTGTCGTACATCATGGCCTTGAAGTTTGGCTTCTCACCGATGCCCTTCAAAAAGTAACGGAAAAACGGGGCTTCAATTTCTCTTTGATAAAACTCAGATACGTTTTTGCCAAAGGACACCTTTCCTACGACGGCGTTGGGGACGTTTCTCGACCAATCTCCATGACTCCATGGCCCCATCACAATCGCGTTGAAAATGTCCGGATTGTTTTTGTCGATTTCGCGATAGATATTCAAAGGACCGTACAGATCTTCAGCGTCAAAAAGCCCACCGACGGTCAATACATTAGTTTTGATACCCTTCAAGTGCGGAAGGATACTTCGTTTCTGCCAAAACTCGTCGTAATTAGGGTGTTCCACCAACTGTTTCCAGAAAAAATTATCGTCGTCATATAATTTTCCTGCTTCGCTCATTGGTCCGAGGCTCATGAAAAAATTCCAGGCATCTTTTGATGTTGGCTCAATGGATTGATACCAGGATGATTCGGTTGGCCCTTGATGTTGATATCCAAAAGTCGAGGTCGCGACAAAGTAGCTCAATAAATACGCGCCGTGATGATGGAAGTCATCAAAAAAGAAATCGGAAATCGGTGCTTGAGGAGAGGCGGCAACGAGTGCCGGATGGTGTTCGGGCAGCGCAGCAGCGGTATAAAATCCAGGATAGGAAATCCCCCACATGCCAACGTTCCCGTTATGGTTTTTTAGGTTCTTGAGCAACCAGTCAATCGTATCGTAGGTGTCGGAACTTTCGTCGAGGGAATCATTTCCGGGGACGTGCGGTCGCATATTGTCATACGTGCCCTCGGACATCCAGCGACCTCTTACGTCTTGGAGCACAAAAATGTATTTTTCTTCTTCCATCAACTTAGACGGGGCAATACGGCCTGAGTATTGTTCGGCACCGTAGGGGCGAACACTGTACGGGGTTCGCTTCATCAGGATCGGGTAGGTTTCAGATTCGTCCCGAGGGGAGTAGACCGTGGTATACAGTTTTGTTCCGTCGCGCATCGGAATTTGAAAAGACTGTTTTTGATAATTGGTCTCCACAGACGAGATTGTCTGTGAAAAGGATGGGCCGGCTGGTGTCGAAATAGAAAATAATGTGACTAGAAGTGCAATGCTTAGCCAATGATTTTGTCTCGACGCTCGCAGCAGATATTGACTCATGATTGTCTCCGGGGATTTCTCAAAAAATACGCGTGTGCATCCTAGCGGTTATTCGCCGTTTCGGTAACCAACGAGCTAGGTTACGTCCATGGAGGCGCTGAGAGAATTGCCAAATGAATGACGGGAATCCGAATGCTGCCTCAGCCGTATTGGATATCGATATGAGATCGAAGGAGATGGTGATTGGTCAATTAAATATCAAATTGACCCGTCGGTTTTTTAATATTTGATTGAATCAGAGGAGTTAAAGTGCGACAAAATACAGTTGCGAACCAGATCAAATAATTGGTTATTTAATGGTGACTGTCGATTTAAGGGTCAAGAGGTCGCACACATCCTCCAGCTGGCTGTCCGCTAGGCTGATGAACCCACTCTGCGGAGAAAATAATTGCTTTGTCGGCCGGCCTCGAATTACGAGATCTTGACCCCCGCTTTTTAGAAGGATGTTGCCGTTATTCATGGTAACGTGGTACTTGCCGGGAGTCAGATTGCTTCCTACGAAATCGAACTGACAACCATAGAGTTCTCCGAGATAGAGTGTCATTTTTTCCTCGTCACGGTTGACTTCGATGTCAAACGGCCCCTGGATTACTTTCAAAGTAGACGGGATCGCGGATGTTTGTGATTTGGGAAGCGCGTTAATTTTTTGAATCAACGGAACTGTGACTCCCCACTGCTGGGCGAGTTCTGTGAGAGGAATCTCTATCGTCGTTTGATCACCTTTCTCCAGATGTGGTTCCTGAGACCAGATCACTTTGCCGGCGAGGCCATTTAGGTACTCCATCGTTTTTTGATGTTGAGGGCCGTTGAGGGCGTTCGACGCGTGATAATTTGACAGAGTTTTGAGAGCAGTTTTGAATTTTCCCTGTTCTATATCTAGCTCAACCCGCATCCACAAATCAGTAATTTCTTTTGGTCCATATTTGACGGGGGCAGTACGTGTCTCCGTCGCGACTCCGCCAGCGGGAGAATTGAATGAATTGTCTGGTGATGGAATCGAACCAGCATTCGGTAGTTCGGAATTCGCGCTATTGTTTTTAACAGCACTTCCGCTCGGTGGACTTAGTGATCGTCGCGGTTCGGGGGAGGCGTCGGTTTTGGCTTGATTGCGAATTGCCTTAGCCAAATTTTGTTGTTTGGTATTAACTGGCGGTCGACGGTTGGGGGATTCTGGGGTAATCAGAGGGGACATGGGTGGGCTGAATTTTCCTACTGCCCCCTTTTTTGGCGAGGGAAGGGGTAGCGGTAGCGGTGGGGATATGTCGAATTCGGGGATTTCTATGGAGCCCGGCTTTGGACTGGGTTCAGGTCGAAGATTTTCAGATGGGCTTAGTCCGACTTGCGGTTCCAAGACCTCCCCTTGTGGTTTGGGCGAGGATGATTGATAAAACATAAAGGCGAGTGCAAGCAGTCCAACTGCGACCACTGTGTTTTTTAATGAATGCATTTTAGATATCCATGATTACGTAACTGGTTCAAATAACACGGTTACGATGCCAGCGTTTTGTCGATTCATGTTTGCAAATTGGTTTCAGTGCTAGAGATTCCGATGGACGAAGACAGTGATTACACGTTGCCATGTCCTCATTGCAATAAAGAAATATTTGATGATGTTGACCAGTGTCCGTACTGCCAACAATATCTGCTTTCCAGTGACTTCAAAAAGCCGCTACCCAAATGGGTGATCGTCTTGGTGGCCCTAACGATACTCTCGTTTTTACTGCCGACGATCGTCGCTGCTATCCGAAGTTTCTCCCCGCAATGATTAGGAATCCCGAGTGAAATTAACAGATACGCCTTTTTTAAGCGAGATCTGTCGGGATCGTTGATGCTCGCTGGTAGTCAGTTGCTAGCGGATAAAAATCAAGCTTATTCGGGTTCTCTACCGGCTCGATCAGATGGCGAGGGCTTGGCCAGTTGTAATTTTTCCCGAATTAGCTCCAGACGTTTCTTGATTTCAGATTCAAACCCACGATCAACGGGTTGGTAGTAGGAGCGATCAACGCCGAGATAGTCCTGGCTGGAAATGCCATCGGATTCGTTGTGGGCGTATTGATACCCTGTGCCGTGTCCAAGTTGGTTGGCTTCGCGATAGTGACTGTCCCTTAAGTGCCGCGGCACCGGAAGCACGCGATCTTCCCGGACATCGGCGCGCGCCAATCCGATCGCGGTCGTCGCCGCGTTAGATTTGGGCGCGCACGCAAGGTAGGTTGTTGTTTGCGAAAGGGTCAACTGGCACTCGGGAAGTCCGATTTGTTCACAGGCTTGTGAGCACGCGACGGCCAGTGTCAGCGCCTGCGGATCCGCGTTGCCGATATCTTCGCTGGCCAGAATAATCAATCGCCTGCATAGGAAACGAATGTCTTCCCCTCCCTCTAGCATCCTGGCTAACCAATAGAGAGCCGCGTCGGGATCACTGCCGCGGATGCTTTTGATGAGTGCACTTGCCAAATCGTAGTGTTCATCTCCGGTGGGATCATATTGAATTGAACGTTGACCGACAGCGGTTCGCATTATCGCCTTTGAGATAACGAGTGGCGTTTGTTTTTTACCTCCACTCGCGGCGATGGCGGCCGTTTCTAGTATGGAAAGGGCTTTTCTTGCATCCCCATCACAAATTTTGGCAAGGTAATCCGAAGCGTCTTCATCGATCTTCAGGTGGAGGTTGCCGAGGCCCCGCTCGGTGTCGGTGAGGGCTTTGTCAATCAATTGCTTGATGTCGTCGGGCGAGATAGGTTCAAACTGGAATACTTGACTGCGACTAACGAGTGCTCCGTTGACGGCAAAAAAAGGATTAGAGGTTGTCGCTCCGATTAACGTGACGACTCCGTCCTCGACATCCGCGAGCATGGCGTCTTGTTGAGATTTGTTAAATCGGTGAATTTCATCGATGAACAATAAAGTCCCCTGCCCTCCTGAGGCAAGGTCGTCTCTCGCGCGACCTAAGACGTCGCGAAGATCTTTGACCCCGTGCATAATCGCGCTTAATTGTTCGAATTGACGGTCGGTTTCTCCAGCGAGAATTCTTGCGAGTGTTGTTTTGCCGGTGCCTGGAGGCCCGTAAAAAATAACCGAGCCAAGCCGATCGGCTTCCACCAACTGACGAAGTAATTTTCCTTCGCCCATAAATTGTTTTTGGCCCACAAAATCATCAAGTCGAGAGGGCCGCATTCTCGCTGCCAAGGGTTTCGCGGCATCGAGATTCGCTTTTTCAGTCGATTCGAAAAGTGACATTAGCATAACTTTCGAGGTGAAACCGGCAGTTCGCAATTTCTCAGTATTGCAGTTTTTAAAGGCCCGAGGAAGTCGGCGGGAGGTGTCGACTATTTTCCAACGCTGCTGTTGGACGGGATCTGTGGCGACCGAAAGACTGGGTTCGTGTGAGCGAGTGGCAACTACGTCACAATGAATGTAATTAACATGCAGGCCCAAACCACATCCAGAAAATGCCAATAGCTGGCACAGTGATCCACGGCCCAATGCCGTTCATGATCGTACCGGTCTTTGAATGCCTGATAGATAATAAACCCCAAAAAAAACATCCCGCCGAGAACATGCAGCGCGTGGATAAACGACAGTGTGAATGACATGCCGTAAACCTTCATCGAACCGTCGGACTGGCTGAAATGTTGACTGAGGAGATCATTTAAGCCAAACATCTGAATCAGGACAAACGCCGTGGCGGCGACTAGGGAAATGATTAACCATAACCTGAAATCATCTTGTCTTTCCCGGTGCACCAGCCAACAGGCTCGCTGCATAAAAACGCTGACAAGAACAAGGATGGCGGAGCTGGCCCAAAAAGAGACCGGCAGTTTTAAAGGCTGATAGATCTCAGGTCCTTGAGTTAAAAAGGAGCCTGGGACCGCGTCAGGGATTGGATTGAACGCATGCTGCCGAACGACCAAGTAGGTGATTAGGCTAGCAATGAAGAACATTCCCAGGGACGCCAGAAAGAGATAAAACAACAACTTGCTCTTGTGGAGATCAGGTCTCGTGGGAACTAAGCTGATTGATTGTTTTAACATGATGCTGGTCGTCTCGACGTTGCGGCCTGACTGGCCTAAGCCGGCGAAACTTCTCCTTAATCGGAGACGTCGACGTTCGCGAGGTTGTTGATATCAAACGCTTCGATGGTTGGCTGATACTCTTTGGTATCCATGAGAGTAATACCGATAAATAAGCTGACGAATAACAATGATGACAAAAATGCCAAAACATTGAAACTTTTTTCCCACCACATGTGCATGAAAAAGGCACACACGAGAAAGGCTTTCATGGTGGCAATGACCATTGCGAGGGGGAACGCGAATGCCGGAGGCATCCCCAATCCGGTTCCCAAAGCCGAGGTCGCTACTGTCAGGATTGTCAAACCAATCAATCCAAAAAACACCCCGAACAATAGTTTTGTTGAGACAGGGTGGCAAAATGCTGGTAGGTCGTCGTGATGTTCAGACATGGAACTTAATCAATCAAATAAAGCAATGGGAACAGGTAAATCCAAATTAAGTCGACCAAGTGCCAGTACAAACCGACATAGTCTACAGGGCCGAAGTAATCGGTCCGCCAGTGTCCGAGTAAGGACCGCCAGTAAAGCCAAGCGAGTGCAGCAATCCCGCCAAGGATGTGGATTGCATGAAGGCCAGTCATGCAATAGTAAATACTGAAAAAGACACCTACATCACGACTGAGCGTATTTGGGTCGGGGTGGTGAGCGTCGAAGATTACCTCTCCGCCATCGGCTGGATGGGCTCCAAAATGTTCTTCGTGAGCAGCTGGCTCACCTTCGTGGCTGTGATCACCAGCCGTTTTGTCGTGATCGGTTTT
>JAPKBL010000240.1 GCA_028823415.1 Mariniblastus sp.
TTCTCTTTGCCGCACAGTCCGCAAGTGCCGATCTTATTATTATAGAAGATGCGGCTTACTCACGGTTGTATTCTACTGCGCAAAACGGTGTCGGAACTAATAAGGCAGTTCATGCCCTAAACGTCGGCACAAAAGAAAACGCAAATGGTTTTGATATGCATGCCGGGTTAGTCTTTCAAATGACGGGAGCAAGTGCTGCAGATCTGCTTACTGCAGACTTCTCGATTTCAGTGACGGGAGGGCAAGGCACTCCCATTTACAATGTTGATGTATACGCAAACCGTGTCGCGTCAACTGCTGATTTTCTGCTAAGTGATTTTGAGTCCGGAACGAAGCTGATGGATGATTTTGTGACGACCGCTGATGGCACGACCGCGGGAAATTATTCCCTTGATTCAACCGGACAAGCGAATCTTCTTAACTATTTTAAGAATAACTGGGTGGAAAACGATTACGTGTTCCTAACGTTGAAAAGTGACCAAGCTGACTTCATTATGGGCGAAGATGCTAATGCAAACTACATCTTTGGTGGAAATACCTCCGGAGATGCTACGGCTACGGATGCACGTTTGACTTTGACATCGGTACCCGAGCCAACCTCCACTGCCCTCTTCGGCCTTGGCCTTGGCCTTAGCGTCTTGCTGCGTCGCCGACGTCAGAGCTAAGTGGTTGGTATTTGGAAATTCCCGCCAGTGGTTCCAATTTCCTCTTTCTGTTTTATTTTAAAGTCCTAACGTGGTTTACGAAGTACCACCCGTCTGAGACAGAAGAGAGACGAGGTCGGTCACGTTTGCCAGCAGGTGTTCCGGCGGCAAGTGCTACTGATTCAGTTTTGGACACGTCTGATCCCACATTTGGAATTTCAAAACTCGAAAGCTCTTTTCTCAGATAGCTCGCTAAACCAATTGGTGTAAAACAGAAGATAACTCGATCAAGCCGCGTACTTTTGCTTCGCCGCACGAAACACCGCGAGGATCTCAACTCAATTTTGGTTTCCCACCAGGCGACAATTCGTTTGAATTTACCTCGGTTCCCGATGCTGCCGTGGCCGAGTTGAGACAGGCTTTGCCAAACCGCAGAATCGAGCAGTCGTAAGAGTTCCTTCTAACGGACCAAAGCAAGCATGATCTGCTGACAAAAGTCTTGCAGGCGTTACCTCAGAGGGCGAAGATGGAGGCAGTAAAGGTGTGTCTTCTCTAAAAAACCTGCCTTGTCGCTGTCCGTCTCTTGGAGCCGATGGTAATCTTAGGGTAGTGAACAGCGACTGGTTCAGATCTTGAGAGGAACACCATGCAAAAATTGATCTACTCCCTTCCCTTGCTGATGACGCTATCCTGCGGATTTCTTTTTGCGCAGGAATGGCCACAATTTCGCGGTCCCAACGGCAATGGTCATGCCACCGCGGCTTCGGTCCAAACGAGCTGGAGTGAAAAGGAGGCCCTCACCTGGAAAACCAAGCTCCCCGGAAAAGGGTGGTCGTCGCCGGTTATCAGTGGTGATTTTATCTGGATGACAACGGCGGTGAAAAATGAAAATGGTCCGATCGATCTGCATGCGTTGTGCGTGAGCCTTAAAAATGGAACGCTGATTCACGATGTCAAGCTGTTTGTGCAATCGGACCCGGAAAAGATCCACGCGATGAACAGTTACGCGTCGCCCACGCCGGTGATTGCCGGTGACCGGGTGTTTTGCCATTTCGGCAATTACGGAACGGCCTGCCTGGACGTCAAAAGTGGAGTCGTCCAATGGAAAGTCAACCGCTTTGACTATGAAACCCAAAATGGTCCAGGCGCCTCGCCTGTCGCTTGGAACGGGTTGCTGTTCTTCAATTGTGATGGAATTGACCAGCAGTACGCAGTAGCGATAAAGCAAGAGACCGGCGCCACCGCCTGGAAAGTCAAGCGATCCGGGAAACTGAATGCCAACCCGGAAATGAAAAAGTCCTACTGCACTCCTTCGATCGTGGAAACGAAAAACGGGGACCTCCTGGTCTCACCGGCAGCCGACTGGGTGTACGCCTATGAACCTTCTTCGGGAAAGGAGATCTGGAAAGCCAACTATGGCAAGCTCGGGTTTTCGTGTGTTCCCAAACCGGTATTCCGGGAAGAGCTGGCCTATATCCTGACCAGCTTTTCGCCGTCCCGTTTATTGGCCATTGATTTCAACGGCAAAGGCGATGTGACCGATTCCAACGTCAAATGGACAACCGGTTCGAGCATGCCCGCCAAGCCCTCGCTGCTGATCGTGGGAGACAACTTGTATGCGATCAACGACAAGGGGATTTTAAGCTGCCTGGATGCCAAAACGGGCGAGGAGAAATACAAGCAGAGGATTGGAGGCAGTTTTGCAGCGTCTCCACTCTATGCGGGTGACCATATCTACTTGTTTGATACCCAGGGGCGCACGACGATTTTCAAACCGGGAGATACCTACAAGCTGATGAAACAGAACCAGCTTGAGGGAAAGTTCATGGCCTCGCCGGCGATAGCGGGCCAATCGCTGATCCTGCGCACGGAAACGGCACTCTATCGCATCGATTAAGGCAGCGGTTGACGGCCAATATCTTGACGGCCAATATCTTGACG
>JAPKBL010000002.1 GCA_028823415.1 Mariniblastus sp.
CCGATTCAATCGTCCGATTCAATCGTCCGATTCAACTCGCGATGAACGATGAAATTCTGTATGTTCACTTTTTTCCACGTTATTCGAACGGTTTGTAATCATGGTTTTTTTTAAAACAGTTCCCAATTTGCCCGACATGGACAAGGCGAGAATTGAACACGCCCTTCAGCGTTTAGCAGAGTGTCTGGGCATTGAGAAGTTTCTCCTGCCTTACCAGGGCCTTCATTCGATGGTGGGTGTTTTTCAAACTCCCGAACAGGTCGTGGAATTTGTTGGCGGTCATTTGTCGCTTGACGTTTCCGGCATTCGGGTTCTAACCGAACCTCAAGCCCTTGAAACTTCTGGTGGTGGAGGCTGAGGCGGAGGGACTTGTGAAGGTCTCGGCAGTTTGCCGGGCGAATATCATCCTGAGAAACGCCAGATTACAGTAACGACGCAGTTACGAGATGAGCCCGTACTGACCGTTGCTGCTATCGTACATCACGTGGTTCGAGATTTTCTATGTCAACGGAAAT
Organism: Mariniblastus sp.; assembly: GCA_028823415.1. GTDB lineage: Bacteria > Planctomycetota > Planctomycetia > Pirellulales > Pirellulaceae > Mariniblastus. Next base: position 516 of record JAPKBL010000002.1, read on the forward strand.
TTGAATATAATCACCTGCCCGAATTTGTTGATTTGGCAGTCGTAGGGGTTGGCCTTGGTTTGCCTCTGAGTCAAATCAACTTGGTCAATGAGAAAGGGCTGTTTTGGGATACAACGGAGTGGGAGACTTTCCCGCGTCCTTTCCTTGATCAACAAGACCTGGCTTACGCATTCGCTTTGTCAGCATGGGTCCGGGGGGAGACGTCGGTTCGATGGTTGGACGACGTGCCGTCGGTTATCAAAAAACCTACGCAGAAATCGTTGAAGTACCTTTCGAAAGTAAACGACTCGTTTTTTCAACCCCAGACAGGCAACGTCGAAAAACTGAAGCAGGATCAGAATGCCTGGCTTGAGACAATCTCTCAAAATTCAATCAGTGAGCAAATCATTGGGCTCCGCTATTTGCAGGTAACTAGCGACAATGACACAAGGCAGTTATCCGTTCTGCTCGACAAACTTTGCTCTGATAATCCGGCTGTTCTCTTGAATGCCATTGATACTGCCGGAGCCATGAAGACTGCGAATGTGGCGGTCGTTGATGAGTTGAATCTATTACTCGAAAACCGGAACGACCAGATTCGATCCAAGGCGATGTTCGCTCTTGCCAGATTGGCGGCGGTCGATGAAGGGGCGATTAAATTTGCGATTAAGATGCTCGAGAGCCATACTAAGTTTGTGATTTACGCTGGATTGTTGGGTCTTTCTTCTGTCAGTGCTGTCCCAGATTCGGTATTTCCTGCGGTCAATCGAGCGTTTATCCGGTCGCTTCAAATATGTGATTACGAATTCATTGGCCTATTTGTAGGAGCTTTTCACCAGTGGGTTGATGACCCTGAGCTCTATCTGAAGAATCTATTGCAGGAGGATAGTCCAGAGTATTTTGAAATCGCTATGGAGGCCCTAACGAGTGCACGCGAGCGACTGGTCGAGTTGGGTGCTGATTGAATTGGAGGGAAGTCGTCAGCAGACGAGATTCTCAATGATTTCTCTGAAAATTGTTAGCGTCGTCGCGACAGCGAAACTCCTTTTTCTGTTCCCTTTAGTTGGGCTTTAACCGATTCTATTCGCTGTCTGACAAATGGTTTGATCGCCAGGGTTGGACGTTCGACGGCTAGGTTTCGCCCGCTGTCGTCGCCTTCGATTCCCATTTCAAATGAATCAAGTGCTTTGTTTCCCAGTTTCTGGATCACCGGCGTTAGCGCATTTTTAAATTCATCGATTTGTGAAAAAATCTGTTTTTCGGTAAACGCTTTTTCCATTAAATCGATGAGGGCGATGCGATAGAGTTTGGGGAATTGCTCTGTCTCAAAAAGTCGCTCTAACAACTTTCGACGCGCGATCCAGGGGCGATTGATTTCCCAGTTGGCAAGTTGCTTTGCCGGTCTACCGAGAGTGAAGGTGCCAAATGCTTCATTGACATCCCAAGGTAGTAGTTTCAATTTGTCTTGGGGGTTGTTGAGCAATAGGTAGTAGTTGTGAGGCATGCCAATGTAGCTGTCGATATTGGCGAGTAAACTTGTGGCAGCCAGATATCCGGCGAAGTTTTCCAGATCAACATAGTCTTGGATTTTTTCAGCAAACTCTCGGTCAGAAGCGGTTTGAATTAACCTCATGGTTTCCATGAAGCGTTGGATTGTTGGTGTATTTGTTTTTCCAATTTTCAGGTTGTACCGTTGGTAGGCATCGGGGTTCTTTCCTAGATATTCCCAGTCGTCAAGCGATTCCGGTTTAGCCAAAATGCTTTGTTGTGGATCACCCTTGAGGTTTTCTTTTAAGTAACGTTCGTCCATCTGCTCAATGACGACGTAAATGCCAAGCGGCTTTTTTTCGGCAATTCCTTCGACCGACAGCACGACATTGGCCCACCCGGTTTGAGGTGATGGCAGACCGGCGGCCCGATACAATTCGTAGGCTAGTTTTTCTTTCATGAAAGCCGAGTCGAGAAATGCATTGGAGAGATTTAGTTTGGTTCGACCGTGCAGTTTTTGTCCTTTGATAAATCGATTCGTATCAATTTTAAAAGGCTTTTTTAAACTGCCCCGCGAGAATCGATAGGACGAGTTTCCTTTGAATCTCAGTCCCGCGTCGGGAAAGGGTTGTCCATCTATTGTGATTTCGACCTTGGCGTAATTGAATTCATTGGCGAAATCCAGTCGCTCGTTCTCGCGAGCATTTTTGCCGCGTTGGGGTTGCATGGAGTCCCACGATTCGCGTGAGACTTTCATTTCTATTTGTAAGACGTGATTGTCTTCGTAAACTGATTTCCAAAACGCATCATTGTCGTCGGCGAAAGTTGGAATGGTCGGTGCGATTACCGAAAAAAATAGTGATGCAATGATGGTGTAAGCGTTCACATTGGTTCCTGTAGGCGTGCGAGTCGAATTAAGGGGAGATAGGATTGGGTAAATCGAGAGGGAAGTATGTTATCTGCGGCCAAGAACCAAAGCTATGTAGAACGAAGTTCTAATTCTACTGGGACGCTGGAACTAAGTTGATGGCCAGCAAGTTTGTTGTCAATGAGTAATTTGAAGACTAGTTGTTTGGATTAGATTGCGTGTGTCTTTGGACTGTAACATAACAAAGTTTCCGTTGGTTGGGGGATTTCTCGTTTGGTCATTCGGTCCCAATTTCAATTCTTGAAAAGGTCTCCCATCGAGGGTGCTGGAAGGTTAAGATGGGGGTCAGGAATTCAATAACAGAGTTTGATTTACCCTAGTGAGAGTCATTATGAATCACGTTTGCATACGGTCTTTTTTTGGTGGCGCTGTGGCGCTGTTATTGTTCTTTAGCGCTGGTGTTGGCTTTGCCCAGTTGTTTGAAGTTAAACCGGCGGTTGTTGAGAAAATAGAAAAAGCATTGCCAAAATCATCACCGGCAAAACCTAAAAAACCTCGGAAGGTATTGGTTTTTTCTAAAACCAGCGGCTTTCGTCACGGTTCGATTCCAGTCGGCGCCAAATCCATTGTGATGTTGGGTGAAAAGACAGGTGCCTTTGAAGCGGTGCATAGTGAAGATGATTCAATGTTTGAACCAGAATCACTGAATCAATTTGATGCCGTGATCATGTTAAATACAACAGGAAAGTTGTTTCTTCCCAAACCGATGCCCAAGGATCCTGCGGAAAAAGCCAAGGCGCTCGAGCGGGAAAAACGATTGAAGAAGAGCTTGGTTGATTTCGTGAAGGGTGGCAAAGGTCTTGCCGGGACCCATTCCGCGACAGACACTTACAAGAATTGGAAAGAATACAACGACATGATGGGGGGCGCTTTCGATGGCCATCCATGGCACGAACCTGTTCCCGTTCGTCTGCTCGATGCGAGCCACCCTTTAAATAAGGTATTTAAAGGCGAGGGATTCACAATTACTGACGAGATCTATCAGTTTAGAGAAGACACAGCCAAACCATCGGATCGCCGGTTGTTATTGACGCTCGACCCGGGTTTCAAGAAATTAAACAAAGGCAAAAGGAAGGATCGTAATTATCCGATTAGTTGGATCGACAAGTATGGCGAGGGGCGAATTTTTTATTGTTCGCTCGGGCATCGCGACGAAATTTATTACAACCCTGTGATCCTGGAACACTATCTGGCTGGATTCCAATATGCGATTGGAGACCTCGATGCAGACGCTACACCGCTATCGACTTCCGACGAAGCTGTCGATATCTCGGGTGAATGGGACGTTTCCGCTGAAACGGGACAGGGCGACATGGAGTCTATTTGGGAATTTAAAAAAACGGATGACGGGATTTCCGGAGCGACGATTTCCGATGGTGCACGCAAGCCTCTTGCCAATTTAAACCTAAGCGGAAAAGAATTGCAATTCGATATGAATGTCGAATTGCAGGGCATGTCAATTACTATCGAAGTCAAAGCCGAATTTGAAAGTGACAAAGCAGCGGGCTCATGGGTGGCCTTTAACGATGCCGGAGAAGAGCTTGCCAATGGCACTCTCTCAGCGACGAAATCCAAATAGCTTTATACGGTGTTCTTGAAGAAAATTACTTATCTATTGAGAACGGTCCGAGTTGCTCGGACGCCAATCACCTAAAAAGTCGCCCAGAATCCAGCGACCGACTGGGGGTGTGCATTGCCGCCTTCCCGTCGTTGCATTTTTCTCATGTGATTATTCTGGTGTGGTATTTTCGATTTTCGAATTTTCCTTTCACCGTGTCTGTTTTGTTTATTTTAGTCACAGGGTTGAGTGCCATCTATTTTACATGGCACTATTGCGTCGATTTGTTCGGCGGAATTGCTGTGCCCCGCACGATTTTTTTTCGCATTAATGGATTGGAGCCCAATCCTAGATTCTTTGTCGAGAACCATGCGTCTTTTTTGAACGCGCAGGGTGAGTTTTTTTTGATGAAGAGTGAGGGCCAGTTCAGTTGGTATTGGGCCCAATGAAGATCCTAACCAAATGGAAATTAGGGTTCCACGGATACCGATTTTGATTCGAATAAAAGGTTCCGAAGCTGAGTCTGCGAAAGGGATTTAGTTTTCGGGGATTTGTTTTTCATATACTTCGTGTCCGCTTCCCCCTCGCGGATATGGTGGAATTCAGGCAAGTTACTCTGAGGACCGTGAAGCCCCTGCCCCTCTCAGGGATTTGGACACCGAGACGGAATCAAGTCACGTACGGTTACCGGGGGCCATTGAATTTAGTTTTGCTGAGGATTGCGGCTTTAACGAATCCAGTTTTGAGAATTTTGGTGGCGGAGCGATCTATTTCGGAAGGCAGACTAATGATTGTTTTCTCAAATCATCGCATGTCGAGGATGTTGGAGGCTGTGGTGTCATGATTGGTGAAACGTTAACGCGGCTTGACCCTGAGGCTAATTCGCTCGTGGCCCAGGGGAATATAATCTCGGACACGCAATGCAGTTCAATGCGGTTTCATTTGGCGGGAGAAAACACACTGAAACCAAATCAGTGCTTTCACAAATCGAACGTTGAGCCCTTGGAATTCAACAACACGCCAGAGGGAAATATCAAAAATCTCGATAACGTTTTTGTGGTTGAGGATCGCTCCAGTGATCAACTTGAGGCCGGTCGTTAAACGCCTGTTGTTCAACGAGACACAAAAAAATACGCCGGGACTCACCAAGCGAGCCCGACGTAGATTGTACTGACGTGCGTCTAACTCAATTGTGCCGCAAATGCGTCGTCAACGATTTTGAATAAACCACTGAATTCCGCTCGGTTATTGCCGTCGACTGTTTTTCCAGTTTCCGAATCTTCTTTTCCGCTGAACAGATCATCACTTAAAGTACCCTCCCAGAAACGATCCAGCGGCTCGGAATTCAACCGATGAGCATTGGCAAGACTATTGATGTTCTTGCCGGAGTTCGACGATTCCTGAGAGAACAATGGTGTCTTGGCGGTAGTGAAGGATGGCTGGAACGATTTCGAAAATCCGTCGACGTTACTTCCAAGCAATGGCGTGAAGTTACCGGACATGAACGCTGAAGTTCCGACCGGTTGAGTACTGAAGAACATTTGGTCAATGCTCACCGTGTCTCGAACGGAATTGCCAGATGTAGCGGGGTCGGTGTCAACGACTTTCACAATGATATCGCCCGAGATGGCTGAATTAAGGTTTACCGAATAGGTTGCAAATTGTCCGCTGTTTACCACCACTAGGTCGTTCCAGCTAGTTCCGCCATCTTCCGAGTAAGAGAATGCAAAGTCATCCCCTTCGGTGTTATTACTTCGTGCGGCGTCCACATGGAAACTGACGGCTCCGCCGACACCATTGAACGTCCAGCGGTGATCCATCAGGGTTACCTTATTACGGCCCTTACCCTCTCGTTTTTCTTCAATTGTTTCAACGACATTGTCATCCCCCGAGGTTTGAAGGAAACTGTTTTGAATGATCGTTCCCTTGAGGGTGTTTTCCGAGCTTGCATAAGTGTAAGGCGGAATGTCGTCATCCGAAATGGTGACTGTTGCAGCGTCGCTTGAGCCGACCTGATAGTCATAGGATGCATCTTCAATCAAGGTGAGAACAACCGTTTCCGCTCCCTCCGAAGCCGTATCGTCAATCGGGTTTACCGTGATGGAGATGGAGTTAGAGCCCGCAGGTATTACAGCGGTTCCCGACAGTGGTGAGTAATCGGCACCGGAGGTTGCTGACCCTCCAACACTGTAAAAGACCGTCATGTCACTTGTCGTGGTCTCTCTTGATATGGTGAATTCTCCAGAGTTTCCTACGTTCTCTACCGCATTGGGATCAGTTGCGATTACTGAAACTGTTTCTCGTAGATCTGACGGTGCGGTCTCAAAATACATAAGATCGATTACGATTGAATCGAGATTGGGACTTGATTTTCTATTGGCCGGTGTGCGGTCAGTGTCAATGACACGAACAAGCACATCCCCCGTGATCGATAGATTTTCGGCGGTAATGGTTTGATAGGGGGATGTTTGGCTGATGGTTCCTAGCGAGGTCCAATTACTGCCATTATCAATGGAATACTCAAAATTGAAATTGTCATCGGCATTATTCGATTGATAGGCATCAACGCTAAATGCATTGGCACCGTCGAGGCCCGGAAACGACCAGCGGTACTCAAGGGCACTTCCGAGTTTAGTTTTTCTACCGGGGTCGACGTCAATTTCTACTTCAGAGAGCGTCTGTTGGCCCGCGTCACTTTGGTGTGTGTCAACAATCGAACCATCGATGGTAGCGCCGACGATGAGACCACCAGTGTAGTTGATGTCAGCGTAGGCCCGAACAATGGCCGGTATGACCGCTACGGTTACCGTTGCTAGGTCTGTTGCTCCGTCGTTGTCACCGACGAGATAGGTAAATGAATCGGAACCATTGTAACTCGGATTGGGAGTGTAAATAACTTGATCGCCATCGATCGTTGCAGTGCCGTTTGTTGGAATGGATACCTCAATAATCGACAGGACATCTCCTGCATCAACATCGGAATCGTTGGCCAGTACGCCAATCGTCGTTGGAATGCCAGTCGAAGTCGAGCCACCGTCATCAGCGGCAACAGGCGCGTCATTCACAGGAGTTACCACTATGGACACGGTCGCTGTATCAGTGCCGTTTTTGCCATCGCTAATCGAGTATGTAAATGATTCGGTTCCATTGAAGTTGAGCAGTGGCGTATACGTAATGTCGGTCCCGTTGTTGATTACGACTCCCGAGCCTCCGTATGCGACCGCCGTGATTGTCAATGAATCCCCGTCGCCGTCGGTGTCATTTCCGAGGACGTTAAAGGTCATTGCCCCCGGATCTTCCGAAACCGTTTCGTTGTCGTCATTGGCAACCGGACTCAGGTTCACTTCATTAACGGTGACCGTTACCATTGCCGAATCGGTTAAATCACCATCGCTCGCCGTGTAACTGAACGAATCGCCTCCAACGAATCCAGTGGTCGGGGTATAGGTAACCGTTCCGTCACCATTGTCAACGACGGCGCCATTGGCGGGTTGGTTAACAGAATCGACGGTCAATGAATCCCCATCGACGTCGCTGTCATTTGAAATCACATTAATTAAGACGGCAGTGTCTTGGTTGGTGACCGAGGCGTCATCGGCAGCTACGGGATTATCGTTTACCGCATTGACCGTGATGGCAACTGAGGCGGTGTCGGTGTTTCCGTTTCCATCATTGATGGTGTAATTGAATGAATCGCTACCGTTAAAGTTAGCATCGGGTGTATAGGTCAAAACACCGTTGTTGGCCGATACCGATCCGTTGGATGGGTTGGTGAAAGACTGAACCGAGAGCGTGTCATTCTCAGGGTCGGTATCATTCTGAAGCACGTTTATCGCAACGAATGAATCCTCGTCGACGGTTGCCGTATCATTCGCGGCTACCGGAGGGGAGTTCGTTGAACTGGTGATCGCCGTCATCGCGAGTCCCAAGTCAAGCACACCATTGGTCACAAGATTGAGATGGTCTGCCCGCGTGTTATTGAGAATTGCGTCTTTGATTTCGAGATAAGACATGTCGGGCCGCTCAGCCCACAGCAAAGCGGCGGCGCCGGCAACATGTGGCGAAGCCATTGATGTTCCCGAAAGGTAAACGTAGCCGTCGTTCGTATAGGTACTCGCAATTGAGGTTCCCGGTGCAGCAATTTGAACCGATTCATCTCCCCAGTGTGAGTAAGTGGCGAATGCTCCGCCTTCGTCGATTGCTGCGACGGTGATTACATTGTCGTGTACTTTACTATACTCAGCCGGCCAGGAATTAAAGCTCCCGTCCATGTCGGAAGCTGGAATTCCGGTTCGCGAATTACCCGCGGCAACAATATAAAGCACACCAGCATCCTTGGCGCGGCCAATCGCCGCGGACATGACACTGCTGCCTCCGACATTGGTTCCCGCATAGCCGTAACTATTGTTGGTGATCTTCGCCCCGTTGTCCGTTGCGTAATCAATCGCTCGTGCGACATCGGCGTTGCTGCCATTTCCAATGACTTTGAGCGACATTAGGCTCGCATCCCAGCCAACTCCGGCGACACCAATTGAGTTATTTCCTTGAGCTCCAATGGTTCCCGCGACGTGGGTTCCGTGCCCATTGTCGTCCATGGGATCACTGTCGTCGTTGTCGAAGTCGTAGCCGTAGAAGTCATCGACGTAGCCGTTGTTGTCGTCGTCGATGCCGTTGCCAGCGATCTCACCGCTGTTCGTCCAGATGTTGGGTTGGAGATCAGGGTGGTCATACTGAACGCCACTGTCGATCACGCCAACAATGATCGAAGAACTGTCAGTTCTTGTATCCCAGGCCGATTCGGCGTTGATGTTCGGCGGCCCCCACTGAACCCCCCCGTAGTACTGGTCATTGGGAACGGCGGTGGATTCCATTAAGTAGTTTGGTTCGGCAAAATCGACGGCGTCGAGTGAGTTGTAGTAATCAATGAGATCCGGAATGCTTTGGCCTGCGATGACTGGAATCTCAAAGAGCTGACCGTCAGCACGAAATCCTTCCCCGAGCGATGCTGAGAGAATCGCATTGTGATTCATCATTTCGACGTAGTTCGTTTTTTGAAGCTCGTCAACGGAGACATCGTCTTGGAAACGGACGAGGATTTCGGTGCTCGAATAATCGGACGGCGCGAGTTGGCTAAAATCGACAGTGTAGGTCGCCAGTAAATTTCTTTGTTCTAAAATCTCGTAGGCGTCACCAACTGAAAGTTTTGAATTGCCCTGCCGTTTACGCTTAAAGGTTTGCTTAGAAAAACTACGGCGAGGCTTGCCGGATGAGCGAGATTTTTTTTTCATTGAGATTCCAAGAGTTGTGGAAAAGGCTAAACGTTGGACCATGTTTAGCGAGGGTCTACCAAACTAGCGACAAGGAAATCTGAATTCAAGCGAAAATCAGAATAAAGCACGCTTAATCCAGAATAGGGATCAGTGGGGAATGAAATCAACGCTGAAATGTCGTTTTTGTCGACATCGTGAATGATCTTCCGTTTCGTCTGCGATTAATCATCCCTCGCGAATGAGTGATTAAAGTAGGATTCGCACGGCGAATTCAGATTAAAAACCTTCGACGGGCGTTCCTTCGTCCGTACCTACCGATCGCCAAAAATCTGCTCAGCCCGTTGAAATAGAATCCAAGAGGTCACGATGTACTTGTCTTCGGTTTCCGGGACAGAGCCTTTGTGAGTATGGGTGAACCCAGCTGGTGCGATTACCATTGTGCCTTTTTTCGGTTTGATTTTCGCATCCTGATAAAAGAACTCCGTTTCACCACCTCGCTCGACATCGTTTAAAAAAAACATAAACAGAAGAACCCGGTGGAGTGTTTCGCAGTTATTTTCCCGAGGGTAGATTTCGGAATGCCAGTGATGGTAGCCCCCTTTTCCCTGATGGTATTTCTGGAGATTTAGAAAGCCGGGTCGGTACAAATTCAGTATGATCCCGGTGAGTTGCTCTTCGGGAATACGATCAAGGTTATCGGGGGCAACCTCGATGATGTCTCCATTTTTTAGACGGATCGTGGGCGCGAGCGCACCGCAAACCAGATGCGGGTACTGTGTGACATACTGTGTTAGATATTTCAATGTCGCATTAAAAAGCTGTTGATTGATTTCATTCCATTCTTGATATTCTGAAATGCAGCAATCAACACTGTCTTTTTTTTCAACGTTGACGCCCGTCCCGATCTTTCCGGTCACGTGACTTTTGGGAGATGTTTCAAACTTATTGATGATTTGATCGCAAAAATCAGAGCTTAACGCAGCCTCGTAGGTTGAGATGAAATTTCCGTGGTTATTCGTCATCGTAGGTCCCTAAAAAAACACCGGACAGGAATTGTCCGGTGTTAGTTTTATCAGAATTGGAAAAGAGTTGCGGTAGCAATCTTTCGTTTAGCTTAAATTCCCCATGTGCCTGTGGGGCTGAGGCGCCCCAGTTCGGCAAAGAATTTATCGGCAGTTGAAAGTTTGTCATTTCCTTCGGAGCTTTCTTGTCCGGCGGTCAAGATCTCTCCGAGATCATCTGATCCATTAAGAAATTCGTAGGCCGTATTTTCGGTAGCGTAACCCGTAGGTGTTGCTGAGTTCCATTTTTGAGAATTGGTATCTTCAACTCGCGTCAACGCTGAATTGGATGACACTGAATCGCCCGACACTTGATACGACGTGAAATGAAAAGCATCCAGTCCTGCTCCGGCAAGCTGTTGAGCGTAGGTTGGACTGCTGGCGAGTCCCGACATCGAGCCACTCGCTTGACCAGCCATGAAGGACGGCGTGTTGGCGACTAGAACTCCAGCCTCCATTGCCAATACGCCTGCGATTTCAGTGGTGTGGTTCAGTTCGTTGTCTTTGGACTTCTCTTCTTCAACCCAAACGGTGACGCTGGTGCTAGTTTGAGACCGATGTCTCAGCGAAGCTGCGTCACCGCCATCACGCGTTTGCATGTCTGACAAAATAACAGGGGCGGCTGCGCCACCAATGTCTCCAAAATTGACGGTGGTATTTTGGTGGGTGACCGTATTGCCAGTGACGACCGCATTGAGAGTTGTATCGCCAGAAACCGCAGCTCCCTGATCAATAGCGATATAGCCGACTGTTTCGGTTCCGTGAACACCATCGGCAATTTCTTCTTCGTTGAATTGAATCTTGAAATTCGAATTGGTTACCGAGCGAATCCGTTCGACAACCGCAGCTTCATCGTTGTTAGTCATGGCCTGAGCGATGATTAACGGGGTTCCAGTGAAACTGTCACCAAACGAAATGGTTTTGGTTGCTTCGTTGGTGAGCGTGGTTGTGCCGGCGACGAGTTGAGTGCCATCGGTTAATGTATGAGTGCCAGCTTCGACGACCATGTAGCCCATGTTTTCGGTCGTGTGATTTCCATCTCGATAATCCCACTCCTGGAATCGAATTTGGAAACTGTTGGAGGTGACGTTTCGCACTCGAACAATTCCTTGGTGCCCGCCATCGCGAGTTGAGCCACCGGCAACCACTACTGGGTTGGTAAAGCTAACCGGTAGATTGATGGTTTTCCAAACGTGGGTCACATCAATCGCGGTGCCGGAGAATCCGATTTCTGTCGTGCCTCCGCCGACCTCGTTGACCGTGATCTGAACGGTTGCCGAATCGGTCAATGAACCATCAGTGACATCATAGGTAAACGAATCACTTCCAAAGAATCCTGCATCTGGAGCGTAGGTGATGGTTCCATCGCCATTGTCCGTGACTAGGCCGTTGGCAGGCTGGGTTACCGAATCAATGGTCAGCGTATCTCCATCGATGTCGGAGTCATTGCTGACGAGATCTACAATGACGGGAACGTCTTGGTCGGTAGAACCGGCATCGTTGTTCGCGATCGGGTTGTCATTAACTGCATTGATCGTGACAAAGACGGTTGCGGTGTCGGTGTTGCCATTGCCGTCATTGATCGTGTAGTTGAATGAATCGGTTCCATTAAAGTTGGCATCGGGTGTGTAGATCAAAATATCATTGTTTTGAGTGACCGTGCCGTTGGAGGCTTGACCGAAAGAGTCAATCGCGAGTGTGTCGCCGTTGACATCGTCATCATTGTCAAGCACCGGAACGCTGACTTGTGAGTCTTCATTGACAGTCGCGTTGTCGTTGTTAGCAACCGGTGGGTCATCTTCTACCACTTCATTGACCGTGACCGAAACATTTGCAGAATCGGTTAAATCACCATCGCTCGCCGTGTAACTGAACGAATCGACTCCAAAAAATCCAGCGCTCGGGGTATAGGTAACCGTTCCGTCACCATTGTCAACGACGGCGCCATTGGCGGGTTGGTTAACAGAATCGACGGTCAATGAATCCCCATCGACGTCGCTGTCATTTGAAATCACATTAATTAAGACGGCAGTGTCTTGGTTGGTGACCGAGGCGTCATCGGCAGCTACGGGATTATCGTTTACCGCATTGACCGTGATGGCAACTGAGGCGGTGTCGGTGTTTCCGTTTCCATCATTGATGGTGTAATTGAATGAATCGCTACCGTTAAAGTTAGCATCGGGTGTATAGGTCAAAACACCGTTGTTGGCCGATACCGATCCGTTGGATGGGTTGGTGAAAGACTGAACCGAGAGCGTGTCATTCTCAGGGTCGGTATCATTCTGAAGCACGTTTATCGCAACGAATGAATCCTCGTCGACGGTTGCCGTATCATTCGCGGCTACCGGAGGGGAGTTCGTTGAACTGGTGATCGCCGTCATCGCGAGTCCCAAGTCAAGCACACCATTGGTCACAAGATTGAGATGGTCTGCCCGCGTGTTATTGAGAATTGCGTCTTTGATTTCGAGATAAGACATGTCGGGCCGCTCAGCCCACAGCAAAGCGGCGGCGCCGGCAACATGTGGCGAAGCCATTGATGTTCCCGAAAGGTAAACGTAGCCGTCGTTCGTATAGGTACTCGCAATTGAGGTTCCCGGTGCAGCAATTTGAACCGATTCATCTCCCCAGTGTGAGTAAGTGGCGAATGCTCCGCCTTCGTCGATTGCTGCGACGGTGATTACATTGTCGTGTACTTTACTATACTCAGCCGGCCAGGAATTAAAGCTCCCGTCCATGTCGGAAGCTGGAATTCCGGTTCGCGAATTACCCGCGGCAACAATATAAAGCACACCAGCATCCTTGGCGCGGCCAATCGCCGCGGACATGACACTGCTGCCTCCGACATTGGTTCCCGCATAGCCGTAACTATTGTTGGTGATCTTCGCCCCGTTGTCCGTTGCGTAATCAATCGCTCGTGCGACATCGGCGTTGCTGCCATTTCCAATGACTTTGAGCGACATTAGGCTCGCATCCCAGCCAACTCCGGCGACACCAATTGAGTTATTTCCTTGAGCTCCAATGGTTCCCGCGACGTGGGTTCCGTGCCCATTGTCGTCCATGGGATCACTGTCGTCGTTGTCGAAGTCGTAGCCGTAGAAGTCATCGACGTAGCCGTTGTTGTCGTCGTCGATGCCGTTGCCAGCGATCTCACCGCTGTTCGTCCAGATGTTGGGTTGGAGATCAGGGTGGTCATACTGAACGCCACTGTCGATCACGCCAACAATGATCGAAGAACTGTCAGTTCTTGTATCCCAGGCCGATTCGGCGTTGATGTTCGGCGGCCCCCACTGAACCCCCCCGTAGTACTGGTCATTGGGAACGGCGGTGGATTCCATTAAGTAGTTTGGTTCGGCAAAATCGACGGCGTCGAGTGAGTTGTAGTAATCAATGAGATCCGGAATGCTTTGGCCTGCGATGACTGGAATCTCAAAGAGCTGACCGTCAGCACGAAATCCTTCCCCGAGCGATGCTGAGAGAATCGCATTGTGATTCATCATTTCGACGTAGTTCGTTTTTTGAAGCTCGTCAACGGAGACATCGTCTTGGAAACGGACGAGGATTTCGGTGCTCGAATAATCGGACGGCGCGAGTTGGCTAAAATCGACAGTGTAGGTCGCCAGTAAATTTCTTTGTTCTAAAATCTCGTAGGCGTCACCAACTGAAAGTTTTGAATTGCCCTGTTTACGTCGGTTCAGTCGTTTGCCTAGCTTCATATTCGTTACTCCAATAATTCAAGATGCGTTTCAAAACTTTCCCCAGCAGTGATTTAAACTTGGCGTTAATTTCGTGAGTGTCAAGAAAAACACAAAACAAATTTTTCGGGTTAAGCTAAATCGTGCAAAAACTCCTGTTGTCGATCAAGTCTCCGAGTACCCCCAATTGGAGGGTTGCCTGAATTTCGCCCGAAATGTCGTGTTTTTTTCCGGAGCATTAAGCCGAGTTTTTTGATTGGCGTGAGTCGACAGTTGGTAATTTGTTTTTTTGGGATGGACGAATTTTTTTAAGATACGATTATTTGAATTCCCCAACGATAACGCACCTCCGCGTACCGGACATTTGGTTGGAAGGCGGGAGTCCGCCATCGGGAGAGAGTCGCCTCGGCGCATCGAGCGAGGTTGCTGGATCGGAGACTGCGCTTGGCGGTCTTTCCGACTGGGACGTGTTAGGCGAGGATACTGTCAATAAATTTCGTTGGGACTTTTGTGAGGAGGGGTATTTTGGTCGAGAGTCAATCGTTGATCGGCCAGTTAATTCAAGCGGTAGTAAACGATCGTGCTGAGGCCTGTCGGCTACTGCAGGCGCACCCCGAGTTGTTTACCACCCCGTGGGATCTGGGACAAAATGCATTGCATTTTTTAACACTCGAGGGGACTCCCTCGGATGTTGAATTCTTACTTTACCAGGGGTTCGACCCGGAACGGCGAAACGACTTTGGGGACACTCCGTTGCTCGATGCATGCGTTTTAGAAAAAACAGAAACTGCGAAGGTGTTGTTGGCTTATGGCGCTGATCCCAATGTTGGCAGTGAGGTGCGTTTTAATGCGATTCACTGTTGCGTGTACGATGGCAATGCAGACTTAATTGATGCCTTGATTTCAGCAGGGGCAGACCCAGTATATACAACTCCATTCGGAGAAACTATTTTTGATCAATGGCCAGATTGCCCGAGGCAGCAACAGGCAATGAAAGAATTGGTTAGACGGCACCAAATCGAACGTCCTGAACCCGAGTGAATAACTCCGTCGGTTATCACTGTTCGTGATTAGGCAGATTCATTTGCCCGCGGCTGACCGGTTGTGTGACCTCGCGGGGAATCTTTCCAGGCACAAATCAAAATAGTGTTAATGGTTTTCATAGTTTTGCTCCTTGCGAAACTGTCTCAGTAAAACTCCCAAATTTTCAAGATGAGGGCGGTTTTTCTGTCCCGTTTGAGCGCCAGGTTTCGCGAGCAGACTGTCCGTCAGTCAGTCTGCGGTTCTTGCAAAGGACGTTAGGGGACGTTTGGGTGCGTTTGGGGGCGTACAGTGCAGAGGAGGATTCAGCTGTATTAGCCACACAGATGGAGCTAGGCTGGTTACTTCTTCCTTTTGTATTTCATCAAAGTGCGGGGGGGGAACTGGTTTATTTTTTCACGGGTGAAAATTCCAAAATGCTCAATTTGCCGTCTTGGTTTTTGTCTTTTCGTTTGAATTGGTTTTCGGCAGGGGTGCGTTTGTCTTTTGGGCGTGGATTTATGAACTCCTTTAGTGAAACCGACCCGTCTCCGTTTTTGTCGTAAATCTGAAATCGTTTTTCTACTGTTGGCGCTTGAGGCAGAGTGATCTTATTTGGAGGCAGGGTCTTTTTCTTGGTTTGCCAAGCCGGATTTAAATCGGCCTCCCAGATTTTGATACTATCGATTTCAGAATGAACGCCTGCCATGGGAAAGCCGAAATTTGTTTTCGGCCGGCCAATCTTTTCGTGGGAGCCAAAGGCGAGCGGTCCCTCATCGACTCGGGCTACGAAATTGTTGCCTGCGACTTCGATCTGCATGGTGTGCCATTCTCCCGCGGGAAAAGTTTGTTGAACTTGGCCCACGGTCACAGCTCGATCATTTGAATCACTTTTGACTTTCTCTCCCTTGAGGGTGTAGCCTTCGGGGGTAAGCGTTGCCCGACAGATATGTCCTTTCCCGTTAAATGAGCAGTGAATTGTGTTTCCACCGTTGAATCGAAATTTAAACTGGATGATAAAGTTAGTTGGGAAAACCATGTCTTTCCGGATGACAGCGGAATGTTTATCGGCCGATAATTCGCTCCCTCTGAGGGCTTGTTCGATGATGGACCATTCTCCTTTGGGAGTGGTCCAATGTTCATTGAGAGTCGGGCTGGAAAATGATTCTTCAAAGATCAGTTTTCCTTGGAGGCACAGTAGTGGGTCTGCTGCGAAGGCGGGCCCTTGTGCGGCAAGCGCGAAGGCAAAGGTCAGGATTGACAAACGAGCGATAAACATACGTTGAGTCTTTCTGTAATCAAAGTTTGAGACGGGTTCGCTTCAATAAAGATTCGTGGCGCCGCTGGATTAGTGAGAATATTTTAAAATTTATTCCAGTGAGTAAAGTCACTACCTAGCGAGTCTGCGGCCCAATTCGAACCTAAGCCCCGAGGGCTTTCTAGCTTGTTTTTGGGGATTGGACGGGGGGGCGAAAAACTGACCCTGATTGGATGCGATATTTATGAGGCGTAACGCCTACATGTTTGTGGAAGTGCTGGGTAAATGCACTTTGGTCGCAGAACCCGACATCCATCGAAATCTCTAAGATTGATTTTTGGCTGTTGAGAAGCGATTCACAGGCAGACTGGATTCTTGTTTTAATCAAGAATTGTTGAGCGTTGATTCCGAAAACGCTAATGAATCGTCGGTTGAGTTGCCGGGGGGAAATGTTTGACAGCGCCGCGAGGTCAGGCACTTTGATTCTTTGGGCATAATTTTCGCGAATGTAATCAACCGCTTCGACTACCTCGAGATACGGAACGATCGATTTCTTGTTGGTTTCGTAGCTTTGGACCGTCCCCATGACGCCAATGATTTGTCCGTTAGCACCATAGACAGGATGTTTTTGGGTTACGAACATGTCGAGAAGCCGTTGCTCGTTATACCAGAGTTCGAGATGATTGATGAGCGAGGTGCCGGTGGAAATGACATGTTGATCGTCGAGTACAAAACGATCGGCGACATGTTTGGGGAAATGGTCGTAGTCAGTTGTGCCGATGAGCGCTTCTTGACTCTCCAGGCCCAGTCGCACTAAGAGGGATTGACTCCCAAAAATCATTCGGCTTTCGGTGTCTTTTACGAAGAAATAAATTCCGGGAATGTTGTCGAAAAGTAGATGGAACTGGTGAAGCAATCCCATCTTCCGAATGAACGTACTTCGGATTTTTTCTCGATCTAATTCGGTCGCATCAGTTTTTGTCATTGGCGCAAATAATCGAAATGAGGGTTGTGAGTTTGGTCGACCCTGGTTCCCCGATCCTCTTGGGGATAGGTGCGTTAGCGATCCAACTCATTAGATAAGTTGCGAGTCGCGTGGACGAGTTCTTTGCTCATTAATTGCGTCATAGTCAGAAACCTGAATTCGCGTTGTAACGAATTTTTCGGCTAGACAACTGTCTGGTTTCTTAATCCCCCCGAGATGTCCCAAAAAGGGGAGCGTCGAGGCTGCATAAGAGTTCTCTTAATTTGGGAATCAATTCACGAGTCGTTGCTTTTCCGATCTCTGCCATCTCGTCGGCGCGTGTAAATTCAGTAATCTTAAATTCAGAAATGTCGGGTTGGATTACAAAGTCTGCAGGGGCAACCCCCACGGAGTTCAGGTTGACGTTTTGGACGACATAGGTTCTTAAAATGGTGCTGATTGTGGAAGCGTGCTTCATTTTCTTGGTAGGCGTTGCCGCATGATTGGAGGCAAATTCGGGCCTGATACTTGCGCTCACGCTGGCCGCGATTACAAAATTACACCCACTGTTGACGAGAACGTCAGCCGGGACGTTGTTGACGATTCCTCCATCGACGAGCGCTTGACCATTGCGGTTAATCGGACGTGAGAGGACTGGCAAATTGATGCTTTCGGTGATCGCGTGAACGGCGTCTCCCTCACTGCGAATGACGGGTTGGCCGCTGATTAGATCGACGGTGACTGATTTGACCGGAATGGTTAATTGTTCAAGTCGACTGTCCTTAAGATATTTTCGAAGCATCGGGTCGAATTGTCCGAAGCGGTATTTCCATAAAAGGTACCAGTATCCGCCATTGGGAAGGATGCGGAATATCCACGGTGGCATCAGGTCTTTGATAAATCGTTCGACGTTATCGTCGGGCTCCATTCCCGAGCAGTAGAGGACGCCCGTCATCGCGCCAACGCTTGTTCCGGCAATCATGTCAACCACGATTCCGTTTTCTTCGAGGGCTTTGAGAATGCCCAAGTGAGCCATACCCCTGGCCGCCCCGCCACCGAGTGCAAGACCAATCCGGACTCCCCGAAGTTGGTGGATGACCCGTTCGAAACCGTTGACCAGTCCCTGGCTTTGTTTTGCCGGAGGCGTTTCGAAAGATAGTTTGAAATTCCGTCTTACCGGTTGATTCAATTCAGGAGCGAGAGGCGCGATCCGGCAATCACCCGGCAAGATCCAGACGACATTGATTTTGTTTTCCCAGCCAGACGCAGTTTCCAAAATGTGCTGAAACGCGGCGACGGATTGCTGCCAGTTTTCCAGGGTTACACACCAGAGTACTTTGTCTGCAAATTCCAGGATGGCGCTCATCGACTGGGTACTGATTTTGTTGTCGATGTCAATAAGCAATCGTTCAGCTTCTGACCAGTCTACGAGCTTCTGTTGAATGGCTGCGAGGTTGGCTGCGGTGTCTCCGTTGGCGGAGATTACGAAGTCCGGCACGCCCTCGAATGCTTTCCAATTGATGTCATCGGTCATGACATGGGGCTGTTCTTCGAGTTCTGTCAGACGCGTAACGAGACGCTTTGTCAGAATGCGGGATTCGGGCGATTGGTGGAAGACAACGACGTTTCTGGGGATATGATGTTCGCGTCCTTTCATGGCCAATTTAAGCACTGTATTGGCAATCATGATTGAAAAATTATGTTGAAATCCTGGGTGCTTCTGATTCAAGCCTAGGCAGGTGCGATAGTCAATCCTAAGCATCGTCGATGGTTCTTCCGCAACCAATTCCATGGGTGCTGGTTCCCCCATCGCCGCGGCGAGTGCCCCAAATTGTTCACCTGCGACCTGAAATCGCTCGGCAACAATACGTCCCTGGAAATCATACAACGTTTGACGCATTCTTCCGTGGATCATTAAATAGACAGAATGAAACGCTTGATTGACTTGTTGCGGAGTCTCACCCGGAGCACATTGAATGACCTCACATTGACTTGCAATTTCGGTTACCAGTTCATTGCTCAAGTTTTTGGAGCAGGGGTGACGTTTAAGAAGTAAAAATTTGTCGTTCGTCAAAGAAAGTCGCTCCGGCGATGAAATTAATGAGTCGGGGTAGTATCGTTGATCGGATCGTATCATAAGATAGATCGAGATGACCCAAAATGGAATTTCTTAATTTGGTTTCAGTGGATTTTGCTGTCGTGGGTTTGGTTAAACATGATGACCTGAATTGACTTAACGGAACTAGCTATGCATCTGATTCGAAGTATCGGGGAACTGAAAAATTCAATTTCCCGACGATCTAAGTTCATGCGGGCTCTGATGTGGCTGTTGTTCATCTTGGCATCGATTGCATTCGCAGGTTTAGCAATCGAATGTTTTCGTTTCGCCGGAATAATGACCGATCGCGGGCTGGCATTTCGATTCGGACGCATTGTTTTCTTGGTGGGCTTAAATGTATTGCTGACAACCGCGGTCGCAATTGTCCTGTTGTTGGTGATTTGGGTAAAAACCGCAAAGTCACTGCCGGAGCTTAGGGGGTGGCATTTGGAAATGCCAGAGTCTGAATTTCGAGCAATGGACGCAGACAAGAATTATAGCTTGGATGATTATCTTGTTCAGGAGCAACGGGTTTTCGATGAGTTGGACAATTTCATCGATGTTCGCTGGGAATCCCAAGTTAAGGGTGCATTTAGCCGTTACAGTCGCGATTCGGTTTGTAATCCGGAAAAAGTAGTTGATCGAAACTGGAATCGAACACGAATTTTAGAAGCAGAGAATCCGATCGGCGGAGCGCTGCTGATTCACGGGTTGAGTGATTCTCCCTATTCTTTGCGTGAGATCGGGTTGCGACTGCATCGAGAAGGGTACACCGTTGTCTGGCTGAGGGTGCCCGGCCACGGTACCTGCCCATGTGCATTGGCCAATGTGGAATGGCCTGATTGGACGGCGGCCGTGGAAGTTGCGGCCCGTGGATTGAAGCAAAGATTGCCCGAAAATAGACCGCTCGTCATTGCGGGGTATTCCAACGGCGGCGCGCTGGCGGTTAATTACACGCTCGCGGCAATGGTCGATACCACGCTTCCAAAAATTGAGGCCATTCTTTTGTTTTCTCCTATGATAGGGATCAATCCTTTGGCTCGCCTTTTCCGGATCTATCATACGGTGGCCCTTGTTTCCCGAACGGTAAAAGCGCTCTGGACGAATATCGATGCTGAGGTGGATCCGTTTAAATATAGTTCTTGGCCTACCAATGCGAGCATCCAGGCTTGGGACATGACTCAGGAGGTTGAGCGACGACTGGGGATGCTCGAAAACCAAGGGCGTTTGAAAGAGATGCCGCCCATTCTCGCAATGCAATCAGTTGTCGATTCTACCGTGAAGGTGCCCAAGTTAATTTCCTCACTGTTTGAAAGATTGCAGGATGATTCAAGTGAATTGTTTTTGTTCGACATTGATCGTTTTGATAAAATCGCAAATCTGTTCAATCTGTCATTCGAAGATAAAATTTTTCCAAATTTGAAACGCGAGGATTTGCCGTTTCAGTTAACAATGTTGAGAAATGCTAAATCGGATTCACGGAAAGTCATGTTGGAATCGAGAGTCGGTAACCAGTTGTCTGAGGAAGTTTTGGAGCTGGAATGGCCGGAGGGAATTGTTTCTCTCTCGCATATTGCAATTCCTTTTTCAGCGGGTGACCGGTTATATGGAAACCGAGAGGCAACGGCGGAGACGGGGATTAATTTCGGGTCCATCAGCCTCCGCGGGGAGTCCAGTGCATTGTTGCTTTCGGATTCACTCTTTGTTCGATGTCGTTACAACCCATTCTACGAATTGATGGAAAATCGAATGATCCGCTGGTTGAATAATGCCGTGGAACCAGAGGCCGCTAATGCGTCCCAGAAAACGTAAACAGAATTCATCAGTTTTGGCGGGATTGGCCGTGCTTTGATCGCTAGGTCGTTTTTCAAGTCCTCGGTTTTATCGGCGGTGTTTTCGAGAATGCAGGGACGTTGATGGTGGCACTGAGGGGAATCCTCTACAATAAGCGATGGATTTTCCAGACGAAGATTGCCTATGGTGAGAGAGAAAACGTGACCGAATTGACCTGTTTGAAGATTATTAATCGTTTGTCGAGCGTTGTTTTTATCGTTTGCTTGCTGAGTGCGACGGCGCTGGCACAGCGAAGATCGACCCCCTCGACGAGCGCTCCGGGGGTGGTTTCAAAAGTTCAATGGAATGAAAATTCGGTGGATTATTCATCGGCTGGAAAGCGTTATCGATTTGAATTTTCGACGAGGCTCAAGTCCGAGATTGACGTTCCAAAGGCCGCCGAAGGAACGCCGTCGGATGGCGCGAGGTCATGGTCCCAACGCCGCCCAAAAGAACAGGGAGCCAGTACTGGAAAGTATCTTGGGCGACCGTTGCGAGGTAGGCAGTATACCGAAGTTGAATCGCCCAGCGGTGAGTGGAGAGCCAAGTACAGAAACTGGAATCTTGTTCTTGAGAATTTAAAAACAAAAGAGGTAGTGGAGGTTACTACTGATGGAGACGAGGACGTTCATTATGGAACGGCCAGTTGGGTATATGGGGAGGAGTTGGGCCAAAAGAAAGCGATGTGGTGGACTCCTGATTCAAGTAAGATTATCTATTACAAATTTGACGATACCCTTGTCGAGAAGTTTTATCTTCTTCGCGGTTGGTCCAAAATCAACACATCGCTTTACCCCGAGTATTATGCCAAGGCCGGTGCGAAAAATCCGATTTCCGAGTTGTTTGTTTACGATTTGAAATCCAAAAAAACAACGCGTATTGATGTCGGTGGTTCAGGGGACGAATACATTTACGGGATTCGAATGTCGCCTCTGGGCGATCGGGTGTTACTGAATTGGACCGATCGTTTACAGCAGCATTTAAAGGTAATGACGGTCGATCTTGAGTCGGGAGTCTGTCAGACGATTATCGAGGAGCGTCAACAGACTTGGCAAACAAATTCCCCGCCAATGCGATTCCTGAAGGATAAAAAGCGTTTTTTGTGGCCGACGGATAAAACAGGGTTTACGCATTACGAAATCAGGGACTTGGATGGAAATGTTTTTCAAACGGTAACGCAGGGCGAATTTCAAATCGGCTCTTTGGAGATGTTTGAAGATGAAAATCTTGTCAGCTTCGTGGCCAATAGTTCGATCGTAAACCCCTATTACATGCAGTATCACTTGGTCGGCTTGGATGGAAAAAAACAGCGGCGCGTGACGACGTTGGACTATCACCATTCAAATTTCCAACTTTCCCCGGATCGTAAATGGTTGATTGCGCAATACGAGTCGGTCAACCGGCCCCCTTCGACAGCGCTTTATCGAACTGACGGTAAGTTCATTGCAAACCTCGCCGAGCAAAGTCCATCGGAAGCTGCCAATCTTGCGGAGATGTTCAAGTTTCGATCGGATGATGATAAGTTTGACATCTACGGAATACTTTACAAACCGACTGATTTTGATCCGGCTAAAAAATATCCAGTTATCAATGCGTTGTATGGTGGTCCGGGATCTCGTGAAATCAGCGCGAGTTATGTCTCACGTCCTCGCAGCGAATGCGGTCAAGGCTATTTAGTGGTGAAGGTAAACAATCGAGGTACAGGGGGGAGAGGGAAGCCTTTTCTCGGTGCCGCGTATCTCAAGCTTGGCGATGTTGACATTCAGGATCATGCCGACGCTATTCGCATGCTCCGAAAACGCCCCTACATCGATGGAGATCGCGTGGGTATTGTCGGGCATTCTTACGGTGGATTCATGGCAGCGATGGGGATTTTTAAGCATCCGGATGTTTATGCAGCGGCGGTTGATCGGGCCGGTCCAACCGACTGGCAAAACTATGATACGATCTATACTGAACGTTACATGAGCACGCCACAGTTAAACCCAGACGGTTACAAGATGGGGGCTGCGATGACCCATGTAAAAAAACTGAAGGGCAAGATCCTGATTATGCATGGGATGGTAGATGACAATGTCCACCCGAATAACGCGTTTCAATTAATTGACGCATTAGATCGAGCGGGTTTGTCGTATGAGAGTCGATTTTGGCCCAACGGGGGACATGGCTTGGGGCGTGGCGTCGAAACGACTCAAGCTGATTTTTTCAAGAGAACGCTGCAACCTGCGAAGGATTAGTTTTCCCCTTTGTGGGGTGGTTGACCTCCGGGCGGCGTTGAATCGAAAAGACAGTCGTCCGTTTTGCTTACTTGAATCTATTTAATTATCGTTTGTGGACGTAGGTTTTAGCGTTATGAAAAAATGGTTTTTCCGTTATTACGATTCATTTTCTTTTATCGGGCTTGTCTTTGCGATCTTGTTTTTTTCCGCATCGGTGACCCCTTCGTTGTTGCCTCGTAATTTTCTCTTTCAGGGGTTGCTGTCTGGGCTCGCGCTTGCCGCTGGATACGGCGTCGGGGTCGGTTTTTTAAAACTTTATCAGTTTTTAGAATTGCCCAAGCCTTCCGCAGCGTTGGAACGTACTTCGAAGATTGTTACTTCTGTTGTGGTTGCCGTGGTCTTCGTATTCTATTTGAAGCAGATGACGTTTTGGCAAAACTCGATTCGCGAGCTAATGGAGATGCCGCCTTTGGAAAGTGCTCATCCCTATGCGACCGCAATCATTGCCCTGCTCTCCGCTTGTTGTCTGATCGGCGTGGTCCGGTTGCTGGGGTGGATGTGCGGGTGCGTGTCGGGTCAACTTAACCGTTTTCTTCCGCGTCGTGTGGCGACGACGCTTGGCGTAACGTTCATTGGACTGTTGGCGATTTTTGTTGCCAACGGGGTGATCGCCCGAGGTTTAATGAGTGCTGCTGATTCGTTTTTTTCGAAGGCAGATGCTTTGATCGACGAGGGGGTCGCTCAGCCGGAAATCGCGATCGCATCGGGTAGTCCAGATTCGTCGATCGAGTGGGATTCGATTGGCCGACGCGGAAAAAACTTTATCGTAGAGGGACCCCAAGAATCAGATTTAACCAGATTTTGGGGCCGCGAGTGTCAGCAACCGGTGCGCGTTTACGTTGGCCTGCGTTCACGATCCACCCTCGAAGAACGGGCTAAGTTGGCATTGAAGGAATTGATCCGAGTCGACGGATTCAAGCGGTCCACGTTAATTGTTGCGACACCAACGGGAACCGGTTGGTTAGATCCGGCAGCGGTCGACTCCATTGAGTACTTACTCGGCGGCGACACGGCGATTGTCAGTATGCAGTATAGCTATCTACCAAGTTGGCTGACGATTATTGTTGACCCAACACGTTCGATCGTTGCCTCTCAAGTTCTCTTTGATGAGATTTACGATTACTGGATTACACTTCCCAGAGATGATCGTCCCAAATTGTATCTGTTCGGATTGAGTTTGGGGGCGTTCGGTTCCGAGGTGTCGGCGGATTTGTACAAAATTTTCGACAACCCGATACAAGGTGCGGTCTGGAGCGGGCCGCCCTTTCCAAGCACTCAGTGGCAAGAATTAACGCGCGAGCGGAATGGTGATTCTCCTGCATGGTTGCCGCGTTTTCGAAATAGTTCAATGGTGCGTTTTACCTCGCAGAAAAACACTTTGGAGTCGGGGGAGCCATGGGGAGGAATGAGGAATGTCTATGTGCAACATGCCAGTGATCCAATGGTTTTTTTCTCGCCGGACTTGGCGTTTCAAAAACCTGCATGGTTAGACGGGCAGCGGGGGCCGGATGTGTCGCCTCATTTGAAGTGGTATCCCGTTATCACGTTTTTACAAATCGCATTCGACTTGCCGATGGCGACGAGTGTGCCCAACGGATACGGGCACAATTATTCGCCCTCGAGTTATATTGATGCCTGGATCGCGGTGACCAACTCCGAAGACATTCCCGCGGAATCAGTCGAACGATTAAAAAAGAAATTGTTCATCCCGCCATTTTAAGCATCGCAAGGATTCGCTCAGCGACGGTTTAAGGGGATCGATATTCAGCAGGCATTTTCGGTGTGACTCCCAGCTTCTCATAATTAAATCCACTCGGCAGTGGCGCGTAGGGGGCTACGTAATTGACATCGGATTGTTTGGGAATTTGATCCTCTAGCTGAGTGCACCAGTAGCATGCGTTCACGATGCATCGCCTGAAACCTTCGTTTTCAAAGTCCTTTCCGCTGCCCATTGTGGAATGGAAAACCCTCGCCAATTTTCCATTGCTGGTTTTCCAAGGTTTAATCCAGATGATGGGAAGTGGAATTTTATTTGGGTTGGATGCGTCTCCCTGTTCGCGGCCCATTAGCGGTTGTCCATCAACCAAGGCGGTGCAATCTTCGGGCAGTCCACCGTTTTCGGGAAAGGTCCGATAAACGTCTGAAGGGCCCCAGATATTCTCAACGCCTTGAAGGATGGGATGCTTTTTCATTTCTTCGACAATATCACCCCGGGTGGAATCACGATGCCAGTTGCCGTGATGGCCCCGGAAAGTGCCTCCCAGGACTTGCGCACCAAACTGGACTTGTTGACCATTAATTTTATAGGGCAGACGCCCGCGGAATCCATGATTGGCTGTTCTTAATGCGATGAGAGGTTTGCCAGAATCGATGTAGGCAACAATCTGTTTTTGTTGTGCTAACGGGAGAGTCAGGAGTCGGGAAAAAAAGATGACGAGGTCGGCATCTTTTAGTTGGTCGAGTCCTGGGATGTTGTGGATCTGAAATTCATCCTCTTTTCCTTTTTCTGGATAAACGGGCATGGTCGGGTCGACTTGTCCCTGCGGGTTAACAGCAAAAAGAACGGTGCAGTCGAATCCGTGATGAGACGACAGGATTTTAGCCAGCATGGGCATCGACTGCTCACTGCGGTACTCCTGTTCTGCCGCGATCAGAACGATTTTTTTCCCGATTCGTTTTTCCGGAGGCGACTGAAATGTCAGCCCCGCGGATGAATCGGCGGCTTGCTCCTGTCCGTAGGTGGTATGGCAAGGTAGGCCGATGATCAAAGAGTAAGCGATCAGTAGGAGCAGAGTTTTATTGAAGTACATGGAGTAGGCCTATGGAATTTGAAAGGTAAACCGGTGCCATGGGTGAGATAGACATCTTCTTTGACGCATCGGTTTTGCCTGATGTTCTCGCAAGTTGAGGATACCGCATGTCGCGGCGGCAATCCATGCTGCCGTCTATTCAAATTTCGTTATCTGCGATCAAAGCGGGGTCGCGAGGAATCATTCTGCTTGAATGAGGGTTGTTTTTCAGAAGATTTTAGGATGGAGCTTGGGGCGAGGTTGTTTTAATCCACCTCGGTGGTGGCCTCGCAAATGGCCTCGCAAATGGCCGGGAACGGGTGTGTTGGGCAGCGTTTACTTCCGAGGCATGCGCTGAGGGACTCGAATTCCAATGAACAAGTTGATAAATTGTAGAGGCTGTATTTGGCAGGGGGTGATCGACCCTCTCAAAAAATTTGGAGGGGATTCGTTGGCCGCAACATTAGCAAAATTCTTAGGTAAAATTCACCCAGGTGACTGTGTTGCGGGTCTCAAAAAGGTACCCTCCGAGTCGATCGATCTAGCCTTTGCCGATCCCCCTTTTAATATCGGATTTAAATACGACAAATACGATGATCAACTGGGAGATGATCAGTACCTGGCGTGGTCTCGCGAGTGGATGGCCGAGGTTCACCGGGTATTGAAAAAAGAGGGCACGTTTTGGTTGGCGATCGGAGACGAGTATGCTGCGGAGTTGAAAATTGAGGCTCAAAAGTTAGGGTTTCATTGTCGCAGTTGGGTTATCTGGTATTACACATTTGGCGTGAACTGCAAGAAGAAATTTACGCGCTCACACGCTCATCTATTTCATTTTGTTAAAGATGAAAAGAACTTTCTGTTCAATCATGACGACATGGATTTGCGAGTTCCCTCGGCCCGAAGGCTGGTTTACAACGACGCCAGAGCGAATCCCAACGGTCGAATGCCAGACGACACTTGGATCCTCAGGCCTCAGGAATTGGTCGATGGTTTTCAGCCGGACGAAGACACCTGGTACTTTCCCCGGGTTGCAGGAACGTTTAAGGAGCGGGCTGGATTTCATGGTTGTCAAATGCCTGAGCAGTTGCTGGGAAGAGTCGTTCGGTCAAGTTCGAATGTGGGCGATGTCGTAATCGATCCGTTTTCAGGTAGTTCGACGACGCTCGCTGTGGCTAAAAAATTAGGGCGTGAATTTTTCGGTTTTGAATTGTCGAAAGATTACGTCCGTCTTGGGACGGAGCGGCTCGACCGGATTTCTTCCGGTGATCGTCTCAACGGCAGTGAAGAACCGAGCATGAGTGAATATTCCAAACGCGATGCTCAGAAAGCGAAAGGATTGGAGAAAGTCCAGCGAGCTTTATTTGCGGATGATGCGGACATCCATGAATCGCTAGTTTCCGAAATAGCTCAGATCATTGAAGCGTTTTCAAAGACCAACCGCGGGTACTCGGTTGATCGGTTGATCGCCGATCCAATTTTGAATGAAGATTTTCAATTGGCTTGTCAACGACTCTCGGTGCCCGGCACTCCGGCGGAGCGAAACCGGTTTTTGTTTCGCATAAGAAAAGCTGGGAAACTGAAGGCGGCTTCTGTCGATACTACCGTGAGAACAAAAATTGGCTGGAGCGAAGTCAGCCCCTTTTTGTTTGCCAGCGAAATAGCGTGGCGTCAGATCAGTAATAAGTATTGCATGAGTCTCGACGAAATCTTTTGTGATCCGAGGCTCGGCGTCCAATTCGATGCCATTGCGTCGGGGTTTGCCCCGGGGTATCAACCGCTCGATTACCGCTGGGCGGCGCTTAAATTGCGTAAAGAGGGGAGTAATGCAAAGCACCGCGCGACGTTGCGCACCCCGAAACAACTGGGGATTTCAGCATTAAGCAAGAAAAAGCTCAAGTCGATACAGGGATCGCTGGTCACGGAGTTGGATTTCGACGTGATCCCCGAAGGTCCGGGAGTTTATGTAATCCGTGAACTCGGAGGCGATGCACTCTATGCGGGTGAAACGGGGCAACTTGCCTCTCGGATTGCAACGACGTTTAGCGACGCGGGGCCACGCGAGCTTTGGTTGAAACAATTCAACGATCTTGAGTTGTTGGTTCATCCGGTTCCCACCGTCACGGATCATCGATTTGCGAGGCAAAGTGTTTTGTTGAAGTGGCATCGCCCGGCATGGAACACCGTAAAGGAACTTGCCGGATAAGTGGGGCGCGGTCGCATGTTATTGCTTGACTGCTGGGATAAATCCATCGAGCAAGTTGCGTTTGAGCATGTCAATCTTGCCTTGGTATTAATGAATAGCCATAGGCGGCATGAATTGTCTGAAGGTGAATATGCAATGCGACGCCGTCGGTGTGAATCGGTGTCGACAGTATTGGGGCTTAAGAGCCTTCGAGATCTCACTTGGAGTGCCCTTGATGAATCGCGAGGGCACCTCGATGAGCTGAGTTTTCTGCGGGTGGAGCATGTGGTGCGAGAAAACGAGCGAACGATCAAGTTTGTCCGCCACATGAGAAACGGCGACTGGTTGCAAGCCGGTGAAATGTGATACCAAAGTCACGCTTCGGTGCGTGAGAAGTTTCAGAGAAGTTGTATTGAGCTAGATCCTCTGGTCGTTGCCACCCGAAAGATCGGCGTTGAGGGGGGCTTTGGCGCTCGCTTGAGGGGGGCGGGATTCGGCGGGAGCATGATCGCGTTGGTGGAGCGTGAAAAAGCGTCTGATGTGGTTGCCAGAATTGTCGAGGATTACAACAAAGTTGGAGCGGCGTTATCCCGCCCGATGGCAAATGGATTTGTAGCGGAGGGAGCCCGAGTGCTCCAAGTCGCGACTGGTTGAGTTTTTTTCTTTTTCCAAACCTTCGCAACCCGGCTTTGGATTCGCTAGAATCCAAGTCCGCTCAGGGGTCTGTGTTCCTGACGGAATCTACTGGTTTCAAATGTTGGTTAGGCTATTGTCTTTAGGAGCTGTTAATGACACGGTTTTTTTTAGTTTTCATCGTCTCTTTGGGGCTGTGGGCTTCGGTTGATATTCCGGTGCAGGCGCAAGAATACACATCGGCCGAGGATCGTTTGGCTTGGTATCAAAAGCATACCGAGATGAAGGAAAGCTCTCCCTATAAGAACTTGAAGTGGCAGTTTTTGGGGCCAACGAATATAAGCGGTCGGGTTACGGATGTAGCCGTGACGACACCGAGAGCAAATACTTATTCAATTTATGCAGCCACTGCTTCGGGTGGTGTGTGGAAAACTGAGAATGAGGGGACGACTTGGAAACCGGTTTTTGAACACGGTGTCTCAACGTCGGTTGGCGATGTCACGATTGCCCCTTCGAATCAGGATATCGTCTGGATCGGTTTGGGTGAGGCGAATGTGTTTCGGTCCTCGATGGCAGGGGCCGGTGTTTATAAGTCAATCGATGCGGGCAAGACCTGGAAACACATGGGTTTGGCAACGGCTCATACGATCCCTCGAATTATTATTCATCCGACCAATCCGGATATCGTCTACGTCGCTGACTCGGGACATGAGTGGACTGAAAACCCGGAGCGTGGCCTTTATAAAACTATCAATGGTGGCGAGACGTGGGAAAAAGTTCTGGAGCTCGATGAGCAAACCGGAGTGATTGACCTGATGATGGATCCCCGTAGCCCGGAGACACTTTATGCGGCTACCTGGCAGCGGACTAGAAAACGCTGGAATGATCCTCGTAATGAACCCCATTATTCAGGGAGCGGTATCCATAAGACGACCGATGGTGGAAAGACTTGGCAGCCGATCAATCAAGGTTTACCGGCGGCGAAGTTTCGCGGACGGATCGGGATTGATTTGTGCCTAACGAAGCCGGATGTATTGTATGCATTTGTTGATAACTACGGCTTGTCAGAAAAACAGCCGAGGGGTGATTCTTTAGATTCGTACGGGCGACCGCGCACGAAAACGATTAAAGGGGCGGAAGTTTATCGCTCCGATGATGCCGGAAAAAATTGGCGAAAGGTCAGCCAGGCGAACGACTATATGCGGGGGTTGAGCTCCACTTATGGATGGGTGTTTGGCCAGATCCGTGTTGACCCGAATGATACCGAAACGATTTATGTGATGGGGTTAGCGCTCAATGTGTCCAATGATGGCGGCAAGACTTTTCGTCGACTGAGAGGGATGCATGGTGATCATCACGCACTTTGGATTAATCCGGATGATTCCAATTATTTGATCAATGGAAATGATGGCGGCATTAACATGTCGTACGACGCTGGAGAAAACTGGAGGTTGTTTACCAAACAGATCCCGGCCGTCCAGTTTTTCAATGTCATGCATGACATGGATTCGCCATTTAATATTTACGGCTCGATTCAAGATCATGGCAGCATGCGAGGGGTGGTAAATATCCGTGAAAATCGAGATGGCAGTCGTCAAATGAAACCCGTCGAATGGGAGTGGGCTCCCGGGGGTGAAGGCAGCAGTCACGCCATTGATCCGACGGACGCCAATACTGTTTATTCGGCAGGATTCTACGGTCAAATTTCTCGAACGGAACTTGATCAAGGGATGCGTGGGAAACGGCTTTTGCCTCCATTAGAGTCTGGTGCGGATCCGATTCGGGGTCAGTGGATTGCACCGTTTATTATCTCTCCGCACAATCCTCACGTGCTTTATCACGGCATGAATTTTCTTTACCGGTCGATGAATCGCGGCGACGATATGAAAAAAATCAGTCCTGACCTGACGAACAACAATCTCGCGGAAATTGGCGATATCTCCTATCAAACCCTTTCTACCATTTCCGAATCCCCATTTAAGTTTGGGATGCTTTACGTCGGTACCGATGACGGAAATGTCTACATGAGCCCTGACGGTGGAGGGCAATGGATCAAGAAGGATAAGGGGATCGCTCCCCGCCGTTGGATCTCGCAAATTGTGGCCTCCCAGCATCGGGATGGTACGGTTTTCATGTCGCAAAACGGAAAACGAAATGATGACATGAAGCCCTATTTATGGAAGTCGGACGATGCGGGAAATACTTGGGTGAGCATTGTGGCGAACATCCCATCTGGCCCGATTAATGTCATTCGTGAAGATCCAAAGAACAAAGACGTGTTGTATGTCGGCACTGATTTAGGTGTCTACGTTTCCACTAACGGAGGAGCTGAGTGGAACGTTTTGGCGAATCAACTTCCGACGACGTTTGTGTCGGATTTAGTCATCCATCCCCGAGATGATATCATGGTGATTTCCACACACGGTCGAGGAATGTGGGCGATGGATATCCGCAGTATTCAAGACCCTGAAGGTAAGCTGAAAAAGGAGCCTGCCGAACCGGCTCCCGATCGACGAGGGCGAAGAGGTGGTTTTTAGAGTTTGGTTAGACCATGGGCGGGGCGTTGATTTTCTTTCCGATGAAGTTGGCCGCTATATTTTAGGGCATATCAAAAAGATCGTGAGTTCGAAATGAATTTCTATACAATGCGTCGTGCGGTAGTTCTGGCGGCGATTTTTCTGTCGGCTCAAGCTGGATTTCTGGTAACCGCTAATCCTTGTGACGCCGATGGTTTGAAAGGAAAGCGCCCCAATATCATTCTCGTCATGACAGATGACCAAGGGATGGGAGATCTCTCCTGCATGGGAAACAAGGTTTTAAGAACGCCCAATCTTGATCGACTTCACGCAATGTCCACGCGATTTACAGATTTTCATGTAAGTCCCACCTGTGCTCCTTCTCGATCTTCGATTTTTAGCGGTCGTCACGAATTTCGAAATGGCGTGACTCACACCATCAAAGAACGTGAGCGAATGGCCTTAAGCACCACGACTTTTCCTGAGTTGTTGCATCAATCAGGTTACGCAACCGGTATTTTTGGTAAGTGGCATCTCGGGGACGAAGAACCTTATCAACCGGGGAGTCGCGGTTTTAGCGAAGTGTTTACCCATGGTGCTGGTGGGATCGGGCAGGCCTATCGAGGAAGCTGCGCAGATTATCCGCCTAACCGTGAGAAAGAGGGTCTTTACTTTGATAACGTCATTCGGCACAACGATACGCTAGTGAAGACAAGTGGATTTTGCACGGATGTCTTTTTTCAAGCTGCGTTGGGATGGACAAAAGCCCAGCACGAAGCCGGCCGACCATTTTTTACGTACATCACCACCAACGCGCCTCACGGTCCCATGTTGGCACCGGAAAAAAATAAGAAGCGGTTTTTGGATTTGGGATGGGATGAAAACACCGCGGGCCGTTACGGCATGATTGAGAACATCGACGAAAATATGGGAACCCTGATTCAAAAGATGGATGATTGGAATCTGTGGGATAATACTTTGTTGATTTTTATGACTGACAACGGGCAAGCGGGAAGACGAGGAAAGTTAAACGGCAAAGCGACTCCGATATTTACAGCGGGTTTTAAATCGGGCAAGGGGTCGGCCTATGAGGGCGGCACTCATGTCCCAGCTTTTTGGTGCTGGAAAGGTGTTCTCGGAGCGGGTGTGGATGCTCCAGCCTTAGCGGCTCACATCGACATGTACAAAACGTTTTGTGAATTGGCCGGAATTGAGATTCCAGATACGGTTCAAGCAATAGATGGACGCTCACTGGTTCCAATTTTAGAAAACACGGAAGTCGATTGGCCGGACAGGGAGTTGTTTGTTCACGTCGGCCGTTGGGAAAAAGGGGCCGATCCAAATTTGAGCAAGTTTAAGAAATGTGCTGTTCGAACAGCCCGATGGCGGATGGTAAATAATACCGAGTTGTACGATATTTCTATCGATCCATTTGAAAAAACTGACGTTGCCGGTGATCACCCGAAAGTCATGGCGCGACTTCGAAAAGACTATGATCAATGGTGGGTAGAGTCGCTTCCGTTGATGGTCAACGAAAATGTCCCCTATGCAAAATCGCACCCCGCGACTGAAATGTACGAAGCTCAGCTAAAAGAAAACGGAATTCCCGATTGGGTGGTTCCTCGATTCTGAGTGCCGGGTTTGATTCTGATCGTTCATTGGAGCGACGTGGCAGATGCCTCGTTTCGCTTTGTCCCCTGCCCTTCTCGTGGTTTGGGGTCGAGAAACGCGTGAATTGCGGTGTTTTCTGGGTTTGCTGTCGTATTCTCATTCCTCTATGATCCCGCGTTCGAAATAGTTGAGATTCAGGCTCCGTCCGAGGCATGGTTGTCGATGCGATTGGATTGGCCTTAGCGAAACCAAATTGGTTGTTCATCTCAACAGCGATTGGAGGAGAGATTCAGTGTCACGATGGAATTTACATTTAAATTTCAGGGGAACGAGTTTTTCAGTTTTGAGATTGGTTCTTCTGATTTCAGTGCTATCCGCTGTGGGTTGCATGACGGCAAGCCGTCCATCACGAGAATTAATGCCGACACCTCTGGCGCTTTCTTTAGGGCTCTCGCATCCGGGAAGCAATTGTTTGGAGTCGTTAACAGAATCGCTAGTTCCTGTATTTGTGATTAGCGGTCGCAACGTGGAAGCCGAATCCGGTGCGTTAGATCCATTCGGGAGTAAGCGGAGCCATTCGCCAACCTTGGGAATCGCAAGGGTGCAAATTGGTAAAGGGCTAACCAAGGAGGAGTTGTATGAGGAGACCGTTAAAGCGTGCAACAAAAAAAAGGCATTGGTCGAATTTGAACGAATCGAACTTGACGAAACGCCCATCGAGATTGACCCATGGCACGTGAAGGATGATTTGGTAAGGCACCGAGAAAACCCTTGGGTGCAGGCACTCAATCGGCAGTTAAGTGAGAGCCAGCAGCGAAATGTTTGCATTTTTGTTCATGGATATAACACGAGTTTCATAGACAACACTCTGTTGGCGGCAGAGATTTTTCATTATTCCGGCCGGCAAGGCGCGATGATTTCGTTTGAATGGCCTTCGGAATCCAGTGTGCTGGGTTATCTTGCGGATAAGGGAAACGCGACATTCAGTACCCGCCATTTTCGTCGATTGATTACCAATTTGGCGAAAGAGTGTGACATTGATTCGGTTACCATCATTGGACATAGCGCTGGAACGCCCATAGTGGTCAATGCGATGCGGGAACTTCGGTTGTTGGAAAACGATTTGACGCCTGAGCAGGTGCAGGCAAAATACCAAATAGATCGAGTCGTGCTGGCGGCTCCCGACATGGATTTAATGGCCTTTGTCAACGCGATCCATGACCGCTTTTTTGAACTTGCTAACGGTGTGGCTGTTTATGCTTCCCCTAACGATAAGGCGCTGGGGTTATCTCAATTGCTGTACAGCGAGAAAAGGCTTGGGCGGTCGGTTGGCGGTCTTGAGGAATGGGAACGACAAGTCTTAATGAAAGTTGAGAGCATCGAGATGATTGATGCTTCGCGAATGGATAAGGACGCCAATAGTTTTCTTGGCCATAGCTATTTCCACAGAGACCCCTGGGTCAGCTCCGACATCGGATCGTTTATTCTTGGCGTGTCACCAGAAGACCGAAAGTTAGTTCGGGAAGGTGACAATGTGTTTTGGGCGTTTCCCGAGGACTACCCTGAGCGTCTCTTAAAGGACCTCCCCGAGGTAGTTTCGGTTGTGAAAAAGTGATTGCAGCGGCAGTTTGGTCCCGCTAAGTCGGACGGAATTGAGTTTTCTGTCTCGGATCGCACAAATTGTTTCGTTGAGAGAATGATTTATGAAGCGCCACGCATTAAGATTGGGTTTAAAACAACCCGAGGCGAATTATGAAATACATTCTGTTTGTTATCGCTTTCTTACTCTTTCCTTGCCTTGGGCTTGCCCAGCAATGGCAGACATTTCGGGCTGATAATGCGAGATCGGGAAGTACCGATGTCGTTTTTAAGCCGGACTCTTTGGAGCTGAGTTGGCAGTGGAAATCACCGTCTCCTCCGACACCCGCATGGGATGGGCCTGCCCGCTGGGATGCGTTTAGCCAAATTCGCGACTTGCCGGCGATGCGTCAATACGACGCTTGTTTTCATCCGGTTAGCGATGGTGAGACTCTTTATTTTGGTTCCTCCAGTCAGGATTTGTTGAGGGCGGTTGACCTGTCCAGCGGCGAATTGAAATGGAATTATGTTGCCGGCGGGCCGATTCGATTGGCCCCGACAATCGACGATAACCGCATCTTGTTCGGAAGTGATGACGGTTACGTTTACTGCCTCAACCGAAATTCAGGGGAGTTGATCTGGAAATTTAATCCGTCGATTCACATTGGCGATGAACAGCGACGGTTGATCAATAATGATCGATTGATTAGTTACTTTCCTATTCGGACTGGAATTGTTGTTCGTGATGAGGTCGCTTATTTCGGCGCTTCGTTATTGCCTTGGCGAGATTCATTTATTTGCGCCGTCGATGTGGCAACCGGGGAAATCAAAGATCCAAAAAATCATTATGTGGTGGCTCATGCCAAATCGACTTTGGAAGGAAATTTATTGGTTGCTGAGGGACGGTTAATCGTACCTCAAGGGCGAGTCGCCCCCAGGTTATTTGAACGAACCAGCGGCAAGGATCTGGGAGTTCTTCCAGGTGGTGGGGGCGTGACCATTGTGCTCACCGATACCGGGAAAATTGTACGCACCGAAGGCGGGCGTGCTTCTCGCCCTGGACAGGTTGGTGTTTTTGAAGGAAAAGAAAGAGTGGCTTCCTTTCCAAGGGGACGATCGATTGTCGTCTCAGGGGATAATTTCTATGTGATCGATGGACAAAAGTTATTTGCAGCGGCGCGGATGACGAATGAGTTGAAGTGGTCATGTGAAGTAGACGAACCACTGGAATTGGTGATGGCAGGAGAGACGTTGTTTGTTGGGGGTCGCGATCATGTGACGGCAGTTCGTGCGAGTGACGGTCAGGTTCTTTGGTCGTCGGAAACCGATGGCCGAGTATTTGGGATGGCGTTGGCGGGCGGACGTTTGATTGCGTCAACGGATGCCGGCGCGATTCATGTTTTTGCCCAAACTGCGGATCCTGAGGTTCGCCAACAATCGGTGGTTGGCCTGGTCGCAGATTCGCCTTCAGTGAGTCCGGTCCGAGATAAGAACTTGGTTCATCGCTGGGTTTTCCATCGATCGGCGATGTCGAACCAAGCGGGTAAGCCGGTCAAGACTGAGTCGCTCAGTCAGGTGGTGGTTCGAGATCAAGCGTCCAGCGCCCCGTTAAATCTTGACGGAACCGGACGGGTTGCCTCAATTGAGGGAACCGATCGGTTTGAGGCAATCGAGTTGGACGGAGCAAGGTTTCTAATCGATGAAGAAAACGCTGCAAACCTCCCGACCGAAGCGATTGCGATTGAGGCTTGGGTTCGTGTGGATCAAAGTCAGCAATGGGGTGGGATTGCCGGTTGCATTCAGGATGACGGGGCGACCGAACACGGTTGGTTATTGGGTTACAATGACGACCATTTTTGTTTGGCGATTGCCGGCGGCGGGAATGGTTTGACCTACCTTAAGGCGCCGCGTGCATTTACGTTGAAATCTTGGAATCACGTCGTGGGCACTTACAACGGTCGTGAAATGAGGTTGTATGTCAACGGATCGCTGGCAGCTTCGAGTGAGCTGGAAAAAGGCCCGATCAGCTATGCCCAAAAACGATATTTTTCGGTGGGTGTTTATCGGGATGCCAACGAATCGTTCCCACTCAAGGGAGCCTTACACGAAGTCCGGATCTATTCCACAGCAATTGACGCGCCAACCATTTCACGGCTGTTTCAATCTGCTCAGGCTGATTTCCCCGATGAAGTCATTCCGGATATTCAAGTTCCCCAATTTATTTCCCACGGCCCCTATGTGCGATACGTTGCTCCGAGAGAAGTCGAAGTAACTTACGGAACGGACCAGAAGTGTCCAACCGTTGTCGACTTGATTACCGAAGACGGTGTCAAGCGAATGAGTTCCGGCGAGTTGACCCGTAATCATACGACGCGTTTTAAGGATTTGCCGTACCGAAGGATTTTGCAGTATCAAATCCGAACCGGAGGCAGTGAAGATGCCGAAGTGTCTGAGAGTTTTTCACTTGATACGCATTTTGACTGGACTGCGGATGATCGTCAGAAGCCCTCGGCTTGGGCGGCGGATTTGATTGCCGAAAGTCCGAATCCAAGAGGCCTCGTGTTTGTTGTGGGAAGCAAAAATATTGAGAAAGCAAAAAAACTCTCATCGGAAAGTCAATTTAACGTTGTGTTAGTCGTTGATAGCGAAGCCGACGCTGTCGCGAGTCGTCGGCAGCTTGTCGAAGATCCCGAAGTTGTTTACGGACAGGGGTTAAGTGTTTCTGATATTCCAATTCAGTTTCTTCCAGCCGCGAGTGCTTCGGTGGTTATTGGAGATGCGAAGAGTGAGCAGATGCGTCGATTGGTGCGACCTCAAGGTGGTGTTTTTCATGATGGTGAACGTGTCGTCTGGAAGCGGCGTGCTTTGAAGGGATCGGGAGTTTGGAGTCATATGTATGGGCAAGCGGACAACAGTGCGTTTGGCGGCGAAGAACTCTCCAACGCTTCGGATCGGGCGGACTTAGTCACTCAGTGGATTGGCCGTCCAGGGCCGCGTTACCAGACGGATCGCCAGAATCGTAAACCGGCCCCTTTGGCGGCGGGTGGGCGTTTGTTTCTTCAGGGGCAGCAGCGGATGATTGCGCTCGACAGCTACAGCGGTGTTGTTCTGTGGAGCGTCGAATCTCCCTCCGTCATGCGTTGGAACGTTCCGCATGACTGTTCGAATTGGTGTGCAGATGAAAGCGGTGTTTTTGTTGCGAGTGAACATCAGGCTTGGTTTGTCGACGGTAAAACTGGCAAGGTAGCCCGCCGGTTTAATATCCCTAGCCATGCAAATAAAGAAACCTCCCAACTGACTGGGCGAAGTTGGGGGTTTATCAGTCGCTATAATGATCAATTAATTGGAACCGAAGTTAGTTCTTCGGCGATATACAAAAAGTGGTGGGGCAGCAGCCAGTGGTTTGACTCCACCGGTGGCGCGGACACCCATGTCGTTGCCGGCGATAGTATTTTCTCTATGAACCCCGAAAGTGGGGAGTTGCAATGGCAATACCCCGGGCTGGTATTGCACCCGACAATTACGATCATGGACGACCGAATTTTCTTTGTGGAGGATAAAACTCCGGATCACATCGCATCGGACAAACGGAGGATTTCCCTCGATCAGTCCCAATCCTATGAGTTGGTGTGCCTGAATGCCAGTGACGGTCAACTCCAGTGGAGGCAGCCGATTGATCCATTTGCGGGGCATTTGGCAAGTTTCTATCTTGCTGGCGGTGGTGATGAAGACAACCGCTGCCTTGTCACGGTGGCCTCGGAGTCAACTAAAAAACAGTTTTCCGTCGTCGCGTTTGATCGGGATAATGGTCAGAAAAAATGGAGCAAAGCGGTGGTCTGGGAATCTAACCATCACGGAAAACATATCTCGCGGCCAGCCATTCAAGGAGAGCTAATGTATCTTCGTCCGGAGGTTCTTTCTTTGGCCGACGGTTCGACTATTCAACGCGGATTTCCCGGGGGGCATGGGTGCGCCAGTTACACACTGACGACCAATGGGATGTTCTCCCGGTTAGGTGAGACAACTTGGTGGGATGTGCGGACGCAAAAGGTAAACCGATTTGACCGCATCCGGACAGATTGTTGGATTAGTGTTGTACCCGCTCAGGGAATGTTACTTTCGGCCGAGGGCGGAGGAGGATGTTCTTGTGGGTCCTGGCTCGAAACGTCTTTGGGATTCTTACCTCGAAGTGTTGATGAAAGCTTGCCCGAAGAAGAATAATCCTGGATATCGTAATGCACGCAAACCAATATTTTAAGACAGCACGAGTTGCACCCGTAGTGGAGAGGGTGGGCGAGTGGATTTCATGGCTGCCAAGGTCGTTTTTGTTGATGGCAGTCGGGATCGGATATCTGTTTTTGCTAAGCATAAATGTTCAGGTTGTCGCGGAAGAATCGGCACGTTGCAAATACAGCGTGCGCGACGTTGCGTTTGTGAATGTGCACGGGAAATCTTGGCAATTGCGATTGGTAAAGCCCTCTGCGGTTGCGCCGGAAAGATTCGAGAAATGGAATCTAGCATTGCGGAATCAGTTAGCTGATTCCAATGTAGGATACGCCTGGTACGATTCAGCTTCGGATATTGGAAAACAAATTCAGTTGGCGAACCCTAACGCTACTCAGGCGCCACTGATGGATTTGGTTCGATTGAGCGACGTCGATAGATCTATTTCTGTATCTTCCCCGATTCGGTTGGAAGACCGACTGAAGTCGCTGATCCATTCCCCCGCTCGGAATGAGATTTTTTCTGAATTGGTCGATGCTTTATGTGTCTTCGTGCTCGTCCAGTCGGGAGATGAATCTCAAGACGCGGTGGCGGAGGCAGCGGTCAATGCGGCAGTCAAACGTGTCAACGATCAAATGTGGACGCTTGAAAAACCGACCGATTCTGGGCCGGCCATTATCATTGTGCCACAGTCACGTCGTTCGGAAGAAAGATGGTTACTGTCTTCGTTGGGGATCACGGACGAGCAACGACCTGCGGTTGCGGTGCTTTACGGTCAGGGACGGCTTTTAGGTGAGGTGCTTTTTGGAGAGGAGATTGCGGTCGATCCGATTGTCACTCGGGCAAGTATTTGCGGGCAGGATTGCGAGTGCTCACTAGACCGAAACTGGCTGTATGGAGTTCAGGTGTTACACCGGTGGGATAAGACGCTGGAGCGAAGAGCGGAAGCGAGCTTAGATTTTGATCCCAATTCTGTCTTCGTTATTGCGGAGGTGGCCCAGATTTTGCAGAAAAATGCAGGACAGAACAATCAGGCTCCACCGGTGATACTGGGCGGAGGCTTAGTGATCCATGAGCTTGACGATTTGGAGGCGGGCGAAAATTTGGAGGCGGATGTTAGTTCTACAGATGCCGCTGTAGCGAGTTCCACAGACGATACCGAGGAGAATCAACCGGTCGAATTGAGCGACGCGTTGTCGGTTAATCCTCCGGAGTCGGCAATTACAGTGCCCTGGACAATTTTGGTTCTCTTTTCCGGTATTGTTTTGCTGATCGTTTTCTTCATCGTCGCAAAATCGTAGCGGTTAAGCTCACCGTTTCCGACGTAGAAGCGCTAGCGAAAAACAGCCCAGGATTACCATGCTGGAGGGCTCCGGAACACTGACAATAAAATTGTTTCCCCCTGAGCCGAGGGAAATATCGTGGCGATAAGACCTTCCTTGGTAGTCGACTATGATCTCGTATTCACCGAGAAATCCTCGGGTGCCAAATTCGCCATCGAAATTCGATAGTCCATTTTCTTCTGTCCACCACTGATTGAAGACCAGGTCGAGGTACTCTTCTCCGTTAAGATTGGGATTAAAATCGATATCGAATAAAGCAGCTTCGGCGTGATTTATTTTTCCTTCCCAGAATCCCCATAGAATAAATGCCTCGACGGATTCGTGGGCAAAAATGGCCGTCATGAAGTCACGGGTGTAGTCGGCTTGAAGCTCTTTATTAGTGGTGTTGTAATCGAACTCAGTAATGTGAACCGGTAAGTCGTAGTCGTTTGCGAACTCGTCGAGCAATTCCCAGATTTTGGTTGGGCTCGTTGGCAGGCGATTGGATTCATTGAAATGAGACTGAAACCCTAGGCCGTCGATAGGCGTATTGGCCGCAGTTAATTCTGTGAGGACGGTGCGATAATTGTTCCGGATAGTACTGTCGAGGGTGTCGCCGCCGGCAACGATTCCAAAATCATTAAGAAACATACTCGCTT
The DNA here is from genome assembly GCA_028823415.1 of Mariniblastus sp. GTDB lineage: Bacteria > Planctomycetota > Planctomycetia > Pirellulales > Pirellulaceae > Mariniblastus. The sequence continues at coordinate 41,458 of JAPKBL010000002.1, forward strand.
CGTTGTCTGCCGTTTGAGCAGCGTCAAACCAGCGCTTGCGAATGTCGGTTCGGCTGGTGATTGCGGATTGGCCGGAAGGTGTAAATCCGATGAGTTTATCTTCGATATCAAAAGAAGTACGGGGCTCGTTAAGCATGTCCCATGAAAATACTTTCCCTTTGACGGCCGAACCGATGTCCGCGATATGGTTGAACGACAGGTCGTAGAGATCCTGAAGGTTTTGTTGGCTTGGACTGCTGATGTCCAGGAGCGTTCGGACTGAGTCGGGAACACTTTGATAGCGCGGCCACATCATCGCATGGCCGCGAACATCAATTTCGCGATCGCCAAGCCAATCGAGCCCCGCTTGCGTCACCGATTGATCGAAGCTGTTTCCCCACGCTCCGTCCCAAGCCCGCCATTTTAAGTGGTTTTCAAGTGTGGTGGCGTTGAAAAGGTCTGGGACTTTGGCTGCATATCCGGCGTTGTATTGGCTTTGAGATTCGAGGAAGTATCTTGGGTCAACGGCCGACCCGAATTTAAAAGCGTGTTTCTTCATCTGAATAGAAACACTCGCGTTCTCGATCTTATTTCCCGCAAGATCCTGTACGGTAATCAACAATTCTGCTTTTCGATTTTGGTCAATTTTTTGTGCCGCCGTCGCCCGCCAAGGGGCATCGTCTCCACGCCCGGAATACTGTGCTTGGGCTTGTGCGGAAAACAGGAGGCAAAGCACGAATGCTATTGCGGAAACGCAATGGCTAGAGCGCGTCTTGCGATCAATTCGTTGAGTTTTCATAGGGCTCAATTTCACACGCGGCGTCGAAGAAGGTTAAACTGGGGGTGGGATGTGGCCTTACCATAACCAAAATATTAACGAAATTAATACCTAAACCTTTTTGTTGCCCTAAGAATGGTCAATTTGATTCGGATTTCCTTGAATTAGGACCTGCCAGACTCGAAAAAAATTGGATTAAAACTAGAATGAGCGATCTTCAATCTCGCAGAAACTCTGTGAGGAAATGTGAACTCCTTGCAATGAACCAACGTGCGGAATTTCAGGATCTATGAGCCCGATTTATTTAGCCCTCCGAGAATTGAATTACCGTTGGAAAAGCGGTTTGGTTTTCGGTTTGATCGTGGCGGCGGTAACGGGCGTTCTCGCTTATTTTTCCATCAACGATGCCGGCTTTCAAAAAGAAATCGGGCGCAATGTTCGCGACATCGGTTCCAACGTTGTGATTTTACCATCGGACGTAGATCAGTACGCTTACCACTTGGCGGGTGGTTACTCAGAAATCACGATGACATCCAATTTAGTTTCGCAGTTGATTGAGCATCGTGCCTCCTTGAATCATTTGATTCCAATGCTGGAGCGGCGAGCGATGTGTGCGACTGGCGATCACCAGTCGATCGGTCGTGTTGTGGGAATATCGGCATCGATTGCAATGCCGGATCGCCCCAAATCTCCGATGCAGAGGTCGATTTCCATTGGTGAACTTCAGCTTGGCAGCGAGCTCGCTAGAAAGCTTGGGGTTGCTCGAGACACGAAGGCAGAAGTGACGATTGCAGGGGAATCGTTTCAGGTTCAACGCGTGAATCGAGCTTCGGGAACATGGCAGGATTCTGCGGCGTTTATCGATCTGAAGTCAGCTCAGAATCTTTTTCAGCTGCCTGAGCGAATTAGCCGTATCGAAGCGATAGAATGCACAAGCGAACAGTGCGAAGCATCCGGACTGCAATCTTCTGTAATTCTAAATAATGAAATTGCAAAGATAACAGACGAGGCTTCTTTTCTTCGAAAGGAAGGAATGGCCGAAGCGCGTCTTAGCGTGCGGTCGGTAAGTCGAGAGAATTTTTTGATTTTGCAAAATGTCCTTTGGGTTTTTCTAGCTCTCACGCTGCTTGGTTTAGCGATGTTGAATTCGTTGGGGCGGAAGCCGGAGATTGGTGTTTTACAGGCAGTAGGTTACGGCCGTTGGCGTGTCGCATCGCTCTTTTTAGTGCGTTCGATGTTGCTCTCTGCGATCGGGGCTGCGGTGGGGATCTCTGTCGGCATGGCGGCGTCGATTGAGCAAGCAAATCGCTTGTTTGTTATGACCGGCCAAAAAGTTTCGCTCGATTGGAATGCAGCGGCGACCATCGGGGGCGTTGCGTTTATTCTGGCGGTCTTGGGGAGTTGTGTGCCAGCCTTGTTAGCAGCAGGTGAGGACCCAGCGCATTTAATCGGGAAGGATTCCTGATGGATAAGGTATCACCGTTGTTAGTGGTTAATAATCTAGGGCATGTTTTTTCGAATCGTGGACGTGAGGTTCGTGTTTTTGAGGGGTGTAGTTTCGAAATTGATCCCGCTCAGTTTGTCGCAGTCCAAGGCGCCAGCGGAAGTGGGAAAACTACTTTATTGCTTGCCTGTGGGGGAATGCTCGCTCCGAGTCTCGGTGGTATTCGTTTTCAAGGGAGTGATTTGTTTTCTCTTTCCTCGACGCAGCGAACCCAGATGAGGGCGATTGCGATCGGCTATCTTTTTCAAACATTGGAGCTTGTTCCGTATTTGGATTTGACCTCCAACGTGAGAATCGCAACCGGCGTAAGTAAGACTGTGGCCAATCAATGGCTCGGTCGTTTAGGGTTAGGCGATCGCGTCCGCAGTTACCCCGGAGAATTGAGTCATGGCCAGCGTCAGCGAGTTGCATTGGCAAGGGCGATCGCGCACAAACCAGCGCTGGTGATTGCGGATGAACCGACTGGCAATTTGGACAAGCGTAATTCAGAGTTGGTCTTTGGTGTCTTGAGGGAATACGCTCAGGATGGTGGCGCCGTCTTGATGGCGACTCACGAGACTTCGGCAGTCACTTTTACTGATCTGGTAATAGATATTGAAAATCTTGATTTAACGAGGGCGAAAGATCGGTGAAATTGGCATCGTCAAGATTAGGTAAACAGAATCTGTCGAACCGTCTTGGACGGATTTCGGGATTGCTGACCGCTTGTGTTGCGTCTGGTTTGTCATTGCTGATCCTAGTGTTTCTGGCGGTTCAACTTCGACCGGATGCATTGCGAGAAACGAGTCGGCAAACGGTTCGCATCTATTGCGCTGCTGGAATGGCAAGGCCGGTTGAGGATATTGTTAAAGCGTACAATGCGCAGTACGGCACGGATGTAGAAATCGTGAGGACCGGCGGGTCGGGAGAACTTGCCGGCCAAATTAAAACGGAATTCGAGACTGGTTTATTGGGTGGCGCTGATATCTACATCACTGCCGACGATCGACTATTGGACAAAGCCCATCAATCGGGCGTTATTGCCGAGCGATTTTCAGTGGCCGAGCAGCGCCCGGTTATTGCGGTTCCGATTACCAGTGAGATTCCGATCGGTGGTCTTGGCGAGATGTTGGCGAACCCTGAAATAAAATTTGGAATAGCCTCGGAACGTGCTGCGGTGGGGAAATTGGTGCGAGGTGTTGCAGTTGAATTGAATGTTCTCGATGAGCTTGAGGAGCGAAAAGCCACCGATGCTGAAAACGTAATGACACTCGCGCAGGCACTGGTTGCCGGCAGTCTCAATGCTGCCGTAATTTGGGACACGACGGTGAGCCAGTTGAATCAATTGGGGCCTGAGCCAGTTTTGAAAATAGCTGCGATGGTGGATGCTACTGACCAAACTAAGAGCGAAATTGCGTTAGGCGTGGTATCAACGACTAAGTCGCCGACGGCTTGTTTGCAATTTGCACGGTATCTAACTGCAAAGCAGACCGGTCAGCCTTCATTTGAGAAGTACGGATTTTCCTTTCTGGCTGGAGACGATTGGGAACAGGTACCTGAAATTCATCTCTATTGTGGTTCGATGTTCACTCCTGTCATCGAAACTGCGATTCGGGAGTTTGCATCCCGTGAGGGTGTAAACCTCTACCCTCGCTGGGAGGGTTGCGGGAAATTGGTCGCTGCAATGCGAAGTATCGAGGATGAGGAGCTCTTTCCGGATGCTTATCTTGCCTGTGACGATTCATTTTTACTTCAGGTTCAGGAGTATTTTCATAATCCTGTCCAAGTTAGTCGCAATGAAATTGTATTGGCTGTTTCAAAATCGGTCTCGCAAGTCGTTGAGGCTCCGTTGGACTTGGCGAATACAAATTTGCGAATCGGAATTTGTGATCCCGAGTTTTCCGCGTTGGGAAGCCTCACCCGCGAATTTCTTAGCGGTTGTCCCGTTCCATTTAATGACAAGTCAAAGATCCTATCTAAAGAGGATAATTTGTATCTATTGATCGAACGTCAGGCGGTCGTCAAAGCAGACGTTGGGCCGACATTAATTAGTCAATTGATCGCCGGCGGTCTCGATGTGGCGTTTGTTTATCGTTCGAATCTTGAAGCAGACCCGAAGACGCTTCAAGCTGTCAATGTATTTTCGATTTCTAATGCAGAGACAGCTGGCGTGGCGAGTCAGCCGTGGGCGATTTCAAAATCGACCCGAAACCCCAAATTAATGCAACGGCTTTATGATTGGCTGGTTCGTGCTGAAATAAAAACTCAGTTTAAAAAAAATGGCTTCTTAGATCCCATTGGGGACTGAATCAGTGTCTGCCCTTGCGATCTTTTAGGGAGTTGATTTGACTGAAGACGTTAATTGAGTGAGACTGTTCCAAGTGTTTCGTTCAATATTTTTTAAGTAATGTGTTGATGACGGTGGCATCGGGCCGCTCGGTTCGGATTTCATTGCTCAACGTCATTCTCGGTGCCTTTGAAATTCGATGTCAGAAATTAAGCCAAAGTCGATTCGTCAATCACGATCTCAGTGGGATGGCTTGTTCTGGACGACGATGTCGTTTTTTGGAGTATTCTACCTTGCGTTGATCATCGCCATGTTGGTGGCTGACTTTCGATTTACCAATTGGTCGGATATGTCGAGCTTGCTTTCGGATGCTCGGGTTCGATTTTCTATTTGGCTCAGTTTGATTTCCTGTACTATTGCAGCGATTCTTTCATTATGGGTAGCGATTCCCACAGGTTTTGTGCTTGCAAGATTAGGCTCGGAGTCGATGACGCAACGGCTCGGGCAGCGATCTCGTGGCTTCCGCCGTCTTTTTAACGGGGCACGTTATTTCATTGATACGCTTTTAGATATTCCGATCGTGCTTCCACCGTTGGTGGTTGGGATCAGTTTATTGGTATTGTTTCAAACTCCGGTCGGTCGATGGCTCGATCAGCGAACCGGCGAGGTGTTTGCGTCGCTGGGATACGCTGGAATACGCGGCATTACTTATGAGATACCTGCTGTGATTTTGGCGCAATTTACGGTCGCAGCTGCGTTCGCCATCAGGACGATGCGAAATACATTTGAGCAAATAGATGATCGGCCTGAACGCGTTGCGGTAACCCTTGGTGCAAGTCACTACCAGGCGTTTTCGATGATCGCATTGCCGCAGGCGTGGCGTGGGATTGTGGCGGCTTTTACGCTGGCTTGGGCACGATCGTTAGGGGAATTTGGCCCGATTTTAATTTTTGCGGGTACCGCGAGAATGAAGACAGAAGTGCTTTCGACGACGGTGTATCTGAATTTTCAATTCGGAAATCTCAGAGGCGCTGTTTCGGCATCGTTGATTCTCGTGACGTTGGCGATTGTGGTTCTCATTTTGACGCGATTGATTACTCTTGGGGGAAATTCAAAGAAAGGAGTAATCGTATGATATCGGTTCAACAATTACGCCTCTGCCAGGGCGATTTTGAATTGAGGCAGGTCAGTTTTGAGATACCGTCCAACGCCTACGCGATCCTGATGGGGCCAACAGGTTGTGGAAAAACGACATTACTGGAATCCATTTGTGGGTTGCGCGCAATTGTGGGAGGAAAGATCTTGGTGGGGGGCGATGAGATCACACGAACTCCGCCGGCTCAGAGACAGATTGGCTACGTGCCGCAGGATTCTTCTTTGTTTCCGACGATGAAAGTTTATCGACAAATTGCCTTTGGAATGGAGGTTCGAGGGTTCAGTAAATCCGAGCGAGATCAGCGGGTTGAGGAACTGGCGTCGAGCCTAGATCTCACCGAAATTCTCGATCGATATCCACGGGGCCTTTCCGGTGGCGAGAGGCAGAGGGTAGCTCTCGCCCGGGCGTTATCATTTCGTCCGAGGCTGCTGTGCCTCGATGAACCGCTGAGTGCGCTTGATGGCGATACCCGAAATAATCTGACCAAACTGTTGAAAAAAATTCAGCAATCCGAATCGGTAACCGTTTTACATATTACGCACAATGTCGAAGAGGGAGCTCAATTGGGGACCATTCATTTTCGATTGGAAAAAGGACAAGTGCGGGAGGTTGTTTGTGAAGATTCAGGTGTTAAAAATACAACGTAAATTTTCTTGAGAAGACACGCGTCTCAAGAGCAATTGCATTCTCTATTGGTTGAAAAATGGAAAACGAACTTCCCAAAAGCCCGGCTCCGTTTTTGACCGAAGTTGAACAGGCGACGTATCAATGGCAGATTTGGACGGATGACTTCGGAGAGGAAGGGCAGCGGCGATTGAAAAACAGCACGGTCCTGATATCACGGTGTGGTGGACTTGGGAGTGTGGTGGCCTATGAATTGGCGGCTGCCGGGGTTGGGAAGCTGATTATCGCTCATGCCGGTAACGTGAAACATTCTGATTTGAACCGGCAGTTGTTAATGACACATGATTGGCTTGGGAAGCCCCGAGTCGAGACGATCGAGCGTCGTTTAAAGGAACTAAATCCACGGCTCGAGATTGTCCCGGTTGCTGCGAATCTGGATGACGCGCTCGCCGAAAAATGGGTGCCGGAAGCCGATTTGTGTGTCGGGGCCGCTCCGATGTTTCAAGAGCGATTTGCAATGAATGATGCCTGCGTTCGTCATGGCAAGCCGCATGTAAATTGTGCTATGTATGATACTTCAGCGACCATTACAACTTTCCCTGCTGGAGGGAAACCATGTTTGCGTTGTTTAACGCCTGACGTGCCAGAGCATTGGAAGCGAGAGTTTCCAGTGTTTGGAGCGACCTCGGGAACAGTTGCTTGCCTAGGCGCAATGGAGGCCATCAAAGTACTGGCCGGTTTTGGTGAGACACTTGAAAAACGGGTGCTCCATTTTGATTTACGACAAATGTCGTTTCACGAGGTAGCGCTCAACCCTCGCGAAGACTGCAAGATTTGCGGGAAATAGTAATTGCAGCAGCGGGCGATTGTGAGTTGCTTCCCAATTCGGTTATTCTTATGAGGCTGAGATTGACTTGAGGGAAATTCAAGCAACAATCAGGTCGGGTTAATAAGTAATTTTAGGTTTTGATATGTCAAAATATTTCACTCTGTTATTGATCGTCAGCGTATGTGCTGGCTGTTTTCCAACAGAGAAAAATGAGCCGATTGAGCCTGTTACGTTACCGTCAGTTAATTGGGAAGAGGGAAAGACATCGACCGACGGTGCGGCAACAGAGGGGGAGTTTCGAATAAAGTTTGAAACTACTGCCGGAGATTTCACACTGCTAGTGCATCGGGATTGGGCGCCCTTAGGGGCAGAACGGCTACACCAGCTGGTAAAGAGTAAATTCTATGATGGCGTGGTGTTTCATGAGGTGAGCCCCGGGGTGATTCAATTTGGAATTAGTGGAGATCCCAAGGCAACCGCGTATTGGGACCAGCCGCTAGAGGATGAGCCTGTCAAAGAGAGCAATTATGCGGCAGTGGTTTCATTTGCAAAAAAGGGAGAGAACTCGCGAACTACGCAACTCTGCATAAACATGGTCGCTAATTCCTACAAGGACGCTATGGGTTGTTCCCCTGTGGCTGAGGTTGAAAGTGGTTGGGCAGTCGTCAAGAGCATTAATCCCGAATATGGAATCAATGCAAATGCAAAGCGACTTAAGGAGAAAGGGAACGAGTACATTTTTGAGAAGTTCCCCAAGATGGATTACATCATTAAGGCAACGATCGTTCCTGACGGATCCGATGCTGCCGCTGAATCAGGTACAAAAAAATAGCCGCCTCGGTCGGCGGCTATCAGGGTTGATCCATCGGCGTCTTGGGTGATTAGAAAATTGACGCTGTTATCGGCTTCTGCCATCGTCGATAATTTTGTCGAGCTTGGCTTTCAATTGCGCGGCAACCTTTGGGTTTTCTTTCAAGACGTTTTCTTTTTCCCCGGGATCTTTTGCGAGATTAAAGAGTTGGAATTCATCGACAGCTGTGTTGGCGAGCTGCGCCTCGACGACAACGTTTCTCGCCCGTTTTTTACCATAGCGCTGTAGTTTCCAATCTCCCACTCTCAGGCCAAACGAACCGCTCGCACCATTGTCTTGTTGAACAAGGTGGTCGCGACCTGTGGCTCCTGGTTTGCCTAGCAGGGCGTCAATTACGTTGTGGCTGTCGACGCAGTCTTCATCGGCAACTGGCTGTCCGGCCAAAGCAGCGAGACTGCTGGGCAGGTCGATTGTGCAGACCATTTCGTCACTAACGCCCGGTTTAATTCGGGTCGGCCAACGGGTGATAAACGGAGTTCGCGTGCCCCCCTCGTACACACTATATTTACCTCCGGTGTAGGGGCCGGCGGCACGATGTTTGCCGATTTTCTCAATCGCACCGTCTTTATAGCCATCGTCAAGAACAGGGCCATTGTCCGAGCAGAAAACGACGAGTGTTTTATCGGTGAGTTTTAAACGATCCAGGGTTTTCATGAGTTCTCCAACGCACCAGTCGAGTTGGATGATCGCATCTCCCCGAAATCCTAGATCAGTTTTTCCCTGAAATCTCTCGTGCGGGATCCGCGGCACGTGGATGTCGTGAGAGGAAAAGAAAAGAAAAAACGGATTGTCTTGATTTGCTTCCATGAATTCATTTGATTTTTCAACCCACTTGTCCGCAAGATCCTCATCGCGAAAACGAGCGGCGTGTCCCCCGGTGTAAAAACCAATCCGACTGATGCCATTATGAATGGTTGCATTGTGACCATGGGACCAGTCCATTTTTAACGAGCTTCGATGAGTGATACCTGTTGGATGGTCGTCACTCGGTTTTTTTCTACCGACCCAGAGCGGATCCTTTGGGTCAAGGTTGAGAACCCGATGATCCTCGACGTAAACTTGGGGGACGCGGTCATTGGTAGTTGGTAGCAAAAAGCAATGATCGAACCCGATCTCTAAAGGGCCAGGGTTTAACTCTCCGTTCCAGTCGGGGCCACCAGGGTCTGATTTACTAGCCTCTTTTCCCAATCCCAAATGCCATTTGCCAATGACCGCTGTTTTGTATCCTGCTTTTTGCAGTAACGAGGCAACAGTTACGACCCCCGGTTTGATAATGGCGGGTGCGGTAGGCGGTGCGATACCGGTACGTTTTGTGCGAAACGCATAATTGCCGGTGAGCATTGAGTAGCGTGTTGGTGTGCATGTGGAGGCCGAGCAATAACCACTGGTAAATCGCTGCCCCTCGGCGGCAAGTTGATCGATATTGGGGGTTTCTAATTCGGTGGCACCATAGCAAGAAACGTCGCCGTAACCCAAGTCATCGGCCATGATCACAATCACGTTCGGTTTGTCTTGGGCGACGAGTGTCGCGGCAATCAGTGTCAGGCCAAAAAATACGCAACAGCGGAGATGGGTAAGAGGCATGTCTGGCGTCCATGGTTCGAAATAAAAACTCGAAATTCGTGTTTCCCCATTCTATCCAATGCGAGGCGCTCTGCGGGGTTCTGGTTTAAAAATTTCTAAATTTACCGGCCGACGTTAAGCCGCAATAGCCATCTCAGGACTTTCCGACTCAACGGAGTCAGTTTGGTCTTGTTAAACTGGTCACCAAGTTTTCGGATTGCATCGGCATAGGTCGGGTAGGGATGAATGGTTGCTCCGATTTTTGAAAGTCCAATTTTATTGGTGATAGCGACTGAGATCTCAGAGATTAAATCGCCGGCATGCTCAGCGACAATGGTCGCTCCTACAATTTGATCGGTACCTTTTCGCGTATGAACTTTAACAAATCCCTCTTCAGCGGAGTCGAGGATGGCCCGGTCGACATGTTCAAAGGATTGGGTGAAGTTGTCGATTTCAATTCCCTGAGCTTCCGCTTCCTGTGGGTAAAGACCGACGTGGGCAATTTCAGGTGAGGTGTAGGTCGCTCGGGGGATGAGCAGCTGGCTGGCTTTTTTTCGCCCGAGGGGGCCGATGGCGAAGAGAGCATTTTGAATCACAATTCTGGCTTGAAAGTCCGCTGCGTGAGTGAACTTATACTTTGAACAAACATCACCGGCGGCGAAAATCCGCGGATTGCTGGTTTGGAGTGAATCATTGACCACAATGCCCTGGGCATTGGAGTTAACGTTTACCGATTTGAGATTTAGATTTTCTATATTGGGGGTGCGCCCAACTGCGATCAAAATTTTATCGACAGTTGTTTCAAATGGGGTCGCATTGCCGCCTTTGATTCCGCGAACCAGAATGCCGTTTTCTGACTTTGTGAGCGTTAGATTATTTGATTCCAAAAATAAATTAATTCCCTCTTCTTCAAACTGATTCTGTACAACACTCGCTGCCTGCAGATCTTCGCGGCCGAGTATATGCGTTCCTCGTTCAAAGAGTGTTACGTCACTTCCAAATCTTGCGAAGCATTGAGCGATTTCACTGCCGATCGGGCCTCCGCCGATAACGCCAAACCGAGATGGCAGTTCCGTGATGGAGAATAGAGTTTCGTTGGTGAGAAAGTCAACTTGATCGAGCCCTTGAATTTTGGGAATTGTCGCGCGGGCTCCCGAAGCAATCACTGCTTTTTTGAATTTTAAGTGAGTCGCTGATCCGTTTTCGGGGTTCACCGAGATCGTGTTATTATCGGCAAAACTTCCCTTTCCAAAAAAAACATCAACGCCTAATTTCTGGAAACGCGTGGCTGAGTCCATTGGGCTGATACGCGCTCGCTGTTCCCGCATTCGTTCCATGATTTCTGAGAAGTTGATGCTCCGTTTTTCTGAAATCGAGATGCCCAGTTTTTTGCCTCGCTGGCCGTTGGCGGCAAAGCGGGATGCAGCAATCAGACTCTTTGAGGGAACGCATCCTACATTGAGGCAATCGCCTCCCATTAAATCACTTTCAATCAATGCAACTCGGGCTCCCAGCCCCGCGGCCGCGGCGGCGGTTACCAGACCGGCAGTACCTGCACCAATCACAACTAGGTGATAGTTGGGGGCGGGCACCGGATTTTTCCAATCCGACGGATGGACGTTGGATTCCAGTAATCGATTGTGTTGATCGAAAGGGAGTAATTGAGGGAGCGGGCGAACCATGAATTGACCTTATATAATGGGCGGACTGTTATTTTAACCAGTTTCCAGAGGACGCTACAGCACCGGTTGGGTTTCAACGACCGCCGGCCTTTCAATCCTCTGGAAGGGACGACGTCTGAGGGTCGAACTTACCGAGGGCGGTTAGAAAATCAAAATCGACTGCTAAAATGTAGGGATCCCCGCCCACGTATTGGCTTGCCCATTATCTGAAACCTGGCACTATGATTGAAAAACAGGAATTGCCACGCCAAATTAACGGTCTCGGGGCCGTCATGTTGGGATTGGGGTCAATTTTAGGGACGGGTGTATTTGTCAGCATTGGTGTCGCGGCCGGAGTTGCCGGCTCGAATATAATTTGGGCCATTGTGATCGCTGCCGTTGTTGCGATTTGTAACGGCTTGAGTAGTGCTCAATTGGCAGCCGTCCATCCGGTTAGTGGTGGAACTTACGAATACGGTTACCGATGGCTTTCGCCCCGCATGGGTTTTGCAGCCGGCTGGTTATTTCTGTGCGCCAAATCAGCGTCGGCTGCGACAGCGGCCCTCGGGTTGTCAGGTTACCTAATGTCTTTGATTGGGCAGCAGCCGATCGAAGGGGAATGGTGGTCTTATGGCTGCAATGTTGTGGGAGGGACGGTTATTCTTGCCTGCATCACGGTCATTGTGTTAATTGGGATTCGCCGAACTACTAACATCAACACGATCATTGTCAGCCTCACCCTCGTTTCTTTGGTGGTGCTGGTGGTGATCGGTTTTTTGGTAAAGGGGGATTTGAGTTTTCCTGAGCCGTCGGGGTCGATTGAGTTGTTAACGTCAGGTCAACACAGCAATTCATGGCAGTCATTACTGTCCGCTGCAGCACTAATGTTTGTCGCTTATACAGGTTATGGACGAATTGCGACGATGGGCGAGGAGGTAGTTAACCCCCGTAAAATAATTCCACGGGCGATGGTTGTAACGCTTGCGATTGCGATGGTGGTTTACATCTGCGTGGCCTGGGTAGGCATTGCGACCGTTGGAACTGCCGGGCTAAGTGACGCGACTGGGAGATGGGCTGCTCCTCTGTTGAAGGTAGCTGAGTCGACAGGGTTGCAATGGGTTGTCGTGTTGGTGGGTATGGGTGGGATTACCGCGATGTTAGGCGTGTTGTTAAACCTGATCTTGGGATTGTCTCGTGTGGTTCTCGCGATGTCCCGTCGTTCCGATTTGCCATCGTCCTTGGCTGTGATTGACCGACGGGGAGTGCCGCTTCGGGCGACTTTGGCGGTGACTGCGCTGATTGGAATACTGGTCTTGATCGGTGACGTAAAAATAGCTTGGTCGTTTAGTGCGACGGCTGTTTTAATTTACTATGCGCTGACAAATCTCTGCGCCATACGTGTCGATTCCGCCGAACGGATTTTTCCAGTAGCGTTTGCGTGGTGTGGCCTATTTGGATGTTGCGGACTGGTATTATTTGTCCCCTGGCCGATGCTGGCTGTGGTTGCAGGCTTGATTGCGGTAGGAATGTCGGTCCGATCGTTGGGGAGATCAATCGCGGCGAATCCATGATGTCGGCAACATCAGTGGATTTCAATTATTTTGATGAGTCGACTCGTCGCTTGACGATTTCTAAATGGTAACGCACGTGTCCGGCTAATATGAAAAGATTCGCCCGTGCCGAGACAGGATTGTCTGAAGCGATTCCCATGTTCATCATGGAATTTAGAGGCAAACGATCGCAAAGCAGGCAATTGGCGATTCGTAGATGTTCGAATTCGCTGAGGAGATTGGCCATCGGAATTGGCGTGTAATCAATTTCAGAGACGTATTTATTTTGATCGATGCCTGGGATAGGTGTCTGATCACCAACGGCAATTCGATTCAAGCGATTACTGAAAATTCGTTCGCAATCAATCAGATGACCGGTCACCTGTTTTAATGTCCAAGTGTAAGGCTCATGAAGGCAGTTGACCTCAGAATCCGAGAGAGAAGACAGGAGCTGTTTTAGCTCGTTCGGTTGAGTGGCTAGCTCATTGGGCAGCGAATCGGGATCAACGAGTGAGATGTACTTACCGTAAAACGGATGATACTCGTCGGCCGTAGGTGGAGAGTTAAATTCCATTCATTCATCCAGAAAAAAACGGGTGGTGGGGGACGCCAATAAAGTGAGTTTTGACGTGCGCGAAGGTTGCCCTCGAATCCAACGAGGACGAATATTTAATTAACGAAAGGCCCGAGAGAGCATGGCGCTCTCGATTTCAATCCTAACCGGGGCACTTGATTTTGGCACATCCAAGTTTCTGCATGATGCGATCCCGACATTCCAGTAGCGGCTTGAGATATTCGTCACGGTTTGTTTTGAGGCGATAGATCGGCACGCTGATGCTGACGCCAGCGGCTGGTTGACCGTTTCGATCGAAGATGCAGGTTGCAAAACATTGGATCTCAAGATCGCTTTCCTGGTGAGACGTTGCATAACCATGCTTGCGAATTTTCTCAAATTCGGCGAGTAAGTCCTGGCGATTGGTGATTGTGAAATCAGTCAGCCTTCGCATGTCCATCGAATCAACGACACGGATTCGCTCTTCTTCTGCTAGGAACGCGATTAAACATTTACCGACGGCGCTTGCATGACATGGGACGCGTGCACCGACTGTCGACGCGATCCGCACCGCATGGGGAGTGTCTTTTTTGTAGATATAAACTAGATCATTACTACTACGGATCGCGAGGTGTACAGTTTCCTGCGTCTGGGCGCTCAACAGACTCATTTCAGGAGCGGCAATTTTTGCTAAGTCATTTTGTGCCAGAGCGCGGCCAGCTAATTGTAAAGTCCTCGCACCGACTGCATAGGTTTTATTAGGCCTCAGTTCGACCATGTCCTCGGCGGCGAGTGCTTTTAAAAGACGGTGGAGCGTGGGACGAGGCAGATTACTTTGGCGAACAAGCATTGAAATGGATGGCGGTTGTTCTGAATCAGCAATCATCTGCAAGATTGCAATGCTCTTGGAAAATGCTGCCGCGCCTTTGACTGCGTTCGTGGCCAAGCTTGTTTTACGTGGCCCGGTTGCCGCTTTTTCGGGCCAATCGGAGGGCAATTTTGAACCCTCGTCCCCTTCGGGATTGTGTGAAAATTGACTGATTGCTTCGGCGGGATCGTTTTCTTTAATCTGTGGTGATTGGCTCATAATTTCACTTCACGAATGTTTAATGAAAGATTTTGGAACGTTACATGGGGAAAAGTCACGATTCAACTAGGAAATTTAGTTTACCCCTCCGCCACCATCTGAACAACGGTTCAAATGGTGGAGTTTTTTAGTTTTTAACCGTTTCAGCTCCTTCGGGGGTGATTTGGTTAGATTTTTGTGTATCTATCGTCCTAAAGGCTTGTTGCGGGGAGGGATACCGTTGGCGTGGGCGTTACAATCGGTTCCTTTGAGAACCCTGGCCCCTCTTGACGGATACTTAGTCATGCAAGTTTGTAGATTGTTGTTACTGTTTTTGAGTTTTTTTTCAGCGGATGTTTTTGCGCAGACTGGTGAATCGGTGGCTGACCAACGAGCGGTTCAGCTTCGTGGAACGGTGACTGCTGAGCGGGCGTGGTGGGATCTTCGGCGTTATGACTTGAAAATTGAAGTTGATCCGGAAGCGAAGACGATTCAAGGCACCAATCAAATTACATTTGTCCCCATGAGACCTGGCAATAAGCTCCAGATCGATTTGCAGGCGCCGCTTAAAATTGAGTCGGTCAAAGCAGGCGATCAAGACCTAAAATTTGTTCGAGAGGGCAACGCCTATTTTGTTGAATTTGAGAAAAATTTGGAGGTTGGTACTGCCAAGTCAATTCTCATCAAATACGGCGGAAAACCGATTGTTGCTAAAAATCCCCCATGGAGCGGTGGCGTTTCATGGCAAAAAGATGAAAAAGGATGTCACTTTATCGCCACGTCTTGCCAGGGCATTGGCGCAAGTGTTTGGTGGCCTAATAAAGACCATGGTTACGATGAACCGGATCAGGGAATGTCGATTCAGATAACGGTGCCGGAGGATTTAGTTGCGGTTTCAAACGGTCGACTGAAAAAGAAGTCCCACGATCCTGAGAAACAGAGCCGTACGTTTTTGTGGGAAGTTACCAATCCTATCAACAGCTACGGTGTAAATATGAATATTGGAAACTATGTGAACTTCTCAGAGACATTTTCTGGTGAGGGCGGAGACTTGGATATTGATTATTGGGTGCTCGATCATCAACGGGAAACTGCTGAGAAACACTTTAAAGAAGCTCCAAGAACCTTGCAAGCATTTGAACACTGGTTTGGAAAGTATCCGTTTTACGAGGATAGTTACAAATTAGTGGTTGTTCCTTATTTGGGAATGGAGCATCAGAGTTCAGTCACCTACGGTAACGGGTTCAAGAATGGCTATCGTGGACGGGATCTTAGTGGTACCGGAGTCGGGTTGAAGTTTGACTTCATTATTGTTCACGAATCGGGACATGAGTGGTTTGGCAATAATATTTCGATGAAGGATGCTGCAGACATGTGGATCCACGAAAGTTTCACAAATTACTCCGAGAATTTATTCGTCGAGTACCACTTCACTGAGAAAGAGGCGCAGGACTATGTCCTTGGCTGTCGAAAATTAGTGAAGAACGATCGGCCCATTATCGGCGAGTACGATGTCAATGGTCGAGGGGTGTCCGGGGATATGTATTACAAGGGTGGCAATATGCTGCACTCGATCCGACACACAATTAACGATGACAAAAAATGGCGAAGTATTTTGCGAGGGCTTAACAAAAAGTTTTGGCACCAGACCGTGGGGACCGAGGAAATTGAGTCATACATTAGTCAGGAATCCGGAATTGATTTCGGTTTGCTTTTCGACCAATACTTACGAACAACTAAAATACCTGTTTTGAATTACCGAGTCGACGGAAATCGGCTTGACTATCAGTACCAGAATGTCGTGACGGGATATAACTATCCAGTCAGAGTTTTGATCAACGGCGAGGTCGTTACATTAAAACCGACCGAGGAAATGCAAACTTTGATCAGGGAGGATGCGATTAAAGCGTTCAAGGTCGATCGAAACTTTTACCTCAACTCCGTCAAGAATTGAGTTGTCTACCGTGAAGCTCAGTGCATCAAAAAGCGTTGCGGGGAATCGCTTGGATTCGTTACTCGCTCTGCGGACAGGATCAGTTGAGAGATGCGACCGGCGAAGAACTGAAGCCTTTATCAAACGAACTAGCAAAGTCATGAGCGGTCAACTGGTATAGATCGCCGACTTCGCAATAATCCGGTTGCAGTGTGAATTCTACAAACTGGCCGGTGGAGCCACCGTTCAAAATTAACTCAAACACCACGTTTACGAGAGGATTCCCCGTGGAAATCTGTTCGATTCGACTGCACATGAGTTGAAGCATGGAGGGACTTTCTAATCGTGAATGCAAGTGGTAAGGCAGGGTGCGGCTCTTTGTTTGCAGACTCTGGTAGCCACGTCAAAATGAAGGGAGTTGTTCAGCGAAATGGCTCAATTTAACGTTCGACAGATTGAAGCCTGTTATGCAATAAAAACCACTTCTCTCCAAATAATGGACTAATAACGGCGAACCGTCAAATGATTGATTCATACGCTGACGGTTTGATACAGTCGGTTACATATTTGGGGACTGATTTGTTTCACATTTTGGTTTTGAGCAGTGCCACAATCTGTTGGGGGTCTCAATAGTCAGGGAATTCGATTTTGTTTTGTGTTTCTAATTAGACGTTTTCCCAGCAAAAACAGGAGTCATGACCAGCTGATCTCGACTAATCTTGTTGCTTCCTTGAGATAGGGGTGGGGCTGGTTTGAAAATTCTAGGGAAGCCAATGCTTTCCCCTGTAAATTGCCCCGGGGTCGGTGTGGGCTCGCAATTTTTGAGTCTCTAGGTTGAGTGAGTGCTGTCTAAATCGAGCGTCTTAAATTTGCTGATGCCTTCCATCCCAAAGGCAAAGGCGAGCTTGTAACGCGTCGCGCGCCGCCACCTCGACAAGATGCCAATTGGTTAAACTATCTCCGCAAAGAGACTCCATCACTTGTTCTGCCATTGGTCCGTGATACCCAGCGTCCAGTTCGATGTGGCGATTCAGGTAGTACCGAAAAATATCGAGTTTTCCATCGTTGTGCGAATTCAGCTGGTCAACAATTTTTTCGAAGACCGAGGGTAGTAAATCCTCTCTGCCAAATGTGAAAGCGGAGGCAATCCGAATTGATTCTTCCGATTCAATTGTTGCAAAAGTATGACCAATAAAAGTTGGAACGGACGGAGGCGCGCTCGATTGCACAAGCGAGGTTTGTACCAAGACACCGCCGCAAATCAAATTTAGAAAATCGTTGATTGCTGTTGCGCTCGCTCCACACTCATTCACGGACCTGATGTACAACTCGAAGTGACTACTAAAGTTGCCGCCTGCCGTTTCTTCGCTTTCTTATTAGAGAACAATCTCATTGATAAGCCGCGCCGCTATTCTGTTTGGAGGAGGCAGTCATGGTGCCGCCGATCGGGTAATTTGGATTGGAAGACTTTTGAGCAATGACATGAAATCAGACATGATGCTCCATGAAAATTCGAAGTTCTTGAAGCGAATTAATATCGTTGTAGATCGGGTGGTTGACCAAAGCCGATCTGTGGTTTTCCAAACTGGCTCTGACTCTCGTAATCTGGCAATCAGTCATCAATTGAATCTAGTTGATGGAGAATCGAATTAACTAAGTTTTAGCCGGAGGTAGTCGGTGATAAATAACACGTGTCTGCGGTCACAGGGGGCGATGACGCACAACTGGGGCAATTTCTAATGCGCCTGCGTTACCTGTTCAGGACTCTCCCGCTTCTGGGGAAGGCGATGGGGTGGTAATTGAATAAGCGCTGTTGTTGTGCCACTGGCTGGTTTAGCCTTCGGGGTTTAGCCGCGTTGTAGCGGGCAGGGACTGAATGGTGTAGCGAAGGAAAAGTAATATGCAATTTAATATTTTCAGAATCGGATATTTCAACGGCTGGCTGGTGGCGATCTATGTTCTGTTAGTGGGAATTTTCCTGTACGGAATTTTGAGACCACGGCGAAAGGTCGAATGGAAATCTGCAGGAGTCGCGCAGGCGTGGGTGATGGCGCTTTACGCAGAGATGTACGGGATTCCGCTGACCGCATATTTTGCCATGACTTGGCTGGGGCGGACGCAAGCTGATGCCGAAAATCACTTCAACGGACATCTTTGGCCGATCATTTTCTCAGTTCCCGATGCGTATCTTCGTCAAAGTCAATTTTGGTTGACGCTGTTAGGGCAACTGCTCATTTTGTCTGGTGGTTTGTTGGCGATTCTGGGTTGGCGTGGGATTCACCGCGCTGTCGCGTCGAACTCGATAGCTCAATCCGGGCTTTATCGGTTCATCCGCCACCCGCAGTACACTGGTTTTTATCTTTTCCTCATTGGCAGTGTGATCAATTGGCCGACCATTCTGACGCTTCTAACCCTCCCTGCGTTATGCTGGATATACCGAAAATTGGCGATCGCTGAGGAACAGGAAGCTCTGAAGATATTTGGAGATGACTATCAACGCTACATGTTGAGGACAGGTCGTTTCCTTCCAAGGCTGTTTGGCTAATCGTATTCGATTAGTCCTATCTACTGCGTTGGGGTTTTGCGTTTATTGGCAGCTTGTAAGGGCTTCGGTGTTGGTGCGGTCAGCAGCCTGAGGGATACGTGGCTTGATTGCGATTTTGAAATCCTTTGCAGGCCGCAATGAGACTTTGGGAACTAACTTGGTTTTTTGGATTGAGTCAGGCGGAAGGGTGAGCTGGAATCGAAGAATTACAGACGCGAGGATTTGCGTCATTTGTCGTAACGCAAGGGATTGTCCGATGCATTGATGGGGCCCTAAGCCAAACGGAATCCATGTATGCGGAGGTCTGGCGGATTCCATCTTCTGGCAAAATCTTGTCGGATCGAATTCTTCCGGATTTGGATAAAACCGTTCATCGTGATGCATGACGATCGGAAGGATTAATAGAAGGCTTCCCCGAGGGATGTGGTAGGGTCCGAGTTCCGTCGCTTCGCTTGCTTCTCTGGCAAACAATTCCCACGCCGCGGGAAACAATCGCAAGGACTCTTTGACGACCATTTCGGCATAATTTTCTCGGTCGTCAGAATTGGCTGCAGGGCTGTCGGAGAATTCGACGTTGCTTTGTTCAAAAATCTTCCTCTGAATCTCACTAGACTGTGCGACGAGTGCCAAAAGCCATGCCATTGCGACCGAGGTTGTATGGAAACCGGCAATATACATCGTCAGTAATTGGCTCATAATTTCATCCGGCGACGCATGTTCGTGATGCGGACAATTTGAATTCGACTTGGTCGCTGGATAAAGCAGCATATCTAAATAGTCATCGCGACGATCTTTCGAAGCAATGCGATGGTCGATTATGTTTTTTAGTTTGAGTCTTAAGAGTGTCGTGGCGCGTCGTTTTTGCCGTTTCTTCGGCGTTGGCAGCCAGTCGGGCAGATTTAAGATGGAACGAGATTCATCATGAAACGAATCGGATAATACTCGAACCGCTTCCGCAACTTCCGGCTCGGATTCAAGTTGGATTCCAAAGAAGCCATCTCCCATAATGCGTTGCGTTAGCAACGTCATCTCAGACTCAATTTCAATGGTTGAATGAGCTTCCCATCGCTCCAGCATCTCGCCGATGTGTCGATCTGCAATGGACGTAAAAAACGACATGCGTTGCGAACGAAAAATTCTTTGTGTGGAAGTGCGTTGTTGGTGCCAACGTTTGCCTTCGGTAACCAGCAGTCCGTCGCCCGTTGCTTGCCGTAAATGATTCCGGATACGGCTCATTTTTGGAAAATTAGCTGAGTCACTGACCAGAATCTGATGAATGTATTTGGGGTGGCTTACCAATACGACACGGTGATGGAAAATTCGAAAGAAGACAATGTCGCCGAATTTTTGGGTAAGTTTTTTTGAAAATCCGATTGGATCGAATCGAAGTCGAAAATAATGCCGGAACGTCAATTGCAAGAACGCAAGGAAATTACTTGGCCCTGGTGGAAGGAGGGAATTCATGGGACTGTTTTATTGGCACCGGGAGGTAGATAGGAATCGAAACTAAGCTGTTTACTAGTCTTGATCCAAGTTAGGCTAGAGGCACTGTGAACGTTGGCGCCTGATATAAGAATTCTAGATTTCCCGTCGGTAGTCAGGGGTAAATCCGGTTTTAACACGGGCCCTCGAGGGCGCTCATCGCGTGCGAGCTGGTTTGGCAAGGTTTCAAGCGTGAAGCCGCACGTTAAAATAAGGCGGGAAGTCATTGGACGGGTAGCATTCTCTATCGATTATTGAGAAAGAGATTCAATTTTGTCGGGTGAACTTTATTTCTAGGGATGATTAGTAACGAGCGGGAATCAAATGAAGTATTTAGTTGTTTTTGTTATCGCCTGCTTGGCGGTCGGTCACCATGATGATCCTGAAATCCTGGACGCCAAGGTCGAAGTTAAGGAGCTGGCCAAATCTACGAAGAGCTGGAATGGAAGGCTTCTTCCCGCCTATCCAGCGGGTCAGCCCGAGGTCACGATTTTAAAGATAACCGTTCCGCCGAAAACGAAATTGGCGATGCATCGCCATCCCTATATCAACGCGGGCATCCTGCTCAAAGGCGAGCTGACCGTAATGACAGATGATCATCTGAAGTTGAAGATCAAGGCAGGCGATTCAATTGTTGAAATCGTAAACCAACTGCACTTTGGCGAAAATGAAACAGATCAGCCGGCGGAGATTGTCGTATTTTATGCTGGTGTAAAAGACAAACCGGTGACCATCCAACAGAGATTTGACGAAGCCGAAAAGAAGCAGTGAAAACAAATGGATTGTTTGTTTTTTTGCGAGCGCACCGATGAGTAGAGCGCCGAAGATTTTTTCTATGTCACGCGCATGGGCGGTCGAGGGACGCGAATTAAGAGTTCTTCTTTTTTGAAAGACTTGTTCGCCAACTTGGTTGCCTCGAAAAAATTTGTTTTTTTTATTTGATTCATTGAAGACATGGCGATGCGGAGGCCCGTAATTCTGGGATTGCATAAGAAAGCATCGGTATAGATCAGTTTCTCGAAATGGGGCAATCTGGATGGAGATCGCCGTTTGCCTTGGTTGGAAGAGGTGAAATTAGTCGTGATTATGTGAGCTGCTGCTATACTATTGATTCTGGAGATACAATTTTAAGGCTGCCCGAAGAGGTTGGAGTTGAAAATGAAAACAGTTTGGATACTAAACACTTGTGTCGTTGTGATCGCGCTGGTTGGTATGACGGGTTGTGCTGATCCGGAACCAGAAGTGGTTCGCACGTCTGATTCAGCCTTAAGTTCTGAGCGAGAGCCATCGGCTTCCCGTGAACCCATGCCGCCGGAAACTCGCCCTGCAGTGGTCGAGGACCGAGACTCGCGCGATAGGGAATCGGTTGACCGCGATCGATCAAACTCAGAATCTGTAGATTCGCGTCGTTCTGAATCGAGGGATTCCCAACCTATGAATCCCGACCGCGGTGCGGGACCGTTGCCTGGCATAAAGCCGCCTGGCGGAAATAATCTTAATGGTGCTTCGTCGGGGATCGACATGGCGGGTCGAGACAATGCGTCTCGAAATCCGGGTGCCCCCCGTCAACCGGAAGCGAATCGCCAGCCCCCACCGAGGGAGTACAAGTTAGAGTTCGTTGCAGCCACCGGGGCGAAGGGATTAGAAGTCGGCGATACCATTCCAGAAGTGAGTGGAAAGGATCTAGATAATATTAAATTCAAGCTCTCGGATTACCAAGGCAAAGTAGTGATGCTTGATTTCTGGGGGGATTGGTGACCGCCTTGCCGTGCGATGTACGGACACGAGCGGTCGCTCGTCGAGGGGATGACAGGACGTCCTTTTGTTTTGTTGGGGGTCAACAGCGATAAGGAAAAATCAACAGCCCAGGATGCCGTCAAAGATAATAATTTGAATTGGCGGAGTTGGTGGGACAAGAGCACGCAAGGTGACATTTCATCTAGTTTTCAAATCCGCGGGTGGCCAACAATATTTTTGATTGACCACGAGGGAGTTATTCAGGCTAAAAACTTGCGCGGGGGTCAGTTAGATACGGCAATTGAGCAATTGGTTTCTCGTGCTGAAGGTGACGGAGCCGCGGGAGGGCCGTTCGTCAGTGAGTGGCGCACGTTTGAAGATTCACAAGGGAAATTTCAGGTTGAGGCTCGGTTGATCGGAATGGACGGTGGCGAGGTAATCCTGTTGAAGAGATCGGACCAAGTCGAAATTAACGTGCCCCTTAAGCGGTTGAGCAAAAAGGATCAAGCGTTCTCTCGCACCGAGCTCAAACGTTTAAATGCGATGAATCGGTTGTAGGCTTTAATCTTACGCCAGTTTGATATATTAAAACTCGATGTTGAAGAGGCTTGTAAGCTTCTCCCGCATCGATTTTTTTTTGGGTTGGCTTCGAAGTTAAGGGCTAGAAGTTGGTGAACCTTGGGGTCCGCCGAGTTCTGGCCATCCCGATCGTAGATTAAGGTCACGCTGCGGGAATGGGATTTCAATGTTGTGTTCTGCGAATCTCTGGTTGATCATTGTATGTAACTCAGTCATGACCTTCAGGCGATCCTCTAGATCGGGCAAATAGGCGCGTAATGAAATTGTTAAAGCGCTATCCCCGAATCCGTCAAAAGTGGAAATTGGCGGTGGTTCTTGCATGAGACTGGGGTGTTCGTTTGCGATTTCAACAAGGAGCTGTCTCGCGAGTTGGGTATCACTGCCGTAGGCAATTCCGATAATTATTTGCACGCGATTGATTGATGCGGTCAATGTCCAGTTAATAAATGAGCCGGTAATAAGCGTTTTATTTGGAACGACTAAATCTTGCCGATCCCAGTTGGTAATTATTGTTGCCCGCATGTTAATCTTAACGACTTTTCCCGTCGTCCCTTCCACGGTCACAATATCACCTGCGCGAATGGGCCGCTCAAAAAGAAGGATGAGTCCGCAAACAAAATTTGCAACGACTTCCTGCAATCCGAATCCAAGGCCAACGCTTAACGCGGTTACGATCCAGCCAAATTGTGACCAATCCAACTTCAGGATATTGGCGAAAATCGCAATTCCAATTGCAATGACTCCATACTGGCAAAGCGTTGTAATTGCAGTGCGTGTTCCCATGTTGATTCGAGTGTCGCTGGAAAGTAACAGTTCAATCAGGCTTGAGAGATTTTGCACGGCGCCGAAGGTCACAACGATTACCAGGCCGGCTTTAATGAGGCTAAGCAGGCTTGGAGATCCGAAGAATGGAATTTTAATATTGTTCGCCGCTTCAAAAATTGGCACCGCCTGTGACCAAGCGAGGGCGATCAGAAATAATGTTGCGAGGCTGACGAGCAGACGGATCAGTTCCCGAGCCTGATCACCGACGGCAGCGAGATCAATGACTTCTTCTTGGTCTTCTAAGGGAATTTGTCGATCTTCGGCAGTTTCGGGGATCGGATTGGGGGTTTCCTGTTCTTGTTTTAAGCGACGTTTTTCAAGGGCCTCGGCAAGTGCAAGTCGCCGGTACCGAATCGCGATCCAACGAATAATCATGCTGTAAGTAAGGGCTCCACCCGCCGAAATGATGATCGCCGTCATCATTCCAATTCCCATCTGTAGCGCTGTGTAGGTGTAGCCGTAGACGGCTAAAACGCTGATGGCGATCGGGCAGCTTAACAAAATTGGAAACCAGAGAAATCTCAATCGGCACATCATTCGCAGAGGGTGTTCACGAATTACCTCAGCAAGAATCCCATCTGAGAATCGGAACAGTCGGTAAAGCGCGACCAACATGCAAAGACTGGCGAAAACCAACATGATCCGTCCAAGGCCGCCAAAATGAGCGGCGGCCTCGCCGTGGACTGTGATGGAAGTGATGATGATCGCGGGAATAAACGAGAGAGTGAATGAACGAATGACACGTCGTGTTAAGGCGAGGGTTCGGGCGTTCCAATGGAAATGTGTATCTCCCAGTCCATCTTTTCGACAGGCATTGTAGATAAGTTGTAAGGAAACAATGACGACGGCGCTTAACTTCAGTCCGTGTGCCAATCCATCGAGCCATCCGCTGCTAGTTTCTATCTGAGAGAGAGCGACCCCGACTCCGGCGAAGAGTAGTGCCCCTGGAAGTGACATCAATATTGTCAATAACAGAGCCTGCCAAGTGTAATAATACTGATCCGTGGATATTTTTCTTACATGGGATTTGATTTTTACCAACGACGAAATGAACTTAATTCGTAGCAAGGCCAATGCCAAAAATACGGTTAAGAAAATCGTGGTGGCAATGGGGGAGCGTCTAAGAGTTAACAGTAAAGCTTTGAGAAATTCCAATCCATGCTTTGGATCTGACGCCCACTGAATTCCATCTTTTAACTCAATTGCCGAATCCAAGTTAAAAGAATTAGTTGTCCTCATCCAAAGTAATGATTCTTTGATTGATTTGTCGATCTCATTAGTTTTTTCAAAAAACTGTTGTTTATTAGCTTTGAGAGTCGCAAGATCGCGTGTCAGATTTTTATACTGTTTCTTAAGTTTGTTAAGGTATTTTTTGCGGTATGACAGAAGTTGTTTGATGTCGGAGGAGTCCGAGTCTTTGTATAGACTGTCTAAATCTTTCTGCTTTCGAAGGCGAAGATTGATCTCCCGTTCCAGTGCAAAAGTCTCATCAACACTTGGTAATGCGACTGGTTGTTTCTGCTCGATCTCAAGAAAGCCACTGTGGATTTCTGCTTGAAGATAAAACAGACTCTTAGCCATGGCTTGGCCGCCACTTCCCAGTTTTAGTTCGGCGGCGAAACTGTCGTATTCCACTGTGATCTTATCCAGTTTGCTAACGATGGCGGCATCGAACTCGGCAACTTGGTTCCGCTGGTTTGTGGAGGTTTCGTCCTCAGCGACGAGGTTTTTGAGACTGGCAGCGGCTTCGATAAGATCGGGGTTGTTGGTGGATTTGAATTGCTCGACGAACGATATTACTTTTTCCGCTTCGCTTTGATTGATTTGGACTTGCTCGATTCGCAGCTTTTTGAGGGTTTCGGAATCGTTTTCCCAGAGTCGGTCCTTGTAGTTAAGTTCGGCTTCGAAATAGGCCTGTCTATCAGGAATGCTTTTTTGTTCAGTAGAAAGCATTGTGCTTTCGGCGGTAATCGCATGTTTTTCCGACAAAAGTTCTAAGTTTTGAGCGGTTTGCAGTGCTGAGTTGCTGTCAGCTGTTTGATTGAAGAGCTCCTTCAATTCACTTTGTCGCATCTGAATTTCACTGAGGCGTGTGCTGATTTGCAATGGCCTTTTTTCGATCAGAGCTAATTGTTCGGCTAACTCGGATTTTCTTTGCGTCAATTCTTTCAATTCGTCATTTTGGGCGTCGATGATTTTTTGAAGATTGCTAATGTCTTTAGGTAAGGGAGTCGCCTCACCGGTCTTTTCCGCCAATTCAAGCTTCTGCAATTTAGTCTTCCAGAGTTCAGTTTGCCCCGGCGCATCGGCTAAATTGTCAATGTAGGTTGTGGTCAGATCTTCGCATTTCGAGGCATTCTGAAGAAACTGAATTGCTGCATTGTAGTGATTGGTAAGAACCAATTTTTCTTTGTCGTCGATCGTGCTGTCATCATTTAACGCGGACAGTTTTGATTCGATGAATTCGAGTTGGGGCGGCGGAGTATCTTCTAAAATTACCTGGCTGAGCAGGGGATCTAAAGATAAGAACCCAAAGATAATGGGAATTAGAATGGTCAGCAGATTGTTCATAAATTACGCGCTCGTAATCAAAGATCGAGAATTTTGGTGTGCCTTATCATACGGCGCGACGCGAGAAGTTGCCTAGAGCGAACCTGGCTGATTTGGTTGTCGAACTGGAATTTTCTAGCTTCGTGGGCTTGAGCGGTCTGGCGCTTCTTGGCATCAGACCCTACTCTGAGATCTAAGTCTTACGAGTCTCGATACGTAGTGGCATTGGGTGACTTTTCCCCAAGGGTGCATGTTGCTGTCACGTGAGAATTCGAACGCCTTCAGTACTTGTATCGAGTACTTGTATCGAGTACTTGAACAGTTGCATGTTGATACTGGAGCGAAACTCGCTAACTGCGAGGCACTCTAGCGACTTAGCCCAACCCGACGA
Organism: Mariniblastus sp.; assembly: GCA_028823415.1. Taxonomy (GTDB): domain Bacteria; phylum Planctomycetota; class Planctomycetia; order Pirellulales; family Pirellulaceae; genus Mariniblastus. The sequence continues at coordinate 67,900 of JAPKBL010000002.1, forward strand.
CGGGCGAGCAGGCAGGCGTCTCCGGCGACCTCAAAATCTGCGCAGTTCTTTGGGCGGGTGTCATAGTGTCGACAACGGTACGGGTTCGCCTCGGCGCCATCTCCGTCCAACGCAACGCAAACGCCATCCGGGCGCGGTACGCAATACTCGCCGCCATCACGCAATTGCACGAGTTCGGGATGTGATTTTCTAAACGGATCGCGGTTGGAAACCGTGAGTAGATCGAATCCCTGACGACAACATGCGCCACAGGAACCGCAGTCCTCTGCTGCAAACTTCTGCTCCCAACGTTCGCAAGCTTGTTCATTGGGATCGACGGTGGGCAGGTTGTTTTCATCTAGATTGTGCTGACGACAACTTAAGCGTGGCGTCCCAGATGCGTCAGGCTTGCCCGGATTTGCCCAGGCGCACGAACCGCAATGCAGACCGTCTGAGCCAGAGATTAGCGACCCTAGTCGATGGCGGGATTGTGTAACACTCCAAAGTGAAGATCCGTCAGTTACGTTTCGAACAACATCGGCGATCGCAGCGGTGGCATGCAGGGCACGCGTCAGTACTGGCTCAAAAGGTGTCAGTCGAGCCAAGTGGGCGGCGGTCTGGGCAATTGTGATTGCTGGATCGTCGCCGTCTTTAAGAGGGTCTTTGGGTAGCGCGTCCCAATAGGGTCGCCAGTCGGTCGTCACCGCCATGAAATCCCGTAAGCCGAAAGGCGTCGAGAGCGCTGCCTGTAGGCGATGGACGGCGTATTCGAGAGTCAAATCACGATCGTCTGTATTGTTAAGGCCCCAATCCGCTAAGTGTTGACCGCGCCGCCCTGCAACCAGCCAGTGGCAAATTTCGTGGAAGATCATCTGAGCTAAACAGTCGTCGGCATCGAAGTACGAGTCCTCGGCGATTGTTAGCGTCCCTTTTCCATCGTAGGTCGCATACGCGTCAGCTGACCGCTGAATCTCCAGCCCCAGATCTGCGGCTGCGCGAATCCAGATCAAATCGACGGGGTCTTCGTATCGATGAACAATGGGGCGCTCAAACATAAATAGCCTCGCCGGACTTTCGATTTTACACGCAAACTATTGTTTATCGCACTTTTGTAATTCTTGGGATAGCCGAAATTGCGATTGTTTCAGCTGATGTCCACGGCGTTGGCAACACCTCGGCGGCGAGTTTCCCGTCCGAAAAACTCATGTGGAATTCCTTGTGCTTTTGTGAACCTCCAAGATTGCACAACCCTACCCCCATGCAAAGCAGTGGTCTATCCGTGTGGGTGGTTCTCCAAAAAACACTAACGTTGAAAGACCCTTTTATATGACTTTCCACCGTCAGTCGTTTTTAGGATACCGTCGCTGTTGCAAAGGTAAAGCGTCTTCTGGTCATCCTTGTCAGGTAAAATGCAAGAGATACCTGTATTCAAGCGAAGATCGTCTCTGCCCCCTTCTCCCTGTGTCTTGGCGGATAGCACCGACCAGTTGCGGCTTCGCTGATTGGTGAAATAAACCGGGCTTTGTTCTGTGCCCGAAAACGGCGCAGCGCAGGTCAACTTGCTCCACTTGTCAAAGGGTCGAGCACCGATGGCCGTAAACAACCTGTCGTTAGACGTTCCGACCTTTCGTTTGGCATATATCGCACAGTGGACCCACGTGTAATACACGCCGCGGGTGGTGGCAAAGTTCACGAAGTTCCTCTCGGTGTCAAAAACCATATTCGTGATTCCAAAATCTTTGAGCTCGCAGACTTTCGAAGTTTTGACTGTGGTTGCATCACCGGGGATGGTGACCCAATAAATCCTTCCCGGTGCATCGACTTGCGTTACCGGTTTTCCCAAGTCCAGTGTTTTAAATTCGCTCTCGTCAAAGGTCCCCACGACCAGTATCGGCGCGTTGGTACCTTGATCGGGAACGGGACTAAATGCCATGCTCGTAATTCGCTCTCCGGTCAGTCCGGCGCTGGTCCATGTTTCGCCGGCATCTCGACTGATGAACAGACCTTTGGTTTCCCCGCTGGCCACGACAAGATTGGGGTCTTGGGGGCAGAACATCATGATTTCGCCGAAAAGCGTCGTGGGGCCTCGACCATCGAAATCAATTTCGCTCGTTACTAGCTTCCACGATTTACCGCCATCGTGACTTCGCCAGAGCCCGCTCTTCAGTTCGCCGTTGACGAGACTGCCACCGCCGCGGAGAACGATGGAACTGTTCTCGGGGTGCACTGCCACCGACCGGACGGCCAGGGCATCAGGAGTTGTTAGTCCACTGTTCACAGCGAACCAGTTCTCTCCGTGGTCATTGGATTTTAGTAGCCCTTTGCCTACACTTCTGGCAAAAAGTGTTGCAGGATTCTCCGGCGCCTGCACCAAAGCAGTGATGCGATTTTCTAGTCGCAGGTCTTTTTTTCTGGGAAGCTCTCGAAGCTCTTTGGGAACGCTCAGATCTAGCTTGATTTGATCGACTGTTCCTTGAAACAGGCTGCGGCTCTTGTTTGGGCCCGATCGGAAACAGACACCCGCGTAGACTTCTTTGGGCGAATGACTAGTGAAACGCTCATCGGCCAACTGCCATGTAATTCCATCGGCTGACGTATAAGACTGGAATCGACGTCCGCGTCGAACGAGTTTCAGCCAGCGGTGATCCCCTTCAAAAGAGGCAATGCTCTTGTTGCTTCCGGCTAAGTCAGGGAAATCCTTCCCGCCTTTCATCTTTCCCTCGGCGGTCAGAAACAGGCTGATCTCAGAATTGTAAGGTCCTTTGTCGGTGATGCGAACCTTAGGATTGGAATGTTTGGAGAGGATTGAGAGACCTAGCCAGTTCGACGGCCACAAGCCATTCTCTTTGGATGTCAGGGGCATATCCGCAATCCGCGCGGTGAGCGTGAAGTCCCCTGCTACCGTTTGGTGCACAAATCCAACGCCTTCTCCCATGAAGGATGCGCTGTCAGCATCGCTTCGAACTGCCAAAGGAAATCCGCCCTTCAGCATGCTAGTAAACTGCCACGGTGCGACCGTTTGATTTTTTGCGTTAAGCACCAACTCGTTGACGGAGTCGACGGAATTGCCATCCCCAAACCAGAGACGCGCCCAGATCTGATTCTTACCTTCGGGTAGCAAGACATCGATATCCACATTGCCCTTGTCGTCGACATCGGCGACAAACTTGGTCGTCAGCAGCACCTTGCCGGCAAACAGCTGCAACTTTTGTATCGATTGCTTACGACTCTCGATTCCCACTTGAATCTTCGCCAAGTTGTCTTTCAACACGCCGGCGGCGGATTCGGTCCCCTTCAACATTAGGGTGGCGGTGGGAACCTCTGCGTTTTGCTCGCACATGAAGTCATCCCGCGTCAGCTTGCGGAGCTCGAAGCCGGGGCCTTCCCAACGGCAGGCGATCTTGGCCGTTGTCGATTGCTTGCTGTTCCCATCGTCGGCTCCTTTGAAATATTCCAATTTAAAAGCGCGTAGGCCTTTGCGCAATGCAAGCGAATAGCGCTTTTGGGAAGTGCTGTGGATTCCGTCGTTGTCGGCAATCAGCTGGCCATCGATAAAGAGGCGGCTGCCGTCACTGGTGCCTGCTGAAATCACATACAACCCATCCGCGGGAATACGCAGGTATCCCTGATAGTTGATCGCATAACCCGTGCGACGATCTTCCCTTACGGTGTCGTCGAGTTCCTTAATGTAACCTTGTTTGACCGGATTTAGGGGCGCGCAATCGGGTAGAACTTTCCACGTTTCATTGTTTTGATTTTCGTAGTAAACGTAGCTTAGTCCGGGCCGGGTTTGGGTCGTACTGGAATCGGCCGAGGGTATCTTGATGTTCTCCACCGGGATGACGACAGCGGTCTGTTGGTCGAAAATGTCCGTCACCGTCAGCCTCACCGACTTTGCGGGAACCGTTGTATCAAGACGCTTGTTGATAATGTGCGGAGCAGCATCTTCCCATCTGGCAACCAGTTTTCCTTGTGCCCCGCTAGCGGCGAAGGCCTCGAGTTTGTAGCCGAGTTGTGGTGAAGCGTTGGGCGGGATATTCCATTTCACGTTCACCTGATTGCCCCACGTTTTCGCCTCCGCCTGATCGATCGCTGGTTTGTCTAAAATTGGCGAGGCAGGTTGCTTGGTTCGAAAAAACGTCGGTTCTTTTTTCCAACTGCCCCCACCGTCGGGGCCGGATCGGTCGAATCGGACAACGGAATCGTTCTCAATGAGTTTGAACTTCGCAGCATCATTGGCGCTCAGAGGCGAGTTGTGCCACGCGCCATTGAGGCGGCAATAGCCGAGACGGCGTTCGAACGCGCGCGGGGTGGATTCCGGGGCGAGGGCTTCTACAAATCCGCTGTTTGCCTGGAACCCTGTGACTGCTTTGGGGATACTCAATACGCTATGGGTGTACCATTTGTTTTGTTCAACGTCTTTGATCCACCAGCCGACATTGGTTTTCCCCTTGGCGCCCCGCGTGGGTGGGAAGGTTCGCTTCACCATGCGATACCATGCGTTTGGACGTTGGAAACTGGGTGAGCCATTCGCTCCGCCCTTGCTTCCTTCGGCACCGAAGCCTTTGCCATAGAATTCAGGCCCTTCATAAACGGCTTCGGTTGGACACCAATACGAGGTGAACATCCCCGGTGTCTTGTCGGGGCCATGCACTGCAACCCCGCCGTAGAGAGAAGAGTATTTGGGGTAAAAACTCATGTACCAAAAGCAGTAATACGTTCCCGCGTCCCACTTCGGCCAACGCAAGTCGTGCATGACGATATCCGACCCTGGTTTAATATTGGCCTGCCAGTTGGTAGCATCGGCCGGAAATACCGACAGCAGAACAGCCATGCAGACCAGACCCGTCATGGCCAATCTGCGGGGAAAAGTTGGATAATTCAGGTCGTTCATCTTGCGATTTCTTTGGGAGTCTGAATTCGATTGGCGGAATAGATTTTCACAATGCGACCGCACCCACCGAGGGACCCTGTTGGCAAACATCAATTCGAAAGCCTTTGCTTATCGTTGGGTGGCACTATAAGTTTGTCTCTAGCTTCGTAGCGTCGTTTTAAAAAGTACAAGCGATAGATTAGGCTTCCCTTGAAACTACTTTGGCGTTGACGACTTTTCCTTTGTCTTGCTCTCGGCGAGCGCCATCAAAGCGAATGCAGTTGCGGCACGACTAATGTAGTGTTTGCCGTCGCGTCTTGGAGAGCGAGTAAACCAGTCGCCCCCCGCGCGTTGATGTTCCCTCAGCCAACGAAGACCTGCTTCAGTCGCTGCATTTTTGGGGGCTAATCCAGTTTCGAGAAGAACATAAGTAACAAAGGCTGTCGAATATGCTTCGCTCGTAGTTGTCTGCCCTTCCCCGCCATCTCGCTTCCAAGCGGGACCAGCGAGCGATGCCATCGACCATCCGCCATCAGCCAACTGAGCATCCAGGAGTTTTTGTTGCCACGCACTTCGATCTTGTTCGTCGATGAGGTTTGGCCAAGAGTTGCCGGCCCACAGTCGCATGGCCTTGGCGTGCAGGCTCAGGGGCGGGTTGTCCTGCAGATAGTTACTCAGCCTTTGAGCGGCATTTATGTCTTGCGATTTAAGATTGGCAATCTCTCTCAGTTCTCCGAGTGCAACCAACATAAGTGTTGGGCCAAACTCTGCATCTGACTCAAACGGTGGCCAATTGCACTGTAGCCAATTTTCCCAGGTTCCGCTCTCATCCAGTAGCTCCCAAGCATTATCAAGCCCTTTCCGTGTCGCTTGATGAATTTCTTTCCCACTTCGCGCATCGCTCATGGCTAAAAATGCAGTAGTTGCAACCATGCCCTCAATGCTCCCAAACTGGCTGTTAGGCTTTGCATCTCCATCGATATGTTTCGTTAAATATTGTTGAGCAAAGGTGCGTTCATCGGCGACCTCATCGGAGCGTGGGTCGATGATGGGCTGTGCGGCAAGCCCCCAGCCGTTCGTATGACAACTGATGCACTTTCGCTGTTCTCGCCAAGATTGTTTTGCCTCAATGAATGAAGCAACACCATCAGTGAATGAATAATCTTTGAGAGGACGATAACCACTGATAACAAGATTCTTCTTTGACTCTTCTACGGACTGTTTTTCACGTTGCTGTGCTTCGCTAAGTTCTTGCCCCTGAATAAACTCCAAAGGAAGTACAGAACATACAATTAGAACGCAGAGGATGTGTTGCCAAGCAATCATATCGCTATGGTGACCTCGTGATGGTTGAAAGACTGTTATCCTTGTCTTCATTCTACAAAATCACCAGCACCCAGTGCCAAAATTTCTGGAACAATTGGGACTTTGATCAACAGTTGTGGAGAGACCTCGAAATCGCTTTTGCCTCTAGAACCTGTCCTCGGGTTGTTTAGCCAGTTCGTGAGAATCGCTTCCTTTGGACATCAACGAATTCAATGTTGCGGCGGCTGGCAATATACCGATCGAGGCGTCTGAATCGAGATGAACATTTTGATTTTTGATTCGTTGATGCACAGCAAACACCGAAACCGCCCGTAACGAATGACACCGAGGGAAACGGGCTGACGTTTGCGCACGAAAAAACCGAGCCGCGATTGCGACTCGGTTTTTATGGGATCAAAAAGTACACCCGGGAGGATTCGAACCTCCAACCCTCGGTTCCGAAGACCGATGCTCTATCCAATTGAGCCACGGGTGCATTGATGAAACAGTTAGCCACCTAAATACACTAAGTGACCGCTCGAAATTTTACCATCGGCGAAATTTATCACAACGCCAAATGATAGATCTGTTGCACGGATTCTCGTGTTTTTTCGGGTGATGCCAATCTGGTTTTGCTGATTTCTGGGCTTAGTGAATTGGATTTTCAAAAAGTCCATGCAAGCCTTTTGAAGGTAATGCCAATATTCCCTCTAACGGACTACATGGAATAATACGAGTATTTGACTAACTACATCCGGACAATCGTCAATTTCTTCCCTATTGCGGTGGATTAATGTGGCGCTAGTCGAAATGACGAAATTTGTAAGGTAATCTAGCTTGGATTGGTGGCTCAGCGTTCATGTGTGATATAATTAGGATCTCAAAGTGGGGTTTGTAAATTTGAGAAATGTAATTGTTCAGGGCAACTAGCGAATGTCAACGATCACTCTAAGGGTACTAGACGGTTCAGACCGCGGTAAGGTCTTTGAATCCATTTCGGCGCCCGTGACGATTGGTCGTGAAGAAGGAAACACAATCCAGCTCAACGACGAGCGGATTTCAAGGTTTCATCTCAAGATCCAACAGGATCATGAAGATCTCGTTCTTACGGATCTTGAAAGTACCAACGGATCGAAAGTCAATAACGAAGAGGTCCAGCTTCGTATTCTCCGGTATGGAGATCTAATCACGGTCGGAAGAAGCACCTTGATTTTCGGAAGTCGCGTTGAAATCAACGATCGACTTGGTCGAAGTGATATGGATAAGAAAGTCGATTCAAAAGAAGCGGGATCCCGGCCTTCCGTAGAAAATGTTGCGGTCAAGGCAGATCGGCAGGAAGATCCAAGTTGCCACAAAGCATTACTTGCTCACGCCCCTCCTAAACTTCCCGATCGGCTCTCTCCCGGGCAAGCCGCTCAGCTTTCAGAGGTGGTTGAATTTTTGCACTTGCATGTTCGGCGCGTCGTCAACGACGTTGAACTTGATAAGCGAAAAAAGAATGTCGAACTTACGCGCGAGCAGTGGCAAAAGATGATCGATGTTCAAGCGAGACTCTCAGAGTATCTCCGCCGCATTAGCAACCCCTAACCAAAACGCCTAATCAAGTTCTTTCATTTCGCGTAAAGTCAGGTTGGGTTGAGAATCTCCGTTCGACAGAACTGTTGCTTGAATTCATTTCTTATGGCAACGATACCATGCGCAAATTGACTCGATGCCGCAGCTTTGACCTTTGTTAGACAGGCTTGTCATTCGGTCTGTTGATCTACCCAATCGGTCAACATTTTAAATTGTGCGGCGAAATCGTTTTCGTCAGTTCCCAAAGGTGATTTGAAGAAACTGGCTAGAAACGTCAACAAGCCTGTCTCTCCGTTTCTAGCGGCTTTTTCAGTAAACCGAAAAAGGTCGAGTACTAACGGGGCTGCTAAAATTGAATCGCAACCCTGCCAGGTAAAGGTCATGATCATGGGTGTTCCGAGGAAGCCTCGGAAATGAATATGATCCCAGGCGGTTTTCCAGTCTCCAAGGCTCTTGATGTATTCGATACTGATATGCGTTTGCGGGTCGTAACCGAGGATCTGCCCTAACAGACGATCTTTGCTGGTGACCTTGGTCTGTTTATTGATCGGGTCGTCGAGAACCTGCCCATCCATGTTGCCAAAAATATTATGGCCTACCCAACTCATTATTTCTAAATTCCGATTTGCAAAAGCGGGAGCAAGCACACTTTTGAGAAAAGTCTCACCCGTTTTGCCGTCGTGCCCAATGTGGCAGGTGCCTCGGGTTCTAGCCAATTCATCAATTGCCTTTGGACAACTTCCTAACGAAGGTGTGAAATTGATGAAAGGCCATCCTTTTTCAAGCGCCGCGATCGCGTAGAGTGAACTCGCGGGAAGCGGGCAGTCGGGATTAGAGAGTGTGGACTCGAGCGTTTCCCAGTTGTCTGGTAACGACTGCGGATCGACCGAAGGTTCGGTCGAGGCGAGGTTCAGGACAATGACCTGATCGAGTTCGTTATCCTGCTTAAACTCAATGAGATCATTCTGGATTTGATTGACCGCAGATTGAGCGGTACCTGTTGGATCAACAAATTCCGCGGTCGCCAGTTTCTTGATCGTCTCACCCACGTTATACAGCACGCCGGGGCGAACATTTTTGTCGAATGCTGCCAATTCGGATTCACATTGAATCACAAGCTCGCGGCTAATGGCCGGAGTTGTGCCTGAGAGTAAAAAGGCTTCGGTGCGACTATCTGTTTTGCGAATCTCGTGACCACCCATCACGATTTGATTCCAATCGATCAGATCCAGGCCCGAAAATTGTTCGAGTTGGCTGACCAATCCACAATCATCGACAAGTTTTAATTTGAGTGCAGCAAGACCGACGACAACGGTAGTGGAAACGCCTCCATGAGCGCCGATTAGCCATAATCCAACACGTTTTGACATAGATTTTCTGAAACTTGAAAACTGGGAGGTTGATAAACAAACTGACCACAGATGTGGACTTCAAAGGCTGTTTTCTGAATTATGGATTATTACTAGCCAATCACCTTGCTGCAACGGCGTGGCAATGGGGATACAGATTTCTGAGCGACTCGAGCGTGGGTTTTGGCGCTGTGGGTGAGTAATAGCGATTGCATCGTCGACGTCCGGAAAATCACCTGAAGTCAAGTTTGGGGTCTTTCGGACGCGCACAACCGTGCTAAATTGTTGATCGATTGTTGATGAATTCATGAAGACAAGAGGCAAGTTGATGTTCGAATCCGCACCGCTAAACCCACCCGACTCGATTTTTGGCCTGATTGAACAATTTAAAAAGGATGAAAATCCGCTTAAAATTAATCTATCGGTCGGAGTTTATCAGGACGAGTCCGGCACGACTCCAGTCATGAGATGCGTCCGCCTAGCCGAGGAGAAATTACTCGCTGAGCAAGGAACAAAAAGTTATCTCCCCATCGACGGTGCTCCAGCTTACAACCAGGCGATTGGGAGGTTGATTTTTGGCGACTCTCTGTCTGACTCACCGTCAGTTCACTCGGTGTCAGCTCAAACGCCCGGCGGAACCGTTTCGTTGCGATTGGCGGGGGAATTACTGCGTCGCGTCTTCAATGTGAAAACGATCTGGATGAGTAATCCGACCTGGGCCAACCACCCTAAAATCTATGAAGCAGCGGGTTTAGAGGTTAAGAAATACGACTATCTGGATGAGCAGGGAACTGGTTTAGATTTTGATCGCATCCTCGAGTCCCTTGAAAATGCAGAACCGAATCAGGCCGTACTGCTTCATACTGTGTGTCACAATCCCACCGGCGTGGACCCTACGATTGAGCAGTGGAAGGCTTTCGGGGAGTTCATTAAGAAACGTCAGCTGTTTCCAATTTTTGATTTCGCCTATCAAGGTTTTGGCGAGAGTTTGGATGCCGACGCGTTCCCAATTCGAAATTTTGTGGAGAACGGTGGCGAAGCCCTCGTGTGCAATTCGTTTTCGAAAAATTTCGGTTTGTATGCTGAGCGCGTCGGTGGAATATCAGCCGTCTCGCCAAATGCAGAAACGGCTGTCGCCATGTTGAGTCAAATCAAACTGACCATTCGAACGATGTACTCAAACCCCCCGTTACACGGTGGAGCGATTGTCAACACAGTCCTGCACGATTCTGGGTTGCGGGAAATCTGGACCGATGAGTTAACCGAGATTCGACAACGAATTTTGCAGTTGCGGGAGAAATTTGTTGCCGCGATGCAGGCCCGTGTTCCGGATAAAGATTTTCAATACATCAATCGACAGCGCGGGATGTTTAGTTACTCGGGATTAACTGCGGAGCAAGTTGAACGATTGAAAAACGAGCATTCCATTTACATTTTGGGAAGTGGAAGGATCAACGTGGCGGGTATCAATGACGGGAATCTTGACCGTCTGTGTGATGCGATCGCCTCGGTGGTTTAAGCTTGATCCTAAATTTCATCACTTGTGAATCGCAGCTTAGGATTAAGAGATCCCTGGGCAGACCGGTTTTAAGTAGGTTCAGTAGGTTCAGTAAGTTCTCAATAAGGATACGCAGTGATAACCCGATTGTCGCCGAGGACTAAGTTGAGTCTCTCGAGCGGAGGATGATTCTTGCGAGCTCCGACCTGGCCCCCGAGATATCCAATACGTCGGTTCATTTGGATCACGTATTCCGTTTTTCCGTCGTCTTCAGGGATCACTTGGACGCGATACGATTTCGATTGAATTAACTCGTAAGCTTCATCAATTAATCTAAAAACATCATTGCCTTGAACATCGAAAACCCCGTGAGAACCATCGCGTTCCGGTTCATCCCGCGCGTGTCGCAATACATGTTTGCTGCGGTGTCCGCTTCTTCCAGAGGTGTAGATCAACCCTGCTGGCGATACTAGGTTTTCTCCCTGTCCATTCCGTAAATACCGACCTTCCAGGGTCGCGGACGCGTTACCGGACGCTGGGAAATCGGTTGTCGAATTAGTACCCGGCCGTGAAACAACAGTCGGGGTATTGGTCTGCGTCGACTCCGCATACCACTGATAGGCAATGATAAGTGCGATTATCACCGCGCCGGTGATTTTTTTAGCGGTAGTCATTGGGACGCGCAATGGCGCAGAGGATTTTTTAGAGGATCGGTTTTTCATGCGGCGAGTATAACTTATTCGGGCTTCGAGAGGTTCGAATTCACGTCCCCCCCAAAGCAACGTCAGGAATGAAAATAAGATTAAAAAAACAGGCGAACTGAATCAGTCCGCCTGTTGATTATTTTCATGCTGCGATGGAGATCGCTAGTTTTTAGATTGTTAGACTAGCGGAAATTCGATGGTGTCGAGCTATGGTTGGTGTTCTGTTTTCTCGCCGAACGGATCGCTGCTGCTCCTGGTTGAGACGTGCCACTGAGGAAATTGTCGATCTGGGAGTCTTGGCGGAGTGTCTGGAACGCATCTGCCATTTCGAGGTTAAGCTTTTTCTCAAGAATGTTTTTGTGCAGTTCTTCCTTGACCGCATCAAAATCAGAAACGACAGGTTCGGTTCGACCGAGGCAGAGCATGGTCACCCAGTAGTCGCCCATTTGGACAACCTTTGAAAGTTCTTTGGCCTGCAAGTTAAATGCTTCTTTTTCCAGTTCGGGCTGGCCGCCATGTTTTTGAATCGGTGGGACGGCACCAAAATTATTTTTTGATGCCGGCTCGATTGAGTATTGGTTAGCGAGTTTTCCAAAGTAATCCGGCGTTGGATTCGCGCTGGCGAGATTCCAGACTTTTAACGCTGATCGGTGGTCATTGCTAACGATGACAAGGACTTCCACGCGGGGACCGAAGTTGGCTTCGAAACCTTTGTCCATGTCCTCTTGGGTAACGGTAACTTTGTCTTGCACTAGCATTTTTAAGGCTACGGTTGGCCAAACTTGATCTTCGATGTAAAGGTCGACCTTAGAGAGATCGTCGTTGGTCATTAGTTGCAGCCAATCGTCGACGTTGACGCTTCCGTCCGGATTCAGGTGACCGAGAGATTCAGCGGCGCGAGTGATCTCTTCGCTGATGTCTGATTTTTCAACACGGAGTGAGGCTGATTTTAATTGCTGAATCAAGATCATCCGATTGATTTCGGTATCCAACATTTGCGAACCGTATCTAGCAATGCAATCTTCGGCGACATCGCGTTTGAAAATCTGAGTTCCGTTGACAATTGCCGCGACGCCTGGCATCTCTTTTGTAAGAAGCTCGTCATTCATCACATTGACAATTTTGGCGTTTTTCTGTTCCGTCGCAAACAAGACCCGAGCTGATTCGATTAACTTGTCGCTGGCAATTTGTTTTTCGATTCTCTCGTGCTGAAAGGCAGATTCTGCAGGGGATAGTTCAACGCCGGGATAAAACCTTTCGCAGCGTAGAATTACAAAATTATTGGCAATTGCGAGGACACGGGAAACTTCATTGGGGCTTAACGAAAATGCCAGTTTCTCAAATTCCGGGAGACCTGAATTGCGGCGAATTGGCTGGAGCAATCCACCCATGGATTTGCTGTTGGAATCAAGTGAAAACTGTTTTGCGAGACGTTCGAAATTTTCGGGAGCTGTTTGGAGTTGGGAATGGATCTGGTTTGCCTGTTGCAGGGAATCCACGACAATCTGGCGGATCTGGACCTTCGGGCCAAATTCGAATTCTAAGCGTTCGCCAATTTCCAGATTCGTCACTTGGACGTTCTTTTCGGCTAACCTTCGGATTGCCAATTCGTGCCAAGTAATATCGTTTTTGAGACGGTCAACTGTGATGTTGCGACGACTGCAAATCATTTGGACGTATTTGTTGCCAGACATCCCAAATTTTTTGGCTTTTTCAATTAGCTCATCATTCACATCGCCTTCGGTAATCATGACCCCGCTTTTTTTGCACATGTCGAGCACGAGGAGTTTCTTGATCCGACTTTCGAGAACTTCTTCGCCAAAACGACGCATGCATTCCTGAGAAACTTGATGCCGAGTGATCGGGTGTCCATTGACGACGGCAAGTGTTTCAATGTGTTTTTGTTTTGAGGTCTTTCCTTGGGCGGGGGTGTTGGCATTGCTCTGTCCCCATGCCTTGCCGCTATCTAAACCAAATAGCAAAACAACGGACACCGCTAGGGTGCTGATTACAATACAACTAGTGCTGGCTTTTTTCGCCATCGCGGTTTCTCCATTAACCGGACTCGTTTCAATACGACTCGGACGTTAAGTGTGCGAGTCGGGAGTCCATTCGGGTGGAGTATAGGGCTGGGCTTCCCAAGCGGTCAATACAAATCGGTGATGTCATGATTCGGCCGTATCGCCAGCGATCTGGCGTACGTTCGTGGAAACCGTCGATGGAGAAAGCTGATAGCTAGCAGATTTATTCTGCTGCAGGGAGATCAGCGGGGTGGGCTTTCAGGGGGCAGACGTTTCAATAGAAAAAGCGGTCCGAGAATTTCGGTTCCGCTGGAAGAGGGCAATCTCAATTTTCAGATCGGGGTGACGGCTCAACCGAGCTCAATCACTTTGGCGGATCATTTGATGCCCCCTCCAATCACGACTGATTTGAGATTGCCACGGTTTGAGTTGGGGGCGGGAAGCGCCCGGGCGATCGAAATTGGGTTTGCCGATTGCGGAGAACTCTGGGGCTTTAAGGTTGAAAATCCGCTATCGAGCGCCTTGGGTTTGTCGCTGTTGGCTGCCGGTCTAAATCGAGCCGGTGATTGAGTTGAGGTTTTTTTCAGAGTGGGCTGAAATGAATTGTCAGTGGCGGGAGGGGATGGTGGACGAGTCACCGAGATTCGGTTGGATGGGCGGAGAGTGGGGGATGAAAATCTTGGATACTTACTGAAACTTGAAGCGGGGAAGCGTTGGTTTTTCGTTTGAACGGAGGAATGCTTAGCGTTTCTGATCAGCAAATCGGAGTTGTGTTTTGTGTAAGGGTTGTAATAGTCGGAATTGGGGCCGGGGGTACCAACGTGGTAGCCGTCGCTAATTCCGTGACCGACCCACCTCATGTATCGAGTTTTCTGCCCGAAGCTCGTAGACGACAAAACTGTAACGACCATGATTACCGGTAGAATCAAACCGAGGTGTTTTGATCGAAACATGTTACCCGCCTTACTTTGAGTTGGATGAGCATTGTATTTGCATGAATACAATTGTGCTTTCAAAGTTTTTATCGCCGGACAATCAAGGCAGTCTTGATCGTATTGCCTAGCACGTTCATGGGGGGATTAATAAACGTCCGGTCGTACCGAGAGCAACGGTTTCAATTATGTTTACTTTCGTTCGTTTCAAGTAAACAGGTCGGACGGGGCAGATAAAGGTGTCTTTCTTTCGCCAAGCTTAAGCCCTATTAACGGCGCGTCTGGTCTGATTGTCTTCACAGATTCGAGGATCTTTGATCGGACGCTGTTAGTCGGCATCGTGACCGATGGTAGTGTGGGCAGTCACACGTGAATTGGATTTCTCTGCGGAAGAGAGTTTGAGGATAATATCATCCTCGGAGTTGAATGTCTTGTCTGGGCCGGCGCTACGAACGAGCCCTGAATTGGGGCCCCCATCGAATCGGAGTGACTCGCCCCACGGGTCAATGTGTTCGACAATCAGCATATTGGCCTCGATGTCGAAATGCATTGCATTGGCTGAGTCCGCGCGAAACGCGTCGATTTTATTCGCCGCGACCGCCAATAAAACTCCTGTTTCTTTGGCTTGTTTTTTGACCACTTTATTACGATGTGCGACCTGTTTCGATTGCACGCGCTGGCTATGAGCGTTGGAAATGAACAGAACGATGGATGTTGCCATGATGACACCGGCAAGCGAGACGACTGTGCCGATCGAGGCCATTGCTTTCCCTGGGCGACGCAGTCCATTGAGACTGATCAGTAAAGGGATTGGCGATGCGAAGCCAGCGGTTAGTAGGCTGCCCAAAGACATCCACATCCCATTGAATCCCCACCAGTTGAATTTCTCTCTTGTGGGACGCACCGGTTGGAATCCGATATAGACCGGGGTGGCTTGTTTTTTGGCGGACGCTCGTTGATCGAAGGGTATGTGAAACGTCATCTATTCAAAATCTCCAACGGTTTATAGGTAACTTCCCCCTTTATTCGCCGGAAATTGTGAAACCTTGGAGAATAATAAAAAAATGTTTCGAATCACTTGGCATCCAACGGCTTGGAGCGTCGATCGCATAAAAATAGGGCGGTGTTTTTGGATAAAAACACCGCCCTCATTTGATCTAAATATTTGCCGGCTCTTCCAACGAAAGAGCTTTCCGCAGGCATTTCACTCGACTATTGCATTTTGGAGGTGCGAATGGCATCGAGATACCGGGTGAGTTGTTTTTTCACGACGGGGAACAAGAAGAACAGACCGACCATGTTGGGGAAGACCATGGCAAAGATCATCGCGTCGGAAAAGCCCCATACGGAACTCATGTTGGCAGCCGAGCCAATGACAACAAAGATGCAAAACAGCATTTTGTAAGAAAGATCGGCTGCCTTGCTTCGTCCAAAAAGGTACTTCCAAGATTGCAGACCGTAGTAAGACCACGAAATCATCGTGGAAACAGCGAACAGGACGACGGCAACCGTCAAGAAGACCTGGGAAAAAGGAATGTATGCGGCAAAGGCTTGCGAGGTGATTCCAGCACCCTCAAAAGACTCTCCGTTAATGACAACAGCACCTGATTCATCGCCGCCGTAAGCAAACTGTTCGCCGCCGTGGTTAAAGATGATGATGACGAGTGCTGTCATGGTGCAGATGACGACCGTATCAATAAACGGTTCGAGTAATGCAACAAGCCCTTCAGATGCTGAGTACTTTGTTTTGACTGCGGAGTGAGCGATCGACGCGGAACCCGCACCCGCTTCATTTGAAAATGCTGCACGCTTAAAGCCGATCAACAAAACTCCTATCACTCCGCCGACTCCAGCCTGAGGCGTGAATGCCTCCGTGAAGATGAGCGAAACTGCGCCCCCGAGAAGATCGTAGTTGCTAATGATGATGTACAGGCAAGCCACCGCGTACAGAATGGCCATGAACGGAACTACTTTTTCGGTCACCGAGGCAATCCTCTTGATACCGCCGATGATGACGATTCCGACGAGGATGGCAAGAACGATGCCAATCCCCGTACCAGCAGCCGTACTTTCAAGCCCTAGAAGATCTTTTAGAACAATCGTCGCTTGATTGGACTGAGCGGCATTGCCACCACCGAATGAGCCACCGATGCAAAAGATTGCAAAAAAGACAGCTAGGATCGTGCCGGCAAAGCCAAAGCCTTTTTCCTTGAGCCCTTTGGCCAGATAGTACATTGGGCCGCCGTGCACCGTACCGTCTTCACCGATATCGCGGTATTGAACACCAAGTGTGCACTCCACGAATTTCGTTGACATTCCCAAGACACCGCAAACGATCATCCAAAAGGTTGCGCCCGGTCCACCAAGCGCGATCGCGAGGGCGACACCCGCGATATTGCCATTGCCCACGGTTCCTGAAACAGCGGTGGCTAATGCCTGGAAATGGGTCACCTCGCCGTCTGATTCATCTGCGATTGTGTCGACAACATCTCCGTCGACGATGTTGACCTCTGCTTTTGGGTCTGCCGAATGATGATCGAGTTTGTCATATTTTCCACAAACCACTTTAAGTGCGGTAGGGAAATGAACAATGTTCACAAACCCAAAGGTAATGGTGAAAAACAGGGCGCTAAACACGAGGAGAAGAAGAACAAACGGTACACCGCCAAGAATGGGTACATACTTTGGTATTTGGAAGAAAACCACACCGCCAAAAAAGTCAGACACTGGTTTGAAGGCTTTGTCAATTTGCTCATCAATCCCAATGGAGGCGGCCCCGTCTGCTTCTGCAGCAACCTGAGCCAGTGTTTCACCTGTGTTAGGTAAATGTCCAATTGCAATAATCAGCAGCAGTGCAAGTGCCGCAATTTTCAACCATTTTAAAGATGTCATGATTTTCCACCGGATTCGGGGTAATTAAGTCGCGTTTACACTGCTATCGGGGCAGCTTTAATCAGCCGTTTTTATCGAACAAAGCATCGAGAGTCAATGATTTCCCGAATTTGCCTTGTTTTTGACATATGTGGTTGTGAAAATTGTTTTTAATGGATACTATTGCTCGTCGTTAAACCAAGCAATCGCCGAACCCGTCGGTTTTTACGCCTGCCTGCCATGAACCATCACTCACAGTTATCTCAAAATGATCGAGCCATGATTTCGGTTCTTCGCGGATCGAATTCTATGTCAATTTGTGAACTGACTGATGCGATGAGAGTCACGGCAACCGCCGTAAGGCAACGGCTAAACCGGTTGATGGCATTGGAACTTGTTGAGCGTTCGCGGACCGTAGAGGGGCGGGGACGACCTAGTTATCGTTATTTATTGACCGATAAAGGCAAACGCAGCGGCGCCAATAATTTGGATGATTTGGCTGTTGTTTTATGGGAACAAGTTCAGGCAATTGAGGATCCTAAGGTCAAGCAAAAAGTTATTTCGGGAGTCGTGGAGCGGTTAAGTGAGAAGTACGAGCTTGCCGTTCGCGGGGACACGGTTCAGGAAAGAACAAGGTCGTTGGTCGAAATGTTCGCTGAGCGTCAGATCCCTATCAGTTTTGATGAAAACGCCGGGCTTACTGTTATCAAAGTCGATGGCTGCCCCTACCCGACCCTTGCAAGTGAAAACCGAGAAATTTGTGATATGGAGAAAGCGTTATTGGCAAACGTCATCGGACGTCCGGTCGACCGTTGCCAATGCCGACAGGACGGGGATAGTTGTTGCACATTTGAAGTCGGGCAAGACTTGGCCGACCTTGAACACGAAGTCGGATTGAGTTGATTTTGAGACAAGCGTCGGATTCGAAAAGCCGTAGTTTTTGGATTCGGAAAAATTTTAGTTGGCATCGGGAATGCCCCGGGCTAAACCAGTCAGTTTATAGATTAGAAAAAAGCAAATGAGCGACGTACTAAAAATAGTTGATCTTCATGTGTCGATTGGAGACAAGGAAATCTTGCGGGGTGTCAACCTTGCGATCACCGAAGGTGAAACCCACGCTTTGATGGGCCCTAACGGATCGGGCAAGAGCACGCTGGGTTTGGCCATCATGGGTCACCCTAGTTACAACTGCACTCAAGGAGAAATCCTTCTCAATGGTGAAAATATCCTGGAGCTGGCGCCTAACGAGCGAGCTCGAGCTGGTATTTTCATGGCCTTCCAGCGACCGGTTGCAATCCCCGGTGTCAAAATGGCGGATTTTCTCCGTCATGCGACAACCAACGTTCGCAATCCTGACCGCAAGGAAGGGGAGGACTTGATTCCGATGCGTGAGTTTCGCAAAGAGATCAAGGCGAATATGGAACAGCTGCAGATGGATAGCGAATTCGCTCGACGCTATGTGAACGACGGATTCTCTGGAGGCGAGATGAAGCGTGCTGAAATTCTGCAACTCGCAATGCTTCAGCCAAAGTTCGCAATTCTTGACGAAACGGATTCGGGGCTTGACGCCGATGCGGTTCGTTTGGCGAGTCAGTCGATCAACGAGATTGGTCACAACAAGATGGGTTTGCTGATCATTACGCATCACGACAAACTGCTCGAGCACAATCCGCCGAATTTCACCCATGTCATTCTCGGTGGGCGGATCGTCGAGACCGGTGGAAAAGAACTCGCCGAAGAACTACACGCTCAGGGATATGATCGGATTCGAAAACAGTATCCTGAAGCTGCCAAAGTAAATGACGAAGCAGAAGCCGAAGTGGTTGTTTGATTTTCAGGTTGTTAATACGCGTCAAAATAAAAACAGAATGATGGGTGATTGTTCGCCGGTTGTTCATTAAGCGATAAAAAGAAAAGAAAGGAAGGGTAGGTCTTCGGCGAGGTTTTTTAAGGCCATGTCGAACGCGAACCCGGAACGATTGTTATGTCAACTGAATTGACTGAAAGCCAAGAGCTGAAATCGACTGAAATCAATAAATACGATTTCAAAACAGAAACGACTGCGGTTTTCAAAGCGCGAAAGGGAATCGACGCTGAGATCGTGAATCAGATTTCAGATATTAAAAACGAGCCAGACTGGATGCGCAAATTCCGCCTGGAAGCGTTGGAGATTTTTGAGTCAAAGCCAATGCCTGAGTGGGGTGGCGACATCGCGTTGGATTTTCAGGATATTTTTTACTATCTAAAACCGACCACGAAACAAGGCAAGTCGTGGGATGACGTTCCCGAGGAAATCAAAGAGACTTTTGAAAAACTCGGAATTCCAGAGGCCGAGCGGAAATATTTGTCGGGCGTAAAGGCTCAGTTCGAATCGGAAGTAATTTACGGATCGCTGAAGAAAGACCTTTCGGATCAGGGTGTTATTTTTACCGATACGGATACCGCGGTCCGCGAGCATCCCGAGTTGTTGCGGGAGTATTTCGGCAAAATAATCCCGTCCACGGATAACAAGTTTGCAGCACTTAACAGCGCCGTCTGGTCGGGGGGATCGTTTATCTACGTTCCACCGGGAGTCAGTATCGAGTTTCCTCTACAGGCCTATTTTCGTATCAACGAAGAAAACATGGGGCAGTTTGAGCGGACCTTGATCATTGTCGATGAAGGAGCTCAAGTCCACTACGTCGAGGGATGTACCGCACCGATGTACTCCAGTGAGTCGTTGCACTCGGCAGTGGTCGAAGTCGTTGTCAAGAAAAACGCGAGATGTCGATATACGACGATTCAGAACTGGGCGAATAATATCTATAACTTGGTCACGAAGCGGGCATTTGCCTATCAGGACGCAACCATGGAATGGGTCGATGGTAACCTGGGTTCCAAGCTTACCATGAAGTATCCGGCGGTTTACATGATGGAACCGGGAGCGCGTGGTGAGATTTTGTCGATCGCGTTTTCGAGTAAAGGCCAGCATCAGGATGCCGGCGCGAAATTGGTGCATTGTGCTCCCGACACCACCGGAACCATTATTTCAAAGTCGATTTCTAAAAACGGTGGCCGGAGTAGTTACCGAGGTTTGGCGAAAATCGAAAAAGGTGCGGTTAATTCCAAGTGTTCGGTCGTCTGTGATGCGCTAATTCTTGACGACGCAAGTCGCAGCGACACCTATCCCTATATTGAAATCAACGAGCAGGATGTTTCGATGGGGCATGAGGCGAGTGTCTCTAGGATTGGCGAAGAGCAGTTGTTTTATCTGATGAGTCGCGGGCTGTCCGAGACCGAGGCGAGCACGATGATCGTAAACGGGTTTATTGAACCACTGGTGAAAGAACTCCCGATGGAGTACGCGGTCGAAATGAATCGGCTTATCCAGTTGCAGATGGAAGGTTCCGTAGGCTAGGTCCCTTTCCTGAGTAAGGTTTTGCAGTTTTAACGACACGACACAAGAATTTGAAATGACAACAACAACATTAACTGAAAAAATGCAACTGACATTTACCGATGAAGGATTCGCGGCGTTTCTCGGAACGTTGAATGAGCCCGAGTGGTTGACTGAGATTCGCACGGCCGCATGGGCCAGATTCAAGGAGCTGCCGTGGCCAAGCAACCGCGATGAGGAGTGGATGCGAACGGATATTCGTTTGTTCCATCTCGAGAAGTTTTTCATTCCTTCCGCTCGAGGGGAAGTTGCAACCGGTGCCCCAGTTCTGGCCGACGGCGTGGAGTTGGCCGGTTCAGCAGCATCCTGCGATGGCGCCGCGTCGGAAGCGTCTCGGCTCGATTCGGAGATGGCAGACAAAGGCGTGATTTTTGGAACGATCAGTGAATTGCTCGAAGAGCACGGCGACCTGATTCAAAAGCATTTGTTTCAAGTCGTCGATGGGTTGGCCGATCGTTTTGCTGCACTTCATCAGGCGACTTGGACGAGCGGTACTTTTCTTTATGTGCCCCGCAATGTTTGCGTCGGGAAGCCGATCCACACGTTTTCAACAATGACCGATGGTGGTTGTGATTTCAGTCACACGTTGATTGTTTTAGAGGAAGGGGCTGAAGCGACGGTCCTCGCGGAATCCAATAACGAAAAAGGCAGTGTTGGCCTGCATTGTGGCGCAATCGAAATTGTCGTCGGCGACCGTGGAAATCTACGGTATGTCAATCTTCAAGACTGGAGCCAGAAGGTCTGGCATTTTGCTCACCAAAGCGCAATCATTGGGCAAGATACGAACCTGCAGTGGACCGTTGGAGCTTTAGGGTCTCGACTCGCAAAAGTAAATCAACACGTCTCACTGAGAGGGAAGCGTGGAACCTGTCAGGTTAACGGCGTGATGTTTACAGAGAACAAGCAGCATCTCAGTTACCACACTTTGCAGCATCATGAGAAACCAGATTGCACAAGCGATTTTCTTTATAAGAGCGCGCTTCAGGATCAATCGCGAACCGTGTGGAGAGGGATGATCAAAGTAGATGTCGAGGCGCAACAGACCGACGGTTATCAGCGCAACGACAACCTGCTGTTGTCAAGCAAAGCACGGGCAGATTCTATTCCCGGTTTGGAAATCGAAGCGGATGATGTGCGGTGCACGCACGGCTCGACAAGTGGTCGCGTCGACGAAGAGCTGATCTTTTATGCTCAGTGCCGCGGGTTTACCCGAAAGGAAGCGATTCGGGTGATCGTCACTGGATTCTTTCAGCAAGTCTTCGATCGGGTTACGATCGAGAGTGTCCGGGAGGCGTTGGCCTTGGCAATTTCACGACGCGTTAGGGATTATGAGTAAATCGCAAGATTGGAATGTTATTTTTAGTTCGGAATAACTGGGGTGCGATTCAGCAGAACGCGCCTCAACGGCTCCCTCATGGGTGGGAAACGGGGTCCGGCCTTTTTTCAAAACTGGAATCTTCGGTCGTAAATCCGACAGCGTTTGGATACAATGGATTTATCCTGGCTTAGCCCGGTTTTTTGTCCTAGCGGTTCCCAGATTAGCTTATTGAGGATGAGATGATTATTCGGTCAGCTTCCGAGATTTACCTCGATGCCAATGCGACGACTCCCGTGCTGCCTGAGGCTGCCCAAGAGGCGCACGACGCCATGGAGGAGTTGTTTGGCAATCCCAGTAGCGCCCATATTTCCGGCCTGCGGGCACGATTTATTCTTGAGTCGACCCGGGATTTGGTCCGCGAGGTGTTAGCGGCTGAGGGAGGGCAGATTGTCTTCACCAGCGGGGCAACCGAAGCGATTCAAATGGGAATTTTTTCGACGCTCTGTGATATTCGCGAGCGTCGCGCCGAAGGGAAAGAGAACGAAGGAAGCCGGACTTTGTTGTACGGTGCAACGGAGCACAAAGCGGTTCCTCAAGCGCTTCAGCATTGGAATCAATTACTTGGTGTCAATAATCAAATCCTTGAGATTCCTGTCGACCAAAATGGGGCGCTGGATCTGGAGTTTCTAAAAACTCATGCCGCTAACGCTGATTTGATCTGCACGATGGCAGTCAATAATGAAACTGGCGTGGTTACCGATCTACAAGCTGTCGAAAAGACGATTCGCGCGGAGAATGCAACAGCGCGTTGGCTGGTCGATAGCGTTCAGGCGGTCGGGAAAATTGCCCTGAATTTATCGAGTTCGACGATTGATTACGCAGCCGTCAGCGGCCATAAGATATATGCCCCCAAAGGAATTGGTTTGTTATACGTCCGGGACGGTGCTCCCTTGGTGCCATTGTTAGCGGGTGGCGGTCAGGAGCATGGCGCCCGAGGCGGGACGGAAAATCTACCCGGGGTAGCTGCGATCTCAGCGGTCATGAGAAAGTTGGCGGATTCCGATTCCAAGACCTTCGCCGACGATGAGGTTTTGCGTGGCTACCGGGATCGATTGCTCCATGCCCTCGACAGTGCATTTCCGACCATCCAATACAATATGCCGATTGAGACGTCGGTTCCCACAACGATCAATTTTTCGGTCAAAGGATTTCCCAGCAAGGAATTACTCGACCTTTTTGATGCTGCGGGGATTCGCGTTAGTTCCGGTTCGGCTTGTGGTTCTATGGTGCAGCGCTCTTACGTGCTGGATGCGATGGGGGTTTCTGAATGGCGATCCAATGGTGCTATTCGATTGTCATTTGGTCCACTCGCAACGACGGCAGAAATCAATTCCGCATGTGAGCGAATTAAGCAAGCCGGCCAGGCACTGTGTGAATCCTGTTTGGTCGTTGCTGGTGATTTAGATAGTGTTCCCGGCCAAGACCTCGATGGATTGGTGCAATTGAAAAATGGGTCGATGTGCACTTGGCTCTTAATGGACTCGAAAACCCGACATTGTATTGTGGTTGATCCATTCGAAGAATTGGCCGAACGGACCGAGGCGCTCATCCGGTGTCAAAGAAGTAAGGTACTTGCGATTCTTGACTCGCACGCCCATGTCGATCATGATTCCTGTCGCAAGATGCTTCTCGGAGTGCTCCGCGATCACGCGCAAGAATCGGCGGAAACAAACGACGAATTAGGATGGCCGAAAACGGTCGATGGGATGGTGGTGCTCGCCGATGGGACTGAGGCTCCCTATTTGCAATTTTCAGACGACTGGATCGTTGCCAAAACGGACTTCCCGGGACACACTCTGATCGGGTGTGCTTATTTGGTTGGATCGTTATCTGAGGGCAACCGGTTGGAGGCGGACAACGTCGTTTTCGCCTTTACTGGGGATATGATTTTGATGGGCGGGATTGGGCGGACGGATTTTCCATGCAGTTCCATTGACAAAATGTATGGATCGTTGAGGAGGCTGCCGAACCTGGTTTCAAGCCGAACGATTCTTTGTCCCACTCATGATTACAACAACGATTTTTCGACGACTCTCGAGTTTGAGCGAGCCGATAACGCTTTCCTTGCCAAAATTCTATGCACAGAATCTCCATTAGATCTTCAGACATTTGTTGAAACCAAGCCTGGGATTGATGCGGGGATCGCCGACGCGACCAACTCTGAGTTGGTATGTGGCTTGATTAAGGATTTTACAGTTGAGCAGGAGGGATCGATCGAGATTGGAAGGGAGGAGTTGAAACACTTCTTCAAAGAACATCGGGACTCGTTGATCATCGACGTCCGTGAACCGCATGAATTTGCGTTCGCTCAGGACTGGAGCGAATTTGGTTTTCATTCGCCGCCCAAGAACATTCCGCTGACTCGGTTGAGTGGATATTTGCCAACACTGTTAGCTGCTCATCGAGAGTCACCTCGAGATGTTATTTTTCTATGTCGAAGCGGCAGGAGAAGCGGGAAAGCTGCCGAGGTTGCCCGACGAATTGGTGTCGAATCTGCACGGCACATCTCGGGAGGAATTGCATTAAACGTCAAGCACAAGTGCGCCGCAGAGTTGGAAGCGGATCAGATGGGCTATATGATCTGAAATTTTGCTTAGCCTCTGAATCGATCCGATTTTGATTTTTGGTTCTATCAATTAAAATTTGTCACTTTCTGCCGTCTCGATATCAATTGTTAGATGAGCTCGGTAGACCTTAGTTCTTACCCTTCATGGAAACCTATGAGTGAATACATAACTGTTGCATCGGTCGCTGAAATTGCCGACGGATCAATGCGCCTCGTTGAAGTAGATGACCGATTGGTCATCCTGTCTCGAATTGGAGATGACTACTATTGCATCGATGATATCTGCACCCACGATGGTGGAACCTTGAGCGACGGGCCTCACGAGGGTTGTGAGATCGCCTGCCCACGACATGGGGCAAAATTTGATTTGCGGAATGGAAAAGCTCTTTCGATGCCGGCGACGCAGGATACCGTTTCGCACCAGGTTAAAGTAGAAGACGGATCCATTAGGATTCGATTAAATGAGTCTTGATTTTGTTCAATTCAACCTTTTAAAACCCATTTTTTAGTTTCAGGAATTTAGGCCATGGCGCTGCAAGAAGAACAGGTGCGTGAAGCACTCAAGCAAGTGATTGATCCGGAGTTGTTTGTTAACATTGTCGATCTTGGGCTCATCTATGTTGTGGATGTAGTTGCGGTTGACGGGGATGAAGAAAAATTCAATGTGAATATTGAAATGACGATGACCAGCCCGATGTGTCCGGCGGGTCCCCAGTTGGTTGCTGAAACCAAAAAG
Source organism: Mariniblastus sp. (assembly GCA_028823415.1). Classification (GTDB taxonomy): domain Bacteria; phylum Planctomycetota; class Planctomycetia; order Pirellulales; family Pirellulaceae; genus Mariniblastus. The sequence continues at coordinate 93,123 of JAPKBL010000002.1, forward strand.
TATGCCGGTGAAATGGATGGCGTTGATGACGTTGAAGTCAAAGTCGTTATGGATCCTTCGTGGACTCAGGATATGATGTCTGATGACGCAAGAGATCAGCTTGGTATCTTCTAAGCGCCCGCCATCCTCTGACACGTTTTGAGTTGAATTGAGACTGGCGGAAAGACGAGCAAAGTTTCATGGCAAATGATGAGATCTTACCCGGAATTTTTGTCAATTCCTCTGGCGAGGCGACAATCTCAAAAGAAGTTGGCGACGTTTTGTTCGAACTTGCGATGGAACTGGAAGACCCTGCTGGATTTCCAGTTGATGTGGAGCACGTGCTCGCTGCAATGGTGCTGGCTGTCCGCAGTGGTGAACTCGATGCTAAACAAACGCTCGCTGGGTCCGATCTCCAGCTAGTAGAGAAATTACTGCCTTACGTGAAGACTGTCTTCCGTGATTTCGGCGGTGTGGTGGGAAAAGACGATCAGTAATGAATTGTGATTAATGCGGTGTTGCGTTTGCGTCGAAGCGGACATGTGTCCCGGTTGTCGTTGGCACGGAAGTCAGATATTTGATGCAAAAGATATGGCGTACTGAAATCGAGGGAGGGTCCATGAAGAACTTGTTGGTTACCTACACATTGATATTTGTTTTTTTTGTGGGAGTCATCAGTTCGACACCCAGTGCCGCCCAGACTCGGATCACTCCTTTAGCGGAACTTGATTTTGACGGCGCAAAAGTGGCAGCGTTCTACAATGAGTTAACGGTTCGGGAAACCGTTCCCGGGACCCTGTTTACCGCTTGCGGATTTAGCCAGGGTCGGCTGGGAGTGCAGGAGCTCGTTGCCGGGGGAAAAACAGTGTTTTTTTCTGTGTCGCAGAACCTGAAATCAAAACTAGTAGAACCGACTGCGGAGTCCCGCCAAGTCCGAGTCGTTCGTGTGGGAAAGGGAGTTCGGCAGCTCCCCCGGTCAGGTAAAGATGCGATCGAGTTTTCTTATGAACTGAACTGGGAAACCGGAGAGCCGCTTCGTTTCGTTGTCTATGCGAAATCCGAAGATTCGAAAACGCTGTATTCGGCGTACTGCTATCTTCGTCGTGAGAATCGCTGGCAGCATTTAGCGACGTGTTCAACGGCTTCCGATGGTCAATTATTGAGTGGCCTACAGAGTTTTATCGGAGGCGTTTCGGCAGACGGTATCGAAGAGCAAAAACAACGAAGTTGTGATATTGGGCCGCCGTGGATGCTGGTTCAAGAACAGTGGGAGCCAGCGGTGAAGGCGGATTTTCGCGCGCATTTAAAGACGGCTAAAGATACGGTTGCCGGGATAAATCGAGGGCAGTTCTTTTTACGAACGGGTTCCCGTTCCGAAAGAACCGAAGCGGTTGAAAACGCCAGCCTTCAACTCGCGGCAACTGAACGGAAGCCTCCGCTCGACCTGCCCACGGCGATGGGGGATGGAGAGATGGGGAGACGGAGTTTTCGCATTCTCGCCTACAACATTAAGCACGGGCGGGGAAACGATAATAAGGTTGACTTGGAGCGTACGGCGGAAGTGATTCGTCGACTGAACCCGGACTTTGTCGCGCTGCAAGAGGTGGACCATCAGGTGCAACGAAGTGGAGGCGTCGACCAGGCTCGTAAGCTTGCTTTGTTGACGGGATTGCAGCATCACGCATTTGGTTCTTTTTTTGATTATCAGGAGGGGCAGTATGGAATGGCGGTTTTATCCCGCAACCCAATTGTCCAAGTCGAGAACCTGCGGTTGCCTGATGGATCGGAGCCGCGGACGTCGTTGGTCGTAGATGTGAAACTGGGTCCGAAGAAGCAACTGAAGATTGCTGACGTGCACTTTTATCGTACCGAACAGGAGCGTTTGGCTCAGGCTCGACGGCTACTGGATTTTCTTGCTGTAGAACAGCACGACATCGTGATCCTAGGGGATTTTAATTCCAAACCAAAAAGTTCGATCATCGAGTTGTTTCGAGCCGATTGGGAGATCCCTGATAAAGGGGAGGATCATTTCACGTTTCGTTCCGATCGCCCTGAAGTCGAAATTGACTACGCTTTGATCCACAAGGATTCTAAATGGTCTGTTTCGGAGATAGATGTCATCGAGGAGCCCCTTGTTTCGGATCATCGTCCGCTGGTTTTTGAGATTGTCGAAGATCAGTAAACGTCATCTTTTGAATCCGGAAGTGGTCGCTCAGACTGGTCTTTAAAAACCCGACGACACGTTCGCTGCCAATATGTGGACGAAGCGGCCTCTTAAGCGATAGTTTCGGGATGTGAATGAGGTTTTATCTTAAACAATTATCCGTTTCTGCTAAAATCTCTTAACGCCCAGACCAAAGAAACGGCGGCACTGCAAGCCCCGCGTTCTATTTATTTATTCACCATCATACACAGCAAGAGTCTTCGCTATGAGTTCTCCAGTAACGCTTTCTGAAACGGAAAATTCGAACGATCCCCTGAGATTGATTGATGTTGATTATGTCCAGTTCTATGTTGGAAATGCGAAGCAAGCGGCGTATTTTTACGCTCAGGCATTTGGATTTGAAATCGAACAAATCAGTGATTTGACGACCAACACCAGAGAGGCGGCAACGTACTTGCTGACGCAAGGCAATATTCGATTTTTGCTAACGACCGGATTGCACCCCGACCATCCCGCTCAACAGGAAGTTTTGCTTTATGGAGATGGGATTAAGGATATTGCATTTACGGTAGAGGATTCTGTCAAAACCTATGAGCAGGCGCTAAAAAATGGAGCAGAGTCTGCCTACGAGCCAATCGAGGTGACCGATGAATTGGGCACGGTTGTCAAATCAGGTGTCAAATCGTTTGGGCGTTTTGTGCACACCTTCATTTCGAGAACCGGAAAGTATGCAATCGAAAACGTAAAACAACGGGGCGAGCAGTTTCTTCCCGGTTTCCGTGTGCTCGATGATCTTGCCATTAATAAATACAATCGCGAAAACCCAACGGGTCTTTTCTATGTGGATCATTGTGTCGGAAACGTTCCGATGGGCGAGATGGATGTTTGGGTCAAATGGTACGAAGATGTACTCGGATTCAAACTATTCAAGCACTTCGACGCCGATGATATTTCGACCGAATACACAGCCTTGATGTCAAAAGTAATGGACTCGGGTCGCGAACTTATTAAGATTCCAATTAATGAACCGGCCGAAGGTAGAAGGAAGAGTCAGATCGAGGAGTACCTCGATTGGCATAACAATACCGGAGGAATCCAACACCTAGCGCTGTTGACCAAAGACGAAGTCAACACCGTTGGCGAGCTTCGATCGAGGGGCGTTGATTTTCTCGATATCCCGGAAACGTACTATGAATTGGTATGGGATCGGGTTGGTACGATCGATGAGGATATCCAGAGAGTCAAAGATCTTCGCGTTTTGGTTGATCGAGATGACAAGGGATACTTGTTACAGATTTTCACGAAACCACTGCAAGATCGCCCTACCCTGTTTTTTGAAATTATTTGTCGACGCGGAAGTGAATCCTTCGGAAAAGGGAACTTTAAAGCCCTTTTTGAATCGCTCGAATTGGAACAGGCCCGTCGAGGTAATCTATAAGCCGCGGCGAACGGGAACAACCAGGATCATTTGTCTGTTTTGATTGCAGTTATTTCTTTACAATGCGGAAATGCAAACAGCGCTGTATCAAAACACTCAATTGAAATCCCTCACCGGCTTGAGGTTCCTTGCCGCGTTTGCTGTGTTCGTTGCCCATGTACCGGGACACTGGCAGGAGTATGATTTTGGCAAAGCACCGATTGGTGCCGCTGGCGTTAGTTTTTTTTTCGTGCTATCCGGATTTATTCTTGCTTATGTGTACGTGCCCCGGTTTGAAAAATCCAGCTCGGGCAAGTTTCCTATCAAGGAGTTCTATTTGCGGAGAGTGGCTCGGATATGGCCCCTGCACTTAGTGACCCTTTTGATTGCGTTGCTGGGTGTAATGGGTTGGCAGGCGTTTTGGCAACAAGATCACACGCTGGCGAAGTCGGTTCTCAACATCTTTCTCCTTCAGGCTTGGGTTCCGAATCATAAATGGGGTTATTTCTTAAATGGCCCTGCGTGGAGTTTATCCGTAGAGGTATTCTTCTACGCTGTTTTCCCGTTATTTTTGATCGGCGGGGTAAAGAGATTTGTTTTAAAATATTTGACAGTGGTTCTCGCTACGATTCTGTGCGTTTTTCTGATTGGGGTTTTTGGGCCTGGCTGGGGAAGTGCCGGGGTTCAATTCGACTCGTTGATTCGAAATTTACCTCCGATGCGGTGCTTTGAATTTGCGTCGGGCGTCGCTTGCGGCATGTTATTCCTTTCGCAAAGTCAAAAATCGAGGCGTTCGTCGGCCTTGGACACAGGACTTGAATTTTTTGCGGTCGCGTTGGTCGTTCTATTTTTCTTAGTCTCGAGTTGGCTTGGTTTTTATCGTCACGAGCAGTCACCGGGAGTCCTTGCGAGTTTTAATTACTGGTATCGGTTTTCAGGCGCAACCCCCGTTTTTTCGGTTTTGATTTTAGTCTTTGCCACGAGTCGCGGATGGCTAAGTTGGTTTCTATCCAGTCGGTTGTTGGTTTACCTAGGAGAAATTAGCTACTCGTTTTACATGGTTCATATGACTGTGATATTGGTGATTGTGCGATTCGATCGGATCGAAGGGCCCTGGGTTGCACCGCTGCAGATTGCTTGCGGTTTAGGTATTTCGCTTGCTTGTGCGTCGATCTTGTACCATCTCGTCGAAGTGCCATTTCGGAAAGCGATTGTGGCTAGAGTTGATCCGCGCGGTCGATCTTCGTTCATTCAAACATTAGGAACGTCTTGGCGAGCAGAAATGGCCATTTCAAAAATTGCAGGAATTGGTGTGGTGTTGCTGGTGTGCGTGGTGGGAGTCCGAGAGAGCCAATTTAATTGTTACGATACGGGGCGAGCTGCGGCGATTATTGAATCGTCGCCCGATGAATTTAAAAATGTAAGATTTGGTGATGACGCGATCCTCCTTGGAATCCGATGGAAGCAGGGAGATGACAGTGGAGTGGCCATAGAAGCGGTTTGGAAATTAAACTCGGGTCGTCGGAAAATTCGATTTCTCAAATTGCTCGACCAAAAGAATCAAGTGATTGGCCGTGGAGACCCTAACCGAACTGTGTTTCATCAAGCGGGCCCTCAAGAGATGATCATTGATCGGATCCGCATAAAACCTGCGCAAATGGACGGGGTCGAAAAAATTGCGATTGGTTTCTTTGAATCAGGTAGAGGGTTCGCCATGGTCGACAAAGGGCCTCGCAATTTGAAGATGCAACAGCTTTGTGTTTGGATGAAATCGAGGCAATAAGAACAACTATTGCTTGATGGTAACGTTTGGTTTGTGTTGTTCAACGATGGCGTCAAGCAAGTCACGGGCTGCATTTTTTTTCAGTTTGGATCGAACATCTTTCCAGCCCAAAGATGAATTTCGCGTCGCTTCGCAGCGGATAAGATGAAAGCCAAATTTAGTTTTCACAGGAAGGCTAATGTCGTTCTTTGAAAGTTGGAAAGCCGCTTCCGTAAACGTCGCTGGCATTGGTCCTTGCGCATTAATCCATCCAATGGATCCACCGGAGGAGCGTGTAGGCGCATCAGAGTATTCCGCTACCCCTTGCTGCCACGAAAGAGTTTTGGCTATGAAACGATTTCGAATTTCAATCAGCTGATTTTTAAGGCGCTGCTCTTGTTCTGGGGAACTATTAGCGTTCGTTTTTAATAGCAAATGAGCTGCTTTGATCTCAGTCCCATCAAAGCGTCGTTTATTTCTTTTAAAATAGGATTCGAGAAAGCTATCAGAGAGTTTATTCTCTAGATAACGATTCCAGCTTATCTGCCACTTCGTTTGAAATGCCAACTCTTCGCTTGTCTGATAAGTTTCTTTGAGGAATTCTGTAAAACTTAAATCAATCGTTTTCAACTCGGATTTTAAATTTTCGATTTGGAAATCTACCTCAGATGAATTGGCTGCCAATCCCCGTTTTGTCAGGAAGTCGATAGCAATCTGCTGGTTGATCAGTTTCTGAGTTGTCAGCTCTATCGCTTTTTCTTTCTCGATGGATGAGAGTTGACGATCGCCCAAGGTGCGTTGGAGATCGCGTGCAATCTGATCCCGAGTGATGGTCTGACCGTTGACGGTGGCGATGATTTCGTTGGGGTAATCTTCACCCGAGTCCGATTGTTGGATGCCGTAAGCTTGAGATATTGCAAGTCCCAGAATTCCCAAGGTCAACCAGCTGGTGAGGAATCTTGTTTTGGCTGGTATTGCGAAAACGGATCGACGGGCAGGTAAAGTCAAATGCACGCTCCAAATAGAGAGCCGATAACGGGTGCTAGATGTGTTGTTAGGGTAATGGGATTTCAGTCAATTCAATCTTAATCGGGACTTTGACAATCGACGCGGGGGTTTGATAAACGAGGTTCATCGCACTGGGGTCAGTATCAAAATAGTAGCGAACGGTGATTTCGTTTTCTGTTTGACCAATCCCGTCGTAGGCGATTGGGACGGTTTGGATTCCCTTTTCATCTTCAAGATAGATTTTGTTGTCGTAGACCCAGCTATGATAGGACTCGAGAGCATTTTGTTGGGCGTCAAATCCAAGCCTGATTGCGACTCCAAAAAGTTGTTCGTTCTTTTCCATTCCTTGATAAGTTACTGTTGCGCCTGCTCTGGTTTGTTGATAGCCGTCTTTTAAACGGCCTAGTTTTTTGAATCGAAATGTCTCGACACGTCCGGCGATCACAGCTTCTCCGGTTCCGGTAAGTGTTTTGATCTTTTTGGTGGTGCGATCGGTGAGTTCAATCGGGATGAAAAACTCGATTTCAGCAATTTCCGACTGGACGGTACCGTAAAATACGGATTGGCTGTTCGTGATGTTGATCGGTTTATTCTGATCATCGGTGGCCTTCACGCTGGCGGCAGGGAGTTGAATTGAGATTGGGGTAATTCGCGGTTCCCAGCGGACAACCGTACTAATGTTGCAATAGTTGAGCTGCGGATTAACTAGGTTACGAGAGGCAATGACTTGAGTAACGGAAACCTCAAATATTCCAGAAATACATTGCGGAGGTAGGTTGGGAGTCAGTCCCGCCTCGTTCGCCTTGGGGTCAACGGCCTGTTGCATTGCGAATTGAGTAGGCACCAGGCGGATCTGGCCCGCGTTGGCGGCATAGGGGGCGACCATGATCTCCCCCTGTTGGGCAATGCTGTTAAGTGCTGTCCAGAAAGTGCCATTTTCAATCTTTAGATCAACCGTTCGGTTGCGAAAAATGTCAGAAGTCGATTCCGTTAGGGCGACATCATTTTTCGTTTGTGTTTTCAAAGCGGCGAGCGCTTCGCCAACCGTCATCTTTCCGATAAGGGTAGCGCGGGAAGATTGGGTAGCAACCTTAGCAACGATCTTCTCAAGTTCCGTTCGGACCTTGCTGATCCGCTGGATAACATCGGAAGCTGCCGTTGGTTCCGCGGGATCGAGATGATCGAGGACGCGAATACCAAGTTCGAGAAGCTCTTTTTGCGCTTGATCTCGCCGGGGGATGGAGGGTGATTCAAGTTGCTGCCTAAGCATGTCAACACGATCAATGAGTTCCATGTCACCGAGAACTGGCGATTGTTTACCCGTGTCTTGGGGCGGATTTTCCTGACCGAGGAGTGCGGCGGGGCAAGCGAAGCAAAGAGCCGTTAGTAAGACTGTGACAAATTGAAGGGGAGAATAGTGCATATTGATTCCTTGTGTCCATTAACACTGGTTATCCTAGCAATTGATGCGGATTGGGGGGAGAAAAATTTGCTTTGATTGTTATTCACTCGGGAATCGATTTGCGAAAGGGGCGAGATGACGTAGGTTTTCATGGACATTTGAATTGGAGGGCACTGAGATGCGGTTGAATTTACTGAAAACCACTTTCATTGTGATCCACTGTATCGTCATGATCTGGCTTGTCGCCGAAGATGGATATGGGCAACATCGTCAGCCCGAAATCACGATTCAGGTCCCCTATAAAGAGAAGGCTTACGTGGGAAGACCATTAGCCTGGGATGGTCGCGAAATGATGCTGCTCCGACGCGACGGCAAAGTTAGCATTTTACCCGTCAAAACCGACCAGGATTATTCTACTGTTAGCTCCGGCTTTAAACCGCACTCGGCGTCTGAAATGAGAAGACGTTTGCAGTCGGAATTTGGCAATAAGTACGAGGTGTCGTTAACCCACGATTTCGTTGTCGTTCACCCTCCCGGGAATCCTGAAGTTTGGGCGATGCCCTTCCAGCAGTTGTTTGCTCGGTTCCAAGCTTACTTTTCAACGCGAGGATTCAATTTAAAGGATCCTGAGTTTCCGATGGTTGCCGTCGTTTTGAGGACACGTGGCGAGTTCGACCGGATCTTAAGGGCGTTTCATGATTACGATCCATCGATACTGGGTTACTACTCGCCCACGAGCAACCGCATTATTACCTATGACCAAACCGAAGGTCGTTCAAAAGACAAGTTATGGTTATTCAATGCGGGAACAATTCTGCATGAAGCCACCCATCAGACGGCTTTCAATACCGGCCTGCACAGCCGCTTTGGTCCGGTGGTGCGCTGGGAAAGTGAAGGGCTCGCCATGCTTTTTGAGGCCCGCGGGGTCAATAACAGTCAGAATTTTCCCCGTCAGGAGGATCGGGTTCACGCATCTCGATTGTCACAATTGAAAAAGCTGTATCGAGATGGAAAAGTCCGGGGAAAGATGGCGGAATTAGTTGTCAACGACGATTTATTTCGCACCGAGCCTCAGGCTGCCTATGCGATTTCTTGGGGAATGACGTTTTATTTTAGCGAAGCGATGCCGAGTAATTACAAGCGTTTTTTAAAAAATGACGCGGCGCGAACCGATTTCTCTTCGTATTCAGGGCGTCAACGGTCCACTGATTTTGCTAAGGCATTCGGTGGTGATTTGAACGAACTAGAGGCGCGTATGCGACGATTTTTTCAAGAGCTGAAGCAGCCAGATCGGTAAAGGCCAATTGGCTTGTGGTAGGAGTTTACACGCCGCTTCGTTCCCTAGATCATGCCGTTCTTTAATGCCCAGACGGCCGCTTGTGTTCGGTCGTTGACGTCCAGTTTGCGTAAGATGTTTTGGACGTGTTCTTTGACCGTCTCGACACTGATCCCAAGTGATTTTCCGATTTCACGATTGCTCAAACCCATCGCGACGTGTTGCAATACCTGCGACTCGCGTTTTGTAAGTGGGCTCTCGGCCGGGCCGGAGCCGATTCGCTTCATCCTCGTTTTGGTCGTGGAAAGTAAACTTGTGGGAGGCGTGGGCTGACCGGCGGCGGCACTCAGAAGCGCGGTAACCAATTTCTCAATGGGGGATGTTTTTTGAATGAACTCAAAACAGCCAAGTGCACTTGCCCTCGCAATATTGGTTGGATTGGAATGCGAGGTGAACACGATCACTTTTAAATTCGACTCGGGTTCTATTTTTTCGAGCGATTTCAGTGCATCTTGTCCGCCGAGGCGAACTTCGGTGATTAGGATTTGCGGCTGATGGACCTCAATGGACGGCACAATTTGGGAGGGGCTTCGAATCTGGTCCACCACATCCATCCCGGATTCGTTTGCGAGATTGACGAGACTAAGTCCAATAATTGGGTGGTCGTCCGCGAGCAGTATTTTCGACTTCATGGGCAAATGGATGCAGTTAAACCTTGATTAGCCTGTTTAAAGTAAGAATTGCGGCTATTAGCAATAGAATTTGCTAACGGAATAGTTATCGGATCTCATCGACTCATTTATACTCTAGATGGGGAAAGAAATCTTGTGAAACCTCATTTTTATAGGAAAGAACGGCATAATCTTAACAATCGAAAATATCCTTCAAATCTAGGGTTCTTCACAAAATCAGCCATTAATCTGGCAACGGTGACCTAAATAAACATAGGCGTTGTATTTAATCACCTGCGGCACGTTTGGTACTGCGGTATCAAAATGCCAAGATTAATAAGAAATGATTTTGAAGATGAACATGAGAAACCCCAAGAATTCGAAGATCCTCCTTGTTGACGATGATCAGCACCTGTTGGAATCAATGGGTGCATGGTTAACCGACCAGGGATTTCAGGTTTCTCTTGCATCTAACGGGGAAGCAGCCCGCCAGCGTTTGAATGAGACAACATTTGATTTGGCTTTATTTGATGTCCGGATTGGGCATGATGATGGTTTCGAGTTACTCGCCCAATGCAAGAAACATCATCCCAATGTGGTGGTGGTTTTGATGACTGGATACGCGACGGTGGACACGGGAATTGAGGCGATCCGTGCGGGAGCCTTTGACCTGATTACCAAGCCGTTGATTGACGACGAGATATTGATTTGTTTCGATCGCGCATTATCGCAGCAGAAAGTCATCGAAGAAAATGAACAGCTGAAAACCCAATTAGACAAACGCTTCGGTCGCCATAGTATCATTGGAAATGACCACCGCATGCAGAAGACGTTTGACATGGTAGACAATATTGCCGACACCAAGGCTACGGTGATGATTACCGGCGAAAGTGGCACTGGGAAGTCATTGATTGCGAGGGCGATTCATCAGCGTTCGAACCGACGGAAGGCTCCATTTGTCGAAGTGGCTTGCGGGGCGTTGCCGGACAACCTGTTGGAGAGCGAGTTGTTTGGACATGTTGCCGGTTCCTTTACCGGAGCGACGGGGAACAAGGTTGGGAAATTCCAACAAGCTGATGGTGGAACGATTTTTTTAGATGAAATTGGTACGGCTTCGCCAAGCCTTCAAATTAAATTGTTACGCGTATTACAAGAGCTCGAATTTGAGCAGGTTGGCGGCACAGAGACATTCCGTGTAAACACTCGCATTATTCTGGCGACCAACGAAGACTTGGCAAAAGCAGTCGCGGAGGATCGGTTTCGGCAGGATCTGTACTACCGAGTGAATGTAATCAACATTGAACTGCCTTCGCTTCATCAGCGAACCTCAGATATTCCTACTTTGGCAAAGCACTTTCTCGAAAAAGTTTGCGAAGAGGAAGGCAAGGAAATTACTGGATTCGACCAGGCTTCGTTACAGGCGATGCAACAATACAAATGGCCAGGCAACGTTCGTGAGCTTCAAAATATAGTGGAACGCGCTGTTCTACTTGGCAGCGGTCCACAGCTGGGTATTCAAGATCTTCCATCCCACATTAGTGCATGCCAGACCGAGACCTTAACGATCTCTCCATTAGCACAGCGGCAAACTCTAAAAGCTGCGTTGGAAGGCCCGGAACGGCAGATTATCTTGCAGTCGTTGCGTGAGAATAACTGGAACCGGAACGAAACGGCTGAGCAACTGGGTGTCAATCGAACGACGCTGTACAAGAAAATGAAAAAGCTCGGCCTCGAAAACCCACGGGCGGTTGCCACCGAATGGTAACGAGATAATCCAACCGCATGCCGGTCTAATCTTAGATCGCTCGGCCTGAAAGAGCAGCACCTACGGATTCAATTTCGACTGAAATGAGTTCGTTTTCTGCTGCGTTTGGAGCGATAGCGTTGACCGTCGCATATCGGCAGGAGGTGCCGCTTACTGTTTGGTCATCATTCACTTTTTCGACCAGCAATTGCAGTCGTTCCCCCACGAGGCTTTGAAAGTACTCTCGTTTCAATTCTGTTTCCAGTGCAGCAATTTTGGCGCCCCTTTCGGATTTGATTTTCTTGGGCACTTGATCTTCCATCTCTGCGGCTGGGGTTCCTTTTCTTGGGCTGAAAGGAAACATGTGGATTTTAGAAAATCCAATTTGTCGGCAGGCATCGACGGTATCGGCAAAATCTTTTTCGGTTTCTCCTGGAAAACCAACGATCACGTCGGTCGTAAATGCTGGCAGGTGAAGTTCGTTTTTGACGAGTTCGCAGCGATCGATGATGTGCCGACGCGTCCACCTTCTTTTCATTCCGCGGAGGATTCGATCACTCCCGCTTTGCAGGCAGACATGCAGGTGGGGACAAACCTGCGATGAAAAATCTTTCATAACCTCGATAAGTTCCCGAGTTACCTCAGTGGCTTCAATGCTTGAGAGACGCACACGCACAGTAGGTGAAAGTTCGCAGATGGCTCGAACAAGATGGGATAGCCTGACCCAATCACGCTTTGGTTTTCCTTGATTAAAGTCGACTCCGTAATGGCCAAGATGGATTCCCGTCAAAATGACTTCGCTAAACCCGTTATCGATCAAGACGCGAACTTCATCGAGTACTTCGGTGAGAGGTCGGCTGAACATGTCTGGGCGGACCGTTGGGATGATACAGTAGCTGCATCGAAGCAAGCAGCCATCCTGTACTTTTACATATGCTCGGTGGCGTTTGTTGAGTCCCGAAATCCCGTTTGGAATATCGACGACTCCGAATCTTCCAAGGAGATCCGGAATCTCACGTTTGTCGGTTACGACTTCAGCGACTCCGGGTAGGTCGGCAACCTCTTGCGGTTGCCGTGTCGCATAGCATCCCATGACCACGATTCTTGCGTCGGGATTGTTGCGGTTCATCCGGCGGATGACTTGGCGACTCTTGGAATCACCTTCTCCGGTAATCGTACAAGTATTGACGATGCAGAGATCGGCCGGTTGGTCAGGTTCGGCATCAGAAAAACCGGCGCCCAAGAGGCCTTCTCGCACCAGTTGGGTCTCGTACTGATTGACTTTACAACCGAGAGTGACTGTTTTTAGTTTCGCGCCCACACCATGTCTCTTATTGAATCAGATTCATCTGAATTGCCCCATTGGACACTATTGCGTTACTTCTGCAACGCGAAATATCGACTTTCAAGTAGGTTCGGTGGTACGGACCAAATGGGAAACAGTGACGGTGACGCTCAATCTGAATTAACCCTGTGGAAAAATAGTCTTGTTCAGGGAATCTTTGGAAAGTGATCGCAAATTAGTCGCTTGGCTCAGCTTCGATGGTGGCCGACATTGATCCTTGGCAACGAGGAATCAGGAAGTCTTTTCCGAATGCGTGAATTTGCTCGACTTTGAGTTCGGCGTGTTCGCGCGTGGTTGTCAGGCAGACGCTTTTCCCATCGGAGTCAACGGCGTTGGCAATTTTGAAACCGTGATCGATCGAGTGTCCAAAGATTTGTCTCATCATTAAGATGACGTACTCGTAGGAGTGGTCGTCGTCGTCCCAGAGAATGACGTGAAATCTTGGTTGGCGTTTAGGCCGTTGATCTTTCCTGGTTTTCGGGTTTACCACCGGTTCGGCGGTAAGCGTTGCTGAATCCTTGTCGGACATTATCGTTTCTCTAAATTCTTGGACACCGTTCCACTTCGAATTTCGCCTACTTTGACTGAAATTCCCTCCGGATTCAAGTAAATTTTTTTGCGTATTGCAGAAACTGCCTGCATTTTTTGTCTTTTTATTCGTTCATCGGAAGATGCCAACGGCGAGTTGTGTTGAGGGTCCGTGGTCGCGATCGCGGGTCAGGGCTATATTGAAGCTTTTAGTAACGATTTCTATTAGTTATTTGCGCTTGTTGGGCAGTCTGCCTATTGGCGAATTTGCTCGCGGGCAAGCGTTGACGAGGAATCAGAAAATCAGGGATTGCGTCGTTTTTTTAAACACGTAACTGATTCGTTATTGCCATATTAAATCAGAGGATCTGTTATGTCCGAATTCGATAGCTACCTAAGTGAGAACCACGACCGGTTTGAGTCCGATTTATTTGAATGGTTGCGAATGCCAAGCATTGGTACGGACAGCGCCTACGACGCTGACGTGCACAGGACGGCGGAGTGGCTGGCTCAAAAATTTGTCGACATGGGATTGCAAACGGAGACCATCGAGACCTGCGGACATCCCTTGATTTATGCTGAATCCCCGAAAATCGAAGGCGCGCCGACTGTGTTGGTTTATGGACACTACGATGTCCAGCCGCCAGACCCCCTGGAACTTTGGGAAACACCTCCTTTTGAGCCAACTGTTCGCGATGGAAAGGTTTTTGCGCGTGGTGCGACTGATGATAAAGGCCAAATGATTACACATGTCTTTGGAGTTGAGGCGTATTTGAAAACAAAGGGAGCGTTGCCGATTCAGGTGAAGTTCTTGATTGAGGGTGAAGAGGAGTCCGGCGGCGCCGGTCTCGAAGCGTTCCTCAACGGCGAATACGATGCTGAGTTGCCGGTAAAAGAAAAAATAAGCGCGGACATTGCGGTGATTAGCGATTGTTCTCAGTACGGACCGGGGCAACCGGCGATCACATATGGCTTGAAGGGCATTACTTACTATCAAGTCAATTTGACCGGGCCGAATCGAGATTTGCACTCCGGTGGATTTGGCGGGACCGTCGCAAACCCGGCCAATGTGTTATGTAAAATGATGGCGGCGCTAATTGACGAAAACGGACGCGTGCAGATTCCCGGATTCTATGATGACGTCGAAGAGTTAAGTGACCGTGAGCGGGAGCAGTTTTCGCAACTTGGTTTTTCTGATGAGGCTTACAAAGAAGAGCTAGGATTGAAAGCGCTTGCTGGTGAAGAAGGCTTCACGACCTTAGAGCGGCGGTGGGCGCGACCGACATTTGATATCAATGGACTATGGAGTGGATACCAAGGTGAGGGGGCTAAAACGGTTCTCCCTGCCAAAGCTGGCGCGAAATTTAGTTGCCGATTGGTACCCAATCAGGATCCTCAGGTCATTCAAGAGGGAATGCAGAAGATGCTCGAGCGACTCTGCCCCGAATCCATTGAAATGGAATTGATTGCCTTGCATGGAGCACCAGGTTTTGTGCTCTCGTTGGATAGTCCTTATATGGAAGCGGCGGCGGACGCGATTGAGCTTGGCTTTGGGGTTCGGCCCGTATTTATTCGTTCGGGGGGCAGTATTCCAGTCGTGAACGCATTCACAGAGATGCTTGGAATTGATACCTTGCTGTTGGGCTGGGGGCAGGACGACGATAACCTGCATAGTCCCAATGAAAAATTTTCTCTCGAGGACTTTCATCGGGGAATCAAATCGAGTTGCTGTCTTTGGGATGAAATTGCCAAGATTGCAAATTGATTTCTGTGTTCTTTTTTTAGCAACGTCCCGTGAACTGGATTGGAATGTTGCTATTTCACATTTAAAATTCTAAATCTAAATTACGCCATGCTCGATCGAAAATATATTGTTGAAAATGTTGAAGCTGTAAAGCAGAACTGCACCAACCGAAACATCAGCGTCGACGTTGATCGGTTAGTCGAACTAGAGTTGCAGCGGCGGGAAAAACTGCAGCTCGTTCAGGATTTGAACACTCAATCCAATGCAGAGTCTAAAAAAATTGGGCAGGCCAAGGACAGCGAAGAACGCGAGGCGCTCAAAGTCAGCGCCCGGGCGCTGCGGGAACAGAAAGACTCGGCTCAAGCGGAACACGATATTATCGATCGCGAAATCACTGAGATTCAATTGCAGATCCCCAACATGGCACACGTGGATTGTCCGGTGGGCGTTGATGATAAATCAAATTTAGAACTTGCTCGGGGAAAGCATGCTTGCCGGGAGTTCGATTTTTCTCCACAGGATCATCTACAGATTGGAGAAAAACACGACTGGATCGATTTTGAAGGAGGATCGCGAACAACCGGGAATGGTTTTTACTTCCTCAAGGGCGATCTCGTAATGCTTGATTTGGCGCTCCAGCAATTCGCGATTGTTGAATTGAGTAAGCGGGGATTTACGCCGACGATTACCCCAGACTTGGCTCAGGATTCTGTACTGGAGGGAATCGGTTTTAATCCGCGGGGCCCGGAGACCCAGATTTACAGTATTGAAAACATGAATTTATCATTGATTGGAACTTCTGAAATTACCCTTGGCGGTTTGTACAGCGGAAAGACAATTGCCGAGACGGACTTGCCCATTCGCCTGTGTGGTATTAGCCATTGCTATCGAACCGAGGCGGGAGCTGCCGGCCGAGCTTCCCGAGGTTTGTACCGTGTTCACCAATTCACAAAGATCGAGATGTTTGTATTCACGCGTCCCGAGCAAAGTGCCTCCATGCATGAGGAACTGCGGCAGATTGAGTGCGATCTGTTTGATGCGATTGGCGTTCCTTACCGCGTGGTCGATACCGCCACGGGCGACCTGGGCGGCCCGGCCTATCGGAAATATGATCTTGAGGCGTGGATGCCTGGCCGGGGTGAGAATGGTGAGTGGGGGGAGGTAACGAGTACCTCGAATTGCACCGACTATCAGTCACGAAGGCTGAATATTCGATACAAGGTGAAGGATAAAAAAGGGACACATTTTGTTCACACGCTCAATGGTACGGCTTTCGCATTAAGTCGCGCACTAATCTCGATTTTGGAGAATCATCAAAATGCTGATGGAAGCGTAAATGTCCCTGAGTGCTTGCAGCAGTGGGTTGGTAAATCGATCATTGGCTGAGTGCCGGCGACCTCACCGTTTGCAAAAAGTAGATGAGTGGGTGTGCCCTAGGCTTGATTCGCTTCTATGAATTGTATTGATCTTGGAAATGTTTATTTTGAATAGGGACTACGGCGGTTAAGATGTCTTGAAAGACCTCTGCGGGTGAACCGTTGGCTGCGACTGTTGAGATGATTTCATCGGCATAACATTCCAGCACCGGTTTAGAAACGCTGTGGAAAATCCTAAATCGACTCCGGATCACATCTTCGTTTGCGTCGTCGGCTCGGTTTTCGCGAATCGCACGCCGCCGCATTCTAAGAATCATATCTTCTTCCGATTCACAAGTCAGGCTGACAACCTGAAGGATATCGAGGTGGTCTTTCACTAGTTCTGTTTGGGCGACGTTTCGAGGGATTCCATCGAGTACGAGTAGGTCTTCGCGGGGTTTGTAGGTGGAGAGGGCGACATAAGCGTCGACTGTTTTCTTCCAGATCTGAACCGTCAGCTCGTCGGGAACGAGTTGTCCGTTAGATGTGTATTTATAAATTCGTTGTCCGGTCGGTGAGCCGATATCAATGGAACGAAAAACATCTCCAACGGAGAGGTGGAAAAACCCCGGCACAGATCCGAGGATTTTACCTTGGGTCCCCTTGCCTGATCCTGGCGGGCCAAACAGTAATACTGAGCGATAGCGTGAACAATCATCCAAGGGAAGCCTCCGATCGAAACAGGATGGTGTTAGGGTGAGGTTTGCCGGTCTATTGTGTCGAGGGCTTGTGTGCCTCACAAGCTAAAAATGGATGATTCCTCAAATTTCTAAAGAGCAAGCGCTGTGTGGGGTTATTAAATTTGAATCTCGAACACGGAGTTAGGATGGACGTAAAGACTGGGCGGGCGGTCAATTAGCTCTTGGTGAGTGCATCCAAAACTGGGATGCGTATTTTCAGGCAGATCGGAAACTCGGAAATATGAGTAGCATCCCACATATTTAGCATAACTGAGGTCTCGTTTGATGGTTCCTGCCTACAATTTGAACGGAAATCCAAGATCCAACGGTTCTCCATGTTAGAATGGAGGGACCGGTCAAACCGATGTATTTTCGGTCTCTGACAGTGATCGTTGTCTCTTTGCGTCGGCTCCGCTGTCGAGCCGGTCTTTCGGACTGTGTTGTAATTGAATTTTTTTAGCGATTAAAAATGAAGCCTTTTAAAAAAACAGAAAAAACAGAAATATTGAAAACATTCCATGCCATCTTATTTGCCATTCTGTTTTTGGGAGCCTCTCAGGTTCTCGCCGTGACGGAGGACGAGAAGGCCGCTCTCCGATATACGGTCGATCTTGAGGATGCTAAGAATCATTATCTGACAATCAAAGTCGTTGTGCCTGTCGATTCGGATACGACCGAGCTAATGATGGCAGTTTGGACTCCCGGTTCTTACTTGGTTAGAGAGTACGCACGCAATATCGACGCGATGACGGTAACCTCGGGGAAGCGCGAATTAGAGTTTGAAAAGATTCGCAAGAATCGTTGGTTGGTGAAAACCGAAGGGATTAAATCGTTCGAGGTGAGTTACCGGCTGTACTGTAATGAAATGTCGGTTCGCACGAATTGGGTGGGCAAGCAATTTGCGATGATTAACGGGGCGCCTGCTTTTATCACGGTTCCCGACCGTCTCGACGCGCCGCATGAAGTCCAACTGTTGTTGCCAAGGAATTGGACAAGAAGCGCGACGAGTTTAAAATCAATAGGAGATCAACCGCATCGATTTGTCGCTGAAAATTTCGATGAATTGGTTGATAGCCCTATCGTCGCGGGGAATGTCAGTGTTTACCCGTTCGTTGTTGGCGGGATCGAGCATCAGTTGGTCAATGTGGGCGAATCGGGCTATTGGGACGGCACCAAAGCCGCGACCGACTTGAAGAAGGTCGTGGAGGCTCATCAGGAAATGTGGGGTGTCGTGCCTTACGATCGTTACATGTTCATTAATATGATCGTTGAAACCGGCGGCGGCCTGGAGCACGATAATTCGTCGGTGCTAATGACCAGTCGATGGTCGTTTCGCGATCGTAGCCGATATAAAAGTTGGTTGAGTCTTGCAAGCCATGAATTTTTTCACACGTGGAACATTCGGCGACTGAGACCCAAATCTTTGATTACTTACGATTATGAAAACGAAGTATATACCGATAGCCTGTGGATCGCTGAGGGGATTACGAGCTATTACGAGGATCTTGCACTTGTGCGAGCTGGATTGCTTTCTCGAAGTGAATTTCTCTCACGACTTTCTGGAGATGTGGAAGGAGTTCAACGGACCGGTGGACGGAAACTACAAAGCCTAAAGGACTCCTCCTACGACGCATGGATTAAGTACTATCGACCTGATGAAAACTCATCCAACACTAGAATTAGTTACTATTCGAAGGGTGCCGTGGCTGCTTTCTTACTGGATGCCAAGATTCGGAAATTGACAAAAGGTGAAAAAAGCCTCGATGACTTGATGCGAAAGTTATTTGCAGACTATGTGACGACTGGTTACACCACTGACGAGTTCCGCGCTGCCGCTAGTGAACTTGCTGGTGAAGATTTAAGCGACTGGTTTGCCAGTGTCATTGATTCGACCGATGAACTGGACTATTCAGATATCGAAGCGATTGGTGTCGTCGCCCCTTATAAAAAGTCGGCGACAGCTGATAAGAAAGAAACGGATAAGAAAGAAACGGATAAGAAAGAAACGGATAAGAAAG
>JAPKBL010000144.1 GCA_028823415.1 Mariniblastus sp.
ACCCGCAGGTTTACCTGCAGTTTCCTCTTTTTTCGGTGGTGTTTTATCCGCTGGCTTTTCTTCAACTTTTTCTTCAGGCTGGAAAAATAGTGGCTCCCAATTATTGCCGCCGTCTTTGGTCATCCAAACAGCACCGTCGGTCGTTCCAACATAAATCACACCCTCTTCAGCGGGAGACTCTGAAATTGCACTTCCCGCACCACGGTCGGTGTTGGTGATCTCAGGTGAAATTCGTTTCACTCCGTCGCCTTTTTTCAGGGAACGAAGTACGTAATTTCCAGCGCTGTAATGGATCTGTGAATTGTGAGGCGAGAGAATATAGGGCGTCTTCCAGTTAAATCGGAATTTCACGCCTCGCTCCCGCGGGCGAATGAATCCGCGAGCACCTGTTTCAAGGTGAATCCGTCCCATTCCTCCGTTTTGGCTCTCGTAATAAATTTGCGAGGGATCATTGGGATCGGAAAGTGTTACAAATCCGTCGCCACCTCCCACACTAATCCAATCTGAATTAATTGGGCCACTGCCATTTTTACCACGGGAAGGTCCCCCCCAACTCCCGTTGTCCTGAAGACCGCCATAAACATTGAAATCTAAATTTGAATCAACGCTGGCATGATAAAATTGCCCAATCGCAACGTGGTTGTAGTGATCCCAATGTTCCATTCGATCGCGGGTCACATGCACACCGCCGTCATTTCCAAGAATCATATGACGCGGATCTTTATTGTCGATCCATAGTGCGTGATGATCGACGTGAATTCCATCGCTTCCACCGTCCCCGGTAAACGTCTCTCCTCCATCACTTGAACGGTAAAGACTCGTTCCACAAACATAAATGTTATTGCGATCCACTGGATCAACTTGAATATTACTGTAGTACATCGGACGCGGGTTTAATGAATTGATCCGATTCCACGAGGTTCCACCATCTTTGGAAAGATAAATCCCACCGTATTCATATCCATCGGGACCTTGAGTGTCTTGCAGGTTAGCTGCCTGGCCACCTAAAGTCCCGGTAAAATCATTTCGCCGACTTCGCGAACTGGACGAGCTTTTCGATTCTGGCTTTTTGCCAAGTTCCAAATTAATGTCAACCAGTTTTCTCTCTCTCGAGACCACGAGTTTGACAGTCTTTCCGGCAGGGCGTTTGTGAATTTCCTTAAGCATTTCCGAATAAGACGGAACCACCCGTCCATCAATCGAAGCGACGATATCGCCAGCCTTCAAGCCGGCCTTATCACTGGGGCCGTCTTTGGTAACCGAAACTACCTTTGCACCGACCTCAGCATCTTCACCACGAAGTCCTGCGAACGAATAATTCTCGGGTTCTTTTGCAATCTTTTCTGACTCGACGATCGCGACGACATATTTCGGATCTTTCTCGAAAAAATCCAAACCGATGCGGCCCATTTTGCAAGTTGGCAAACCCTTGGTGACGCGTTCAAACGATTCGCCTCCGTCGGTGGATTTGTAAATCCCGGCACCCGAACCAAACCGCTGCTCCGGATCATTTCCATCAAATCCGTCCCGCTTTCGTTCGTAGGTTGCGACCAAGAGATGATCTGGATTTTTTGGATTGAGTTGAACGTCAATCACGCCCGTGGTGTCATTAACAAACAGAACTTTTTTCCAAGTCTTGCCTCCATCACTAGTCTTAAACAATCCTCGTTCTGGATTGGGTCCCCAGAGTCGCCCGAGAGAACCCACCCAGACAACCTCTGGATTTTCTGGATGAATTGCTAAGGCACCAGTTTGAAATGTATTTTTCAAACCCATGTTTTTCCAAGTCTTGCCACCATCTTCCGACTTGTAGACTCCATCGCCCCAGGAAACACTATTGCGGGGATTAGATTCACCGGTTCCCACCCAAACAATGTCCGGGTTACTTGCCGACACCTGGACATCACCAATGGAAACTGTTGCTTCTTTGTCAAACTGGTGCTCGAACGTGTTGCCGTCGTTGGTAGTCTTCAATAATCCACCCGACGCCGTCGCCGCCCACCAAGTCGAATGATCTTTTGCGCTAACTGCAATCGCCGTAATCCGTCCGCCCATATTAGCTGGCCCGATAGAGCGCCAGCTAAATTGATCCGCGACGCTCTGTGCCAGGGTCGGCGGTAGTTTTTTCTTTTCTTCCTTCTCTGGCTTGGCTTGGTCACCCTCCCCTGCCTTGGCCTCGTCTTGCTTAGATGCGTCTTGCTTAGATGCGTCTTGCTTAGATGCGTCTTGCTTAGATGCGAGTTGCTGCATCATTTTCATCATCTGAGCCGCTTCCTTGTTCTGCCCGCCACCCTCGGCGTCTCCACGCGGCCTTCTCCCTCCGCGACCGCGATCAGGGGCGCCTCGATCGGTTCCCTCGGCCGACGGTCTCGACCGGCCTCCCCCGTCAGCTTCATTTTGTGCGTAAGAGAGGGTGGATAGAAAAATAACGGCCAAAGTGCTCAAAAAAGCAACGCGCAAATGGTTCAGCGAGAAAACCATCAGGTACTCCATTCGATTCAATATGATAATTCAAGGTTGTCCCCGTTTTCAAAGCCTCTGATCGAGCTCCGATTGCGGAAAAAATACACACATGGATGGTAGCACTGCATCGAAGTTGATACAAACTCCAACGGGTGAAAAACAATATTCACTCGTTACAGCACGGTAATTCCCTCGGTTTGGTAACACGGTACACAAATACGAGAAACCCAAGACCCACAACGTTAGGTCGACAAAACCTCGCGGTCATGTCCCTTCCTCGAATGAATATTAGCTATGACAACTCTCCTGACCGGCGGAACCGGATTCGTTGGCAAAAACCTTATCAGACGACTCCAAGGCGTTACCGTCGTTTCTCGAAGTCCGGCCGCCGCGAAAAAACGGCTTGAGGAAGCGGGACTTGCCGAGAACCTCGGTGGTGTGATCCCTTGGAACAACGGCCTGAACTTAAATGACCTTGAACGAATCCCTCCAATTGAATCGGTTATCAATCTCATGGGTGAGTCGATTGCCGAGGGCCGCTGGACTGCAAAGAAAAAGGAAAGGATTCGCAGCAGCCGCGTCGACGGAACCCAAAGTTTGGTCAACTCAATTATCAAATCCGGAAATCTTCCCAAGGTATTTGTTTCGGCATCAGCCATTGGCCTCTACGGTAATACCGGCGACACAATTATTGAAGAAGATGCTCCAGCAGGCCGTGGCTTTCTTCCCGAAGTTTGCCAAGCATGGGAATCTGCCACTGCCCCTCTCGAAGATTTGGGCGTTCGCGTTGTCCACCTTCGCATCGGAATCGTCCTCGGTCCTGACGGCGGCGCTCTAAAAAAACTGGTCCCGCTGTTCCGCGCCTTCCTTGGCGGGAACCTCGGTAATGGCAAACAATGGATGGCCTGGATCCACGTGGATGACCTTGTGTCCATGATTCAATGGTCAATGGAAACTCCAATTTCCGGCGGAATCAATGCGACCGCTCCTAATCCAGTTCGCAACGCGGACTTCACGAAATCACTCGCACGCACCATTGGGCGACCGGCGTTTTTACCAGCTCCTCGATTTGCAGTAAGATTAGCAATCGGCGAATTTGCCGAGAGTCTGTTTAATTCATCCCGAATCGTGCCTGGGGTTGCACTCTCCCACGGCTTTCAATTCCAATTTGCCGATATTCAGTCCGCTCTCCAGAATGCAATCAATTCATAGGTACTGCCCATATGCATTACTTCGGCTTCGATATCGGTGGCGCCAACATTAAGTGGGCCGATCTCGATGGCAACGCATTCGAGGAGCCGTTCGCAATTTGGCAGCACCCAAACCAGTTGCCATCGGTTCTCTCGAAAATCACTTCGGATTTCCCCGTTGATGCGCGGCTGGGCGTTACCATGACGGCGGAACTGGCTGACTGTTTTGAATCAAAACGAGAAGGAGTTAAATTTATCGTCGACTCGGTTTTAAACACCCTTCCACGCTTTAAACCACTGTTTTACCAGACTACAGGAGAGCTCTGTGCGGGGGCCGAAGCTATCGAAAGCTGGCATTATACCGCCGCCTCCAACTGGCATGCCACAGCCAACTACCTCTTTGCGATTGATAGGCTCAACGTTTCAGGTTTCGTGGTTGACATTGGATCGACAACAACCGACTTAATCCCCGTCATTAACGGAACGCCCGTCGTTTCCAATCAGAATGACTTCGAACGTCTCTTTAACGGACAACTGGTCTACGCCGGGGTCGGCCGCACTCCCGTGTTTGGCATTTTATCCGAACTTAACTTGCGTGGTTCCGTTATCACCATCGCCCGCGAAAACTTCGCAACCTTGGCCGACGTATTCCGCTGGCTAAAGGAGATTCCTGAAGACTTTGATTCGACCGCCACTGCCGACGGTCGCCCGGCATCACGCGCCCATAGCGGCAAACGCATCGCTCGATTAGTGTGCGCGGATTCCGGCGAACTGGAAACCGACGAGATTGACTCGATTTCGAGTCAGGTCAAAGCGGCGTTTATCTCTTTGATCGCCCAGCAGTTGCAAAACGTTCTCAGAGCTCACCCTGAAGTTCCCCTAATCTTCAAAACGCTTGGCCGCGGCTCGTTCACTGCTGAAAAAATAATTCGTGAAGCACTTGCCAGCTCTCAATTCAAACCGCCCACCGTACTGGAATTCTCTCCTAACCCCACGCTCAATCAGTCTGTCCCAGCACTCGCGGTTGCCTATTTCAGAGCTCAACTCGATCGGGAGATTGGTTGACTTGGAACTTCCAACACACACTCCCATTCGTGTCATCAAACTGGGAGGCAGTCTTTTAGACATGCCGGAACTCACGCCGCGGTTAGATTTTTGGTTAGCGCAGCAATCCCCGATGTTGAATCTCTGTATTGTGGGGGGAGGAAAATCCGTACAAAAATTAAGAGACCTCAAAGGTTCCCGCGACAGCCCCGTGACTCACTGGAAATGTATCCGACTGATGGATAAGAACGCGATCGTGTTAAGCCAGACCTCAAACGCTTGGGTTTTTATTGATTCGCTAAAATTGCTGCCGCTCGATTCTTCAACGTCCTTTATTTTTTTCGGCACTGAAGATTGGCTCCAAAATTCAATCACTTGCCTCCCAGAGTCTTGGAGTGTGACCAGCGATTCTATTGCGGTCGTGCTGGCGCGTTTTGTTGATGCGAAAGAATTGATCCTGCTGAAGTCGGCGCTGCCACCCGTTAAAAAAAATCTAGAGCAGCTGATGGAAATTGATTTTGTCGATCGATATTTCAAAACCGCCGCCACCATTGCAAACAACCCCGATCAACTGTCGCCCTGTGGCCGTGTCGATTGCGTCAACTTTCGCGACAACAATTTCCCACAACAACAACTCATTTCTGGCAGCGACTCCCTGGATTAAGCCTCAGACGCAGCAACAAGCAGCCGTTCCAGATCGAGTTTCTCGACCAGCGGCAGCAGTCGCGGTTCAACGAAGACTCTGACTTGTTTTACAAAATCATCGAATTGACGCTTGGCGAGCGTATTGACTACCGGTGAGACCTCGCCCAAGGGGCGATAAGTTTCCGCTTTGAGCGAATACACGTCCACATTGAATTGCACTTCCAAACCCACCGGAGGTGCATCGATCAGGACATCGTCTTTAGCGATGGGAACGCCTACTTGGTCAGAAATCAATTCGGTGAGTCGTTCACTGGTGGCGACCAACCACGAGTAAGGATGGTAGGCAATTTTTTCAAATGTCGTCGCGTTTTCGTTAAAGCTAAAGTTAGCCGCCCGTTTGTGAAGTCGACGATTGACACCAAATAGATGGTCCAACATCTTCGCGGCCGGCTTGCCCTCCAAACCTGCCTGCATTTGTTGAATCATTTCCGTCTCCCCGGACTCAAACAACTCCGAAACCCGACAATCAAAATCGGGAAGCGACTTGTTCATTTGATGCCATCGATAAAAAGTTCGCTGGAACATCGTGGTCGCGCTGCGAACAGTGTGATGCCAATAAACTTCGCTAAACATCACATACCGTGCAAACACCATCAATTCCGCGGCCGTTCTCCCTTTATCCGTAATCGCCAACGAATCTCCTTTTTCGTTCAAGCAAAGGCTCCGAATCAATCGCAGAGAATCAAAATTTTGGCCATACGGCACACCGGCATGGAGACTATCGCGGTAGAGGTAATCCATTTTGTCGATATCAATGGGCCCTGAAAGAATCGAACTCAAAACAGCCTGCGCAGGCGTGTCCTTTTTTCGATTAATCACCGCCAAAACTTCCGAAGGCTCGATGCCCCATTGGTCTCGGATTCGATCGGCTATCGAATCGCGTCCGAAATACCGTGTCGCAAAAATTTCGTGCGACGGAATCCCCTCAAGCTCAATATCCTCAATTGGATGACAATACGGCCAGTGTCCGATATCGTGCAGCAACGAAGCGAGAATTAGAATCTCAGCATCCCGAACAGTAACCAAAGAATTAAATCGTGGTTGCTCAGCGAACTGCCGCAAAAATAAAAGCGAATTGCGATAAACGCCAAGGGAGTGCTCAAATCGACTATGCGTCGCCGCCGGATAGACAAAGGAAACCATCCCCAACTGGCTGATTTTTTTCAAACGCTGGAATTCGGGAGCGTCGATCAGATTTTTGATTCGCGCCGTCACTGGCACATCGATTTGACTGGGAATCCGAATCAAATCAGAGCGACCGTCGAGGCCACGAATTTCCGGAATGTCAAGAACCGAGCCCATTCAACCGCCAGTCAGATTTGCCAGTAATGTAATCGCAACCAACGCGACCTGCCTAAAGAATCAACTCAGCATCGCGCACAAATTATTCAATAGTTCGAGACCAGGTTCCCAGCGGAGTCCCGAAATGACATCTGAGGTGTTGGGCAATTTCCCAGGCGATACCGGCAACAACCCAATTCCCGATAAAACTCGGCCGAATAAGCAAGCGCCAAGATAAAGCCCGTAGTGGACAGAACCCATCAAAAAATCAAAATCGAAACAGAACATCCCGGTGCAACCACCAATGAAAATCATGGCAATTCCAGCAGCAATATACGACCCAGTCTCATAGTTATCGTTAAACGCAAAACAGGCGAGCGGCATCGCGAACCAAGTGATCGAATAAACAACGGCACAAATCCCGACCCGCGCCTGAAGTTCCTTCCCGCGATACGGATCCAACTCCTGTTCCCTCAGAAACGCATAGGCTACAAAAATCAGCGGTGGGGCAATGACGACTGCCGAAACCACCATCAGCCATAAAGGAAATTCAGCGGCACCCTCGATGGAAAAACGGAGCAACAATGCCACCACTAAAAAGCAAACAATCGACCCGATGATCAAGGTCCATTGAACAGTCGATAAACTTGTTTCTGTCCGCTTTACCGGCTCGAGAACAGCGCGGCCAGCGGAATCAACCGGTCCATCCGCTATGGGCGCCTCAATGACCACATCTTCGGATTTATCGGGGACGCGAATTTTCGTTTTGCATTTGGGACAAGGCCCCTCTTTGCCAGCGAACTTCTCACTGACGTTAAAACGAGTGTGGCATTTGGTGCATGTAACGCGAATCGACATGAGCGTATTCTGAATCTAAAAAAATGGCGCGGAGTATCTACAATTCAATGCTGTGACTGGAGCGCGGTGACCTTTCACCAACCCCCTTTTAAAATCGGATTAACTCAAATCCATCAACTCATTTTCGGTAATTATATGAAAACCTTCTTGATTGAGCGTTTGCTGAGCAATATCGATGTTATCCACCATGATTGCTACGAACGAGCGTTCGTTGTTCATTACCATTAACGGATAGGTTTGCACGAGATTAACTTCTGCCCGCAAGAGAGCAGCACAAACCTCGAGCAGCGGCTGTTCACAATTACCTAATTCCAACGCAATTAAATCACTCTCGATCATTGCCATACCCGCACGCTCGAGAATTTCCCGACCTTGCTCCGGGTGGCTGAGTATGAATCTTACGATGCAGCATTCGGTTGAATCGATAATATTCAGAGCCATAATCTTGACGGGCGTACCCCGAAACCGACGAATCAATCCCAACAGGACGCCGACACGATTCTCAAGAAACACGGTATACTGGCAGATGGTTGGATAATCTCGACCCCGTAAAGTCTGATAATCAACGCCCGCTCCAAAATCTTCTCCTTGGCTCATCTTGTTCTCATCAAAAAAGCGACTTTAATGGTAACCTCTTGTATCATCAGATCCCGTATTATTTCCGAATCGGTTGATTTGATGATTTGTTTTTCATAACAAAAACGGAGGCGTGTCGCGGGAATCTCATTCGAATCGTCAGAAAACAAACCAACAACCCAAACGAATCGATTCGACTCTAAGGCGAATCTCAACATTCAAACCGGACGTTAAATCAACGTCCCTAACTTTAAGGCACTCCATGACCTCGGTCAACTCTTTCCCCATCGTTCCTCGCGAACATGAAATCAAAATTCGTGTCCGTTATCAAGAAACTGATGGTCAGGGTCGCGTCCATCACAGTAACTACCTCAATTACTTCGAAGTCGCCCGAGTTGAGATGCTTCGAGCATCCGGACTTTCGTACCGGGAACTAGAAGCCGAGGGAATCATGTTGGTCGTGAAAAAGATCCAATGCAATTACCATTTAGGGGCAAAAGATGACGACGTCCTGGTCGTTAAAACCACCGTTACTCGGGCGAAAGGGGCTAGAATTCACCACCACTATGAAATTACGCTCGATGGTCAACTAGTCGCTGATGGAGAAACCATAGTCGCCGCGATTAACCCAACCGGCAAAGTCGTCCGCCTCCCGATCTGGCTTCAGCTCGACAAATAACCTCGGGTACCCACCGCCGCTCCGGACAAGCAAACCGGACAAACAAACCGGACAAGCAAACCCAAGTTGGTAACTTCGGTACCGCCTTCCGGTTGGTTAACCGTTCCACCTGACGAGATGGCTGAAGACACCCATAAGCAAAGGTGACTTTAGCAATTGTTTACGCAGCGGATAAATTTTCGGAGAGAAAATCACCCATAAAACTTCGAAATAAGGCAATGATGACAAGCTTGGTAAGGTGTACGGGCAAGCTTTGAGGTCTTAACGGGATGCTCTCATCAGTCCGATTTAAAGCATTGTAAGAGATGCCGCGACGATCGACCTATCCCGCATGGTCCATTGGCGCGCTGAAGGCCCATCAGGAAGCACCGAGCT
This sequence comes from Mariniblastus sp., assembly GCA_028823415.1. Lineage (GTDB taxonomy): Bacteria > Planctomycetota > Planctomycetia > Pirellulales > Pirellulaceae > Mariniblastus. Next base: position 9,172 of record JAPKBL010000144.1, read on the forward strand.
TTATGCAATTTCGACCCAACTATAAGCATCTGTTGATGCTCGTCAGCTTGATTGTGGTTTCAATCAGTTGTCCGAACCAGATACCTGCAGACGAGCGTCCCAGCGCGAAATCAAACCGGTTGTCTCCCCTCGTGCACGCCGTTCAAAACTGCCGGAATTCTGTCGTTAATCTTAGAGGACGAAAAACTGTCCTCGTCGACCCGCAAAATGCTTCCTCGCAGGATACCAAACAAGTAAACGGCATGGGGACGGGGGTTGTCATTAATTCGCGCGGATACGTGCTGACCAACTATCATGTGGTCGAGGGAGTCAAAACGATCGAAGTCACGACTTCGGAGCGAGAGAAAACGACCGCAACGTTACTTGCACACGACCCCGAAACCGATCTCGCCATTCTCAAGATCGAAACGAAAGAACCCCTTCCACCGATCACTATCGGAAGTTCGTCCGACTTAATGCTGGCTGAACAAGTTATCGCCGTCGGTAATGCATATGGATATGAGCACACCGTGACACTCGGCATTATTAGCTCGCTTCGCCGCACCGTCCAAGTTAATGACGATCAGATTTACCGCAACCTGATCCAAACAGACGCCGCAATCAATCCAGGCAACTCCGGTGGACCGCTGTTGAACATTAACGGAGAAATGATCGGCATCAACGTCGCGGTGAGAATTGGTGCACAAGGAATCGCTTTCGCGATTCCGGTCAATGATGCGATCGAAATCGCTGCCGAGTTAATGAGTCAAATCGTTCCCAATGATCTGTTTCATGGAATATCTACTCAAACGGTTTATACTGAGAACCAGCCAAGCTTAATCGTCAATGCAATCATTCCGGAAAGCCCAGCAGAAAAGGCGGGGCTGCGAAGTGGTGATAAAATCACCAAGGTCAACGGCAAGGCCGTCTCACTCGAATTGGATTTCCAAACCGCCGTCCTCTTTGCAGCCGAAGATAAATCAGTCATGGTTACCGCCGTTCAGGATGGGAAGCCAAAGACCTTTGTCGTGAGCCTTGCCAAATCAAATCAGTCTTCTGCCCCGAATTCGATCGCATGGATCCCCTTAGGGTTAAAACTTGAACCCATTCCCGCGTCGCAGATGAAAGACCGGCACCCGAATTACAAGCGGGGACTAAAAGTTAAATCCGTCCGTTCCGATAGTCCAGCCGAAAAAGAGGGAATCATGCCCGGCGACATTCTCGTCGCAATGCATGGCTGGAAGACTGAATCGCTGGAAAACCTAGCTTACATTCTCCAAAGACCCGATGTCATTGAGAAAAAAGACTTTATGTTTTACATACTTCGAGATAAGGAACCGTTTTGGGGTCAAATGCGAGTGGCGAATCTGCCTACGCACTAGAGGAGGGCTGCTGCTGACACTCGCCCAGACGAGTTGACCTCCCCCAACGGTTTATCACCGAGAAACCGCCAGCCCGAGTGGCTGGCGGTTTTTTTATTTATTCTCTTAGCCCTTTCGAAGCATTCATCCATCGAAGCATTCATCCATCGAAG
>JAPKBL010000036.1 GCA_028823415.1 Mariniblastus sp.
TGTCATCGTCTCCTGTGTCATCGTCTCCTGTGTCATCGTCTCCTGTGTCATCGTCATCTGAGTCATCGTCTAGCTCTTCTTCGTAGTCGTCTACTTCTTCGTACCCTTCATCCACGTCGTCGGTGCCTTCTTCGTCGTCGTAATCTTCCTCTCCACCTTCCTCTTCTTCACCCTCCTCCTCTTCTTCGTATTCATCCTCGTATTCGTATTCCTCTTCCTCGTCGTCCTCAGACGTGATCGTCGTCAGGTTGAGTCCGCCGAAAGAGGCGGCAGCCCGATTTTCATTGGCTAATTGGGAAAAATCGGGTTCACCCTGGACAAGTTGCTCTCGTTTTAAATCTAATATCAGGGACATTATTCTTCCTCCTTTGTTTGCGAGTCATTGATCTCGCTGTCGGGCACTTGGGGATAAAGTGTTTGAATATCTTCAAGAACAGGTGTTGAAAAGTCGTGATTTTGATCTGAAGTGGCCCATTGAGGCAACCCTTGTCCAGAAAGATGTTTTGCTCGAGGCAGATCAGCAAGGCTGTTTAGTCCAAAATGGGCTAAAAATTCTTTCGAAGTAGCGTATAAAAACGGCCGACCCAGTTTCTCGCTTCTTCCCGCTATCTTAACGAGGCCCTTGTCCAATAACTGTCGGAGCATTTCGCCGCAACTGACCCCCCGTACCGCCTCTATTTCGGCTTTTATGATCGGCTGGCGATAGGCGATGACGGTTAGTGTCTCTAGGGCCGGGCCGGACAATCGGGCCGCCCTTGGTGCGTGCTCCAGCCTTCCGATCCAATCTGAAAACTGCGGCCGGGTTCGTAGCTGGAAACCACCAGCGACTTGCTTAACGTGGAAAGCACGGCCAATTTCATCATAATGTTGATTTAGTTCCTTAATCATCGTTCTTGCCTGGGTGCCATCCTCAAGCTCAGCCAACTGACTCAGCTTTCGGCTTGGCACCGGTGTCCGCGACATAAACAGAACGGCTTCCAGTCGCTTGCGTCGCGATTTATCGTCAGCAGGCCATTTATGGACCGACTGCGACAAGTCGTCGCTTATTTGCAATTCTGGTTGAGGTTCAAGAGGATCCAAAATACTAAGCCAATGGTTGTTGAGGTGGTTGTCACACAAGAATACTTATCGTACTGATAACTATCCGCGAATATCGGCAAATATTAAAAAATACTGCACGAATGTCCGACAAAAATTTTCGTGATTATTGAGTCGTTGAATCTAACCGACAAGCCTGTCTTTGCGGAATATCTATTGTTGCAAAAACGCCTAGAATTGCTTGACAACAGCAAATTTCTACACTTCCTTGCTATAATCGATCTCAGAAGTATCGGGTTCGTGTGTCCTGACAACGACTATGTTTTTTATTTAAAATTATGAGTCTTTCAAAATTTTTCATCTGGTTGATCCCTGTATTGATTATCTCTGTGTTCGGCCTGATCGTCGGATTTATTGTTCTCGCAATTAGCGGGAACATGGAGGGCCGGGAGTTTTCCCCAGAAAATTTTTCGATTCGAAAATTTACTTATAATAAAATACCGTTTTTTGATTGGGTTATCTCTCCCAAAGAAACCGTTGACCAAACCGGTGCTGTTCAAGCTGATCTTGTTAACCTCGGTTTTCTTCCCGGCACTACCGCTGCGAAAAATTGGCATTTAATCTCCGAATTAAACGTGTCGTCTTCGTTACATCCGCCTGAGTGTGATGCCCGATTTCTAACGCATTACCTTGAGTTGCAGGACTCTAATGGGGTACTTGCTTTTGTTGACTGGAATGAAAAACACCCCAATTTAGCTCCTTTGCTCTGGCCCCATGTCATTGAGATGGCTCGGCAAGAGTCGTATCTAAAAATCCCGGAAATCATGGAATTCGCGTTAACAAATTGTCCAAAGAACCCTAACGAGTTTAGTGATGAATTAAATACTTTGGTCGCTCAAGCGTATTTGGAATTAGGTAAAATAGACTACGAACTGGGGCGGCTTAAGCGGGCAAAAGTCCGGTTGCAGTTGTCGCTCGATGCGGAAACGAGCGCCGAAGCTCGCTCACTGTTGGAGGCTGCTGCCGATCAGGATGCTAAAGAATACGTTCAATGAAAAAATTCATTTATCTGGATCACAATTCCACCGCTCCGATGCTGCCGGCGGTTGCCAATAAAATGTCCGAGTGTTTTTCTGCTGGGTTTGTAAACCCAGCGAGTCAACATCGACCCGGTCAAATGGCCCGGAAACACTTGGAAGATTCTCGTCGAAAAATAGCGGAGTTACTGGGTGCGAAAACGTTGGGAATGGATACTGATCAGTTAATTTTCACCAGTGGCGGCACAGAGAGCAATAATTTAGCCATCCTCGGTTTGATAAACGCCCACGATTCAAATTTGGCAAACAACCAAGGCCTGTTTGCTCCTCAACATGTACTGGTTTCTTCTGTTGAGCACCCTAGTGTGACCGGCGCGGCGGAGCAGTTAGTGAGACTGGGTCATTCCGTTGATAAAATACCGGTCGATTCGCTCGGGGTCTGCCGAGTCGATCAACTCGATTCCCTTATCAACGACGACACGAAACTTGTTAGTTTGATGTTAGCGAACAACGAAACTGGGGTTGTTCAACCTGTGAAAGAGGTGGCTCAACTTTGTCGTGATCGCGGTGTTTTGTTTCATACCGATGCTGTTCAGGCGGTGGGGAAAATCCCTGTTAATTTTAGCGACCTAGCGGTCGACGCCTTGTCATTTACCGGACATAAATTCGGCGGGCCGCGAGGCATCGGAGGTTTGATTCTGAGACACGGACTAACACCCACCCCTTTGCAATTCGGAGGGTTTCAGCAAATGGCATTGCGGCCTGGCACCGAAGATGTCGCGATTGTCGCGGGGATGGAGACGGCGCTGGGGATTTTTCACCAAGACCAAAACAACTATTACTCGGATGTCTTGTTACTGCGGAATCACATGGAAAACGAGCTACAAAATCGGTTTCCCGATCTCGTCATCAATGGAGTCGGGGCTCCCCGATTACCTCACGTTTCCAACCTCTCTTTCTCTGGTGTTAACCGGCAGTCATTCTTAATGGCTGCCGATATCGAAGGGTTGGCAATTTCGACGGGCTCGGCCTGCGCGAGCGGCAGTAGTGAATTGTCTCCGGTTTTACTCGCGATGGGGCTGGAGAAAAATATTGTCGAAAACTCTGTTCGAATTAGCCTTGGAGTAAGTAACACCCACGAGGAAATAGAGGATGCAATTGAAATCATTTCTCGTGTTCTAAACCAGTTGCAACAATAGCTCAGAGCGTTTTATGCGGCTTAATTTTCCAGGGTGTCTTTTGGCTTTCCCGGCCCTTTGGTTCTGGTGCCGACTTGCCATTGACCTATTTCTATTTGTGGTTTCCAGCCATCGGACAATTCTTTAGACAAAGAGTTTTCGGCAGGTTGTGCGTTCATCAGGCGGTTTGATCCGTCCCGGACCACACAAATTATGTCCTCTTGAGATAAGGCCCGCGTTATCTTTTCCGATTGGGCGTCGGTCAGCATCCAGGGCCAAAAAGTGGGGTTCATCGCGGTTGCGGGTGTTTTATCAGTCCAAAAGAAAAACCGGTTGTGGTTGTGTGTTTCAAATGCCAAAACTTGGCCCGGCGTGTTCCTAATCGCTTCAGCAACCTGTTGCTCTTGCGCGGCGCGACTCGCCTCCAGTCTCACCCAATTGCATCCCGGTTGATTTAGGGGCACTTGGTTGATCCAGCGAGATGAGAATACAACTGTGGATCCGATCATTACCAGGGCGACGCCCCAGCCCAGATAGCTATCGATTGCTTTCGATATTGGCTGGTAATCGAGCTTGGTTTGAGCCGCATCAGAAACTCCCACCAACAATCCGACAATGATAGGGATCGTGCCCAATGAAACTTGAGTTCCCGGGGTAGGGAATGCCAAGATTGGGAACAGACAGCCGCTCATTGCGACCGCGAGACGACCTGCCGACATTTTGTTAATTAATATTACCGGCATCACTATTGGTCCAGCAATCGCCAAAAAACTTGCGGCTCCTCTCAAACTCAAGCCGTGTTCGATCGGCTGAAAACACCCAACAACTAATAGCAGTGTAGCTATTAACAAAGTGACCCCGGGAAGTGTCATCAGCCACGGCATTAGTTTCTCTACCGAACGAGCGCCGCGCTGCCTTAGGAGAAGATATGAAAACACCAATAAGCTAAAAGCTACCGCCGAGACAAAGGTGAGGGCCTGGAGTGGGACCGGTTGATAAAATGACTCTGACATGAACGAGTGTTGAAGCAGCACGCCCCAAAGAATTTCACTCAAATTATTCCCATGTCGCACTGCCCAAACAACGACCCAGATTGAACCAGTCACACCACCGGCCACTACCCAGTAGAAATCCTTAATCCCCGTAGGTTGTATTTCTTTATTTTTTTCAGAAGCTCGATTTTGTTTTGCTATCCAACAGACCGCTAATGTTGATAAAAACAAGGCGGACGGTAACAAAAGACCGATTGAATCTGCCCCGCCGTTTACTTTTTTCAATATCAACCAGCCAATTGCCGCTGGAATGCCGCAGCACATTAGCGAAGCTATTGACCGTAATAATTTATCATGTCGGCTTGCACTTTGATGATTCCACGTAATCGCGAACAAAAAACTGGCGGCCATGGCGGCGCCAACGTTAAGCTTCGTAAAGCCAGCAAATGCCGCGCAGCCTCCGGCAATCAACAACATTAATCTGTTGTTCGGTTTTAAAACGATTAACCCTGCCGCTGCCAGCAATGCGATTATTTCTTGGGGGTGGGCTGGCTCTAAGCCTAGCTTTTCCAAGTGCAACATTACCAACAGCATCCCCGTGATGCCCAATGGTGTTTTGCCGGTGATTCTCCACACCAAAATTCCACTTAACAACGAGATGCTAAACCAGGTGATTACCGTTTTCAGGCGGACGACGTCATGAGTAATGGGTATCCCGCCCCACAGGTGGAGGGGAGACTGAATCAAATAATACGCTGGACCATACTGCGTATAAGTCTCCTCGTAGAGTCGCTGGCCTTGAAAGAATGTTTGGAGCGACAACATGACGTAACTTTCGTCGTCATATTTAGCCATCATTGTAAAACTATGGCTTAAGCCAAAACAAAGACAAAGGGTGATTGCACCTATCCAGCAACCGATGAGCCATCGTTGCCTGCCATGGTCGGTCGCTGTGATTTGCGGCAGCGAGGGATGATCAGGTACCACTTCATTACCGTTGGTTAGTCATATCGTTAGAGATACCCACAGAGTTCGAATCGACCATTGGGAAAACGCTATGTCGGTTAGATTCAGATTTCGCGTCCTCTAGCTCTTTTAGCAAGCCTTGAATGTCCAATAACAATTCTTGCTCTGTTTTAACGGAAGCGTTGGGTTCTTCGCTAGTTAGGTTTTTGGTCTCTGCTACCACGTAGGCTGGCCGATCCCTAACTTGATCATAAATTCGGGCGATATATTCACCTAGAATGGCGATTCCGAGCGCGTTGATGGCTCCAAAAAAAGCACTAACGCTCGTTACCGAGGCCCAACCCGGTATCGCCTGTCCAGTAAATAATTTGTGATAAAGCGCCCAGGCGATGCAGGTAAATCCGATCATCAATGAAACGAGCGCCAGACCATAAAACGCCAACAATGGAACTCTCGAAAAACTAAACATCGCGGTTTTTGCTAAAGAGACCAAGCCTCGAAACGACACTCTTGGTTGGTCATCGTGCCGTCTAAGCCGCTCGACGGGCAACGCACATTGTTTGAATCCAACCCAAGTTCGCAATCCAGGAAAATACCGATCGGTTTCGCCAAGGCTAACCACATGTTTTACGACTCGCGCATCCATTAATCCGAAATTACCAGCATCCCGCGGAATCGCGATGGAGGCCAGTGACTGCATGGATCGATGAAAAAGATGGAAGGCAGATCGCTTTATTATGTTTTCCTTGCGGCCGTAACGAACGGCATAAACAACATCGTGACCTAGTTGCCACTGGTCGATCATTCGCGGCAGGGCATTGGGGTCATCCTGGGCGTCGCTATCCATCAGGATCGTCGCGTCTCCAGTTGCATGTTCTAAACCAGCATGTAATGCAGATTGATGCCCAAAGTTTCTCGATAGATGCAGAACCGTTATCCGGCTCTCTAAGCCTGCCATGCGATCAAGAACTTCACGACTGCCGTCGGTAGAGCCATCGTTGACCAATACAAATTGCCACTGACAACCTGTTTGGTTTAGCACTGTCGCGGTCTGCTCTACCAATTGTTCGATAACTGCCACTTCATTGAGAAGCGGCATGACAATGGTAATTTTTGTATCTTCTATTTTAGGTCGTTTCATTTGCTGATCACCCCGACAAGGGAAAGTCCAAATGGCACGCTGAGCTTGTTCGACACTTTGGTCTCAATTTTTGCTGCTGCTATCAACGCCTTGTTAGTTAGGTTTCCGACTCGCGGGAACTCTGTTCCCTTTCGCGATGGAAAAAAACGACGCATTGTTCTGATAAAAATTGCGGCCGGGAAAGTGAATGAATTCCAATATCTCAGTTTTTCTATTTTGAGCCCGGCTGCTGCAACCTGTTCTCGCATCATCGCCGGAGTGTAACGACGGTAATGTCCAAGTCTTTCATCCCAATCGGAAAATAGAAACGGATAGGCTGGTACGGTAAAAATAATCTTACCTGTACCTTGAAGGGTTTTGGCGGCTTCTTTCAGTACTTTGACTGGATCGGCTACATGCTCGAGGACGTCCAGTAACACCACACCCCCAAACGAATCTTGAGCCACCGGCCAGGGTTGTTGTAAATCGTGCTTGTAAATTTCGTCGATACCGATTGATTTTGCGTGCGTGACGGAGTCGTCCATGATATCGAGACCGGAAACGTCGTAGCCGCATTGTTTCCAGTTCAGCAAATTTCCGGCGGCACCAATCCCTCCTTCGACGATTCGGGCAGGAGAGGGTACATATTTTCGAAGCAAATCGGTGGCTATGTTTCGCTTAGCGACATGCCACCAGTAGCGGTTTTCCAGCTCGATTAATTCGTCTAAGTGTGCTCGTTCCATGGGTAGCTCTCGTTGAGGAGTGCAGCGTGCGTATGTATCTACGGCGTGGACGAACTGGGGTCTTCATTTCGTAACTCGAAAACTTAGCACCCGTTAGACTGCGACTAGTCCTATTTGGCACACAAAACTCGAACTTTGACTTTGTTTGATCGAAATTACCCCCCTAATCAGACGTATTTACCAGTTTGCATATTTATCAAAGTAATTTTCCAGCCGAACCCGGTTTGGATTGCTCTTCTTCGCTGCGATTAACACTCCATTTCTTGGAATCAGGTTTTGAACCGCGAACCTAGAGGCTTGGAATTTGACCCCTAAATGTTGGGGCATATTGATGGGGACAAGCCGCTTCGGAAGTCTTTTAAAAATGCCGGCTCTCTTTTGGCTGGATCGGCATCTTTGAACGCCCCAGATTTGGTCGAAATTAGCGTCAAATAGAGCGTATTTATCGGCCAAACCAACTCGTCGAATTGGTGAAAAACTGGTATGATGAGTCACGATTGAGTTGGCGTAATTTCTTTTTTTTTAGCTAATTATTGCATGAATCCGATGGCTGCTGAGCAGATCTTTTCGGTGCCTTTCCGCTACCTGTTAGACGGGAAACTCGGTGGTGAACAAAACCGTTCTCCATCTTGCCCATTAGGTCTTGCGCGGTTTGTTGGTGATACCTCTAATATACTACTGAAGTACTTGATTAGTGATGAGAGTCGAAACAATCTCGATTCTCAGTGGCCAATCGTTTTATTTGGTCCTTCGGGGACAGGTAAAACATCTCTCGCTTTGACAATCATCTCCGATTTATCTGATCAGACGGCCAGTGACGACGACGTTGTGCCGTTTAACAAATCTGATATTGAGCCTTCCCTCGGCCGACCAATTTTTTTATCGGCGCTAGAATTTGATCGCAGATACCGCTCCGCGATTGAAACCGATTCGGTAGCTGATTTTCGGACAAGACTTATTCAGTCGTCCGGTGTGATCATCGACGACATCCATCAACTCGCTAATAAAACCGGTGCCCAGGCTGAATTAGTTCGTGTTTTAGAACAAATGTCCGCGAAAAACAGGCCTATCGTGATAACGATGCCTACGTCGCCGCAACTTTGTAACGGTCTTTCGAGTCGGTTGATTTCTCGTCTTTCGCTCGGGTTAAGCTTGCCAGTTAACCCGCCTGGACCGGAGGCTCGATTAGAAATCATTCGTGAACTGGCTGACATCAACCAAATCAATTTATCCGAAGATGCCTCGCAGTTATTGGCTGACCGACTTCAGGTGACTGTACCCAAACTGAACCATGTATTTGCTCAAATCAAGACATCGCTAACGTCAGACGCTGACAAACAATCCCAAATAATAAACGCTTCGAAGCTTACTCAAATATTTAAAAAATCTGTAGGCGAAGTTGAATCGCTTTGCCATTTGATTATCAAAACGGTCGCAAAAGAATTCGACTTAAAAGTTTCCGATCTAAAGAGCAACTCCAGAAAACAATCAATTGTAATGGCCCGGGGAGTTTCTGTTTATCTAAATCGAGAAATGCTTGGCATCAGTTTTCTCAAAATTGGTACCTACCTGGGTAATAGAGATCACTCCACTATCATGCATGCCAATCGAAAAATCGAAAAACTAGTATCTTCCGATTCGGACACTACCGACGCCGATACCTCTATTCAATCTATCGTTTTTAAACTCAAACAAGAGCTAACTGAGAAGTTCGCCAGCCAAATTAATTTTATATGAAAACCTGTTCTTAGTTAGTTCACAATCTGGCGGTGACTCTCTACTTATTAACACTTCGCTTCTCACTTCGATTTTCAAACATTTCTATCAACCGACTATCTACATGTTACAAACAGCTAATAAACAGTTTATCCACAACAAATAATTGTTTGTTAGTGTTTACTAAATAAGCACTTAAGTCATTCAAACTATAAGTTACCTACAATTTTGGCGTCACTTTAATACTAATACTGTAAAGAAAATTAAGATTAGTAAAACAAAAATGGACTGCCTAACCAGAATTGAAAATAAGGACTGATTGTGAAAATTAAAATCAATCGAGAATCGTTTTTTAAAGTATTTCAAATAGCTGCCGCTGTCGCTCCAGCCCGCAGTCCAAAAACGATATTGCAGAACATAAAACTCGATGTGACGGCGGATACCGTAATCCTTACCGCAACCGACACAGAGGTAGGTGTTCGATTGACGGTGCCAGACCCGGAGATCATAAACCAGGGTAACGCCGTGGTGCCGGTCTCTCGGCTAAGTATGATTTTAAGGGAATCAAACGATGAGTTTCTCACGATCAACGCTAGTGAGGATAAAATACTCATAACCGGTCAAAATAGTCGGTTTGAACTACAGGCTCAGGACCCGGAAGAATTTCCGGATGTGGCTAGTTTCGATGAAGAGGATTTTTATGAAGTCCATGCCAATGTTTTTAAAGAGCTTATTAAACGAACTCTTTTTGCTACCGATTCAGAAAGCAGTCGATATGCCTTAGGAGGCGTGTTGTTGGAAATGAGTGATAAAACCGTAATCGCTGTGGGAACAGACGGTAGGCGATTGGCAAAAATGGAAGGCAGTATCGAAAAGGTAGGAAATCCTAAACCAGAAACAGCGACAATCGTACCGTCTCGAGCAATGCAGTTGATGGAAAGAATTTTGCCGGAGGGAGATACAAAAGTTCAAATATCGACCCGAGCAAATGACTTATTAATGAAGGGGCCGAGCGGAGTGTTTTACACACGATTAGTGGAAGGCAGATTTCCTAAATGGCGAGACGTATTACCTAAAAGGGAAAAAAGTAATCGTATTGATATTCCAGTAGGCCAAATGTATACGGCCTTGAGACAGGCGGCGATTGTCACAAGTGAAGAAAGTCGCGGAGTAGATTTTACATTTAAAGATGGGTCACTTGTACTTACAAATAATACAGCGGAAGTAGGACAATCTCGCATCGAAATGCCTGTTTCCTACAGCAGTGATGAATTAACAATCACACTCGATCATCGATATGTCGCTGATTTCTTAAAGGTGCTTTCACCTGAAAAAACATTTACATTGGATGTAGAAAATGGAGAGGCAGCTGCTTATTGCGAGACTGACGATAAATACGGATATGTAATTATGCCGTTATCAAAGGATCGTAGATAAAAAAGCAATAGGCATATTTAAATTCACCACCACTCCGATGCGTTCAAGGACAGAGCATTGACTGATCCCTATGAAGAAGTCGATTTTAAACAGGCTAATCACCTGGTTAAATCCAGACAAAGATATTTCAGAAAGCCAAAACGGCCGGCAGATATTTTGGGGCGTTTAATGGCGAGAAAAGGGTACTCTCAAACGACGAAGGCAAATGAGTTACAGCAGGTTTGGGAAAAAATAGTAGGCGATAAATGGAATTCAAAAACCAAAGTTGGATTGGTGAAATCTGGAGTGCTGGAAATCTATGTAGCCAATTCAGCAGTGAATCAGCAATTAGAATTTAAGAAAAAAAACCTTCTCGACGCACTTAACAAAAGTAACCCAAAGACGAAATTTAAAAACATACGTTTTAGGGTAGGAAATATTTAATAAGGCGATTATCTGTTTGTCAAAAACAATAGATAATTTTGAATAACTAATAAAAACTTATGGCCAAAAAAACAAAAGATACCTACGAAAGTGATGATCTCCAGCGACTCTCTGATTTAGAGCACGTTCGCGAACGGCCGAGTATGTATATCGGAGATACAACCGCCAGAGGACTTCACCATTTAGTCTACGAGGTATCTGATAACTCAATTGATGAAGCGATGGCTGGTTATGCCACGGTGATTCATGTAACGATTAATTCAGACGGATCAGTCACTGTACTGGACGACGGGCGGGGTATTCCTGCCGATACGCACCAGCAATTGACCGAACAGGAAGGTCGCGAAATTACGACACTCGAAGGAGTGATGACGTTTCTGAAGTTTGGAGGAAAATTTGAAAAGGGTGCCTACCAAACATCGGGCGGTCTTCATGGCGTAGGCGTGACCGTCGTCAACTTCCTTTCGGAGTGGTGCGAGGTGGAAGTCTATCGAGATGGCCATATTTTCCAGCAAGAATATCAACGAGGTATTCCGACGGGGCCGGTCAACCAAATTGGTAAAACCGATAAAGTAGGTACGAAAACAACCTTCAAGCCAGACGCTCAGATTTTTCAAACAACAAAGTTTGAGTACAACGTTCTTAGTAAGCGACTGCAAGAGTTGGCCTTTCTAAACAGCGGCGTCCGAATTGTTTTTAAAGATCAACGAACCAACGAGGGCGACGAGTACTATTACGAGCGGGGAATTATCGAATACGTCGAACACATTAATCGATCAAGCGACCCAATTCATCCCAATGTCATCTACATTCAGGGAGAGCAGGATGATGTCGGTTTTGAAATAGCACTCCAATATACGACAGACCTGTCGGAATCTGTTTACTCTTACGTTAACAACATTAACACTCACGAAGGTGGAACCCACGTATCTGGTTTTCGCTCCGCGTTAACGCGAACGTTGAATAATTACGCCAAGAAAAACAACTTATTTCCTAAAAGTCTGAATGTAGCCGGAGAAGATTTTCGGGAAGGCATTACAGCTATTCTCTCACTCAAGGTGCCCGAACCGCAGTTCGAAGGTCAAACAAAAACGAAACTCGGAAACAATGAAGTAGAAGGAATTATTACATCTTCATTTGGAGAGTTTTTCAAAGTCTTTATGGAAGAAAACCCTAAAGACGCCAAGCTGATTATCAGGAAAGGTATTCAGGCAGCCGAAGCTAGAGAAGCTGCTCGGGCCGCGAGAGACAAGGTTCGGCGGAAGTCTGTTTTGGGCGGGGGAGGTCTCCCGGGTAAATTGCGAGATTGTCTCTCTAAAGACGTCGAAAAATGTGAAATCTACCTAGTCGAAGGTGACTCGGCGGGCGGCTCAGCCGAAGGTGGTCGACTTAAAGAGTTCCAGGCAATTTTGCCGCTGCGTGGAAAAATTATCAACGCCTACAAAGCGCGAGAGGATAAGGTTCTGGCCAACGAAGAAGTGCAGAGCATGATTAGTGCACTACGAGTCGGAATTGGCGAAGATCAAGATCTTAGCAAGCGACGCTACGACAAAGTGATCATCATGACGGATGCGGATGTCGATGGATCGCACATTCGCACTCTGTTGCTGTGCTTCTTTTATCGACAGATGTATCACATGATTGAAGCAGGGCATGTTTACGTAGCCCAACCACCATTGTTCCGGGTAAAAAATAAATCGAAAACATATTACGTCCAGAGTGAAGAAGAAATGCGGCGTCAGTTGTTGGATCGCGGTTTGGTAGACACCTCTTTTGAGGGCGATGACAATGTCATCACTGGTGACCAAATGCGAAAACTATGTTCCACACTTGCAAGTGTCGAAGAGGCAGTGCTCGCGCTCGAGCGGCGTGGAATAAATCTAAAAACGCACGCCAACCGAATAGACTTAGAAACAGGAAAACTACCGGTCTTCCATGTCACTATCGGCTCGCAGGAACATTGGTTTGGCGATCGAAAATCAATGGACACATTTATTAAGCAGCAGGAAGCTGAAAGCGGTCAAGAGTTAACAGTAGAGACCGATGCGAGTGCAGACGATGAACCCAATGAAACCGACGAAAATGATAAAGTACGAATCAATGAGTTCTACGAAGTCAAAACGATTAATGCGGGACTCAAAGAATTAGAAGCTTTTGGTTTCAACATCGACGCGCTGTTGCCAAAAGACAGAACCGGCGTAGAGGAACCTAGATACATTCTTCGCAAGGGTGAAAACGAGACACCAGTAGAGGATCTTCGCGGGCTAGTGAATGCTGTCCGCGCAGCAGGTGAAAAAGGAATGCAAGTCACCCGCTTTAAGGGGTTGGGCGAGATGAACGCGGAAGAGCTTCGCGAAACAACGCTCGATCCAAATAACCGAACGCTGATCAAGGTAAAGATGGACAATGCAGCCGAGGCCGACAATATGTTCCGCATTTTAATGGGAGATAAAGTCGAACCCCGGCGCGAGTTCATCGAAAAATACGCACTCGATATCAGCGAACTGGATGTGTAATTAAAACAGAGGCTCGCGGCCAAGTTGGCGGCGGACGACGGCCCATTGACCGGCATGCATCATCCAGTGGGCGTCTTGCATTAGAAATGCGGCGCCTATCGTCGGGCAGTAACTGCGGATCGGTTCCGGACCTTCGTTACTGAGATCATTGACGTCGATGGATTCGAGAGCGGCCAAGGTGCCGGCTCTTTGTTCCCCGTACAACTTCATCAACGTCGCTTTGCTATCGAAGTCGTCCGGGTTGTCAGAACCCGCTGTCTCTTTGGTGTAACGATCGGAAAACCCCTCAGGCAGTGCGGGCATCGCCTCAGGCAAACACTGACCGATCATATTGTTTTCACTGACAATCAAATGACCCACTTGCCACTTAATGTGATTACAACCAGGCGATGGACGATGCATCATGTCGTCATCGGTTAAATCGCCGAGGTAAGATGTCGAGATCATGTTGGCCATATCAATGGCTGACTTAATAGCTGTTTTAGTATCCAAGTTTAAACTCACGAATTTAATTTTCTATTTACTCTTAGTCGAGTCAATCAAAAATTATGCCTATCTTTAATCCATTTCGTCAACAAGCCTTGCAGTAAGACTTGGTATTCGATGACGTTTGTCTTTCGAGTTGGTTTGTTTAAATCACCCCAAACAGCCGCCACAAAAGTGCTTCAAACCAAAAATATGGAGCGGTATTAAACATATTTGTTAAAAACAGCTGGCTCACAGAATCAAACGATTATGACAAAGAGACTCCATCGACTAAATTAGAAGCCTCTTCTGTTCCGTATCATCCAGGTTCCAATGGCTGAATCAGCGAAAAAAGTACTTCAGGAAATAACCGCGGCCGGACTGTTGTCATCGGACCATGCGACCGACTATGCAAAAGAAGTTAATACCGGCGCCGACGCGCTGATTTCGAAACTCATTAAAGATGGCTGCGTAACCGAGTATCAGGCAGAGAAGTTTCGCTCAGGTCAGTCATCGGAAATTTGTTTTGGCGATTATATTGTGATCGATAAGCTAGGGCAGGGCGGAATGGGAACCGTGCTCCTCGCGAAACATCGTCGAATGGATCGAAAAGTAGCGATCAAGGTGCTGCCCGTCACCGCCCTGGAATCAAAAGACGCGGTCGCAAGATTTTATCAAGAAGTAAAAGTAGCAGCGAGATTAACTCATCCCAGTGTCGTTCATGCATACGACGCGGGAGAACATCGAGGGTTTCATTATCTCGTCATGGAATATGTCGAGGGCCATGACCTTTCGAAAGTGTTATCCCAGCTAGGAATTATTCCAGCGTCATTAGCGCTGGACTATATTTCCCAAGCGGCCAGCGGACTGGAGTATGCCCACCGCAAGGGAATAATCCATCGCGATATTAAGCCATCTAATTTGCTCTTAGATCATGAAGGCCAGGTGAAAATACTTGATATGGGTTTGGCGAGGATCGCCGACACCGTCGACCAACAACTGTCGGCGCAACTGACGACAACCGGCCAGATGATGGGAACTGTTGAATACATGTCTCCCGAGCAAGCCGAGGACACTCGATCCGCTGATGAGCGGTCAGATATTTATTCGCTTGGTTGTACGATGTACCGGCTAATGACTGGCCAAAGTCCTTTTTCACGCGAGACAATTGTCAAAACAATCCTCGCCCACCGCAGCGCAGCAATTCCCACAATAAACACCGGTTGCGAAGATGAAGCGGCCATCAATCAGTTGTTTCAGAAAATGGTTGCTAAGAAACCGAACCAACGTTTTCAAACCGTAACCAATTTGCTGGAAGCAATTCGTCAACTGGAAGATAAAGAATTGTCTTCCTTTCAAAAGACGACAACCAACATCGATTCGATTCAAGATACCGCAATCGCAACCCACTGGGATCACCGAAGTGATCCAGGTACGCTCCCCGAAGCGATAGTGCCCAATGACGAAATTGAAATTATTGACGATGTAGAAGTGGTCTCGCCACCCATTGTCAACACAACACGACCGGATGTCATTTACGTAGGTAATACTCAGGACGCAAATGCTAACCCTGTCAGCGCTGGGTTGCCTAAGTGGTTAACGCTGACCAAAGACCGGAGCAACCTTTGCCTGCTATTGTCATGCCTCTGCTGTGTGACAGCAGTGATACCAGTACTGGGTACCATTGCTCCCTGGATGAGTTGGCGTTTGTCCAGACGATTAGTAAAAGAAAAAAAGGCTGGGTTGCGTTCAGAATTGAGGATGCGCACGTTAAGAACTGCGAAATTAATCTCAATCCTGTCTTTTGTAGCAGCCTTGGTTGTGAGCACCTTGACGATCATCTTATTGCCAGCCGATTTCAGATAGATTGGACTCAGCGCTAGGTGTCGAATGTATCCGATGAATGTTGCCAAAAATAATGTTTTAACAATCCGACCGCCTTCAGGGATTGATTTTAATAGAAAACTGCAAATCATGAGATTTGCCCGATAGTGGCACCTTCGCATCGAAACCAAGGTTAACTTTGCCGCCGTTGAATTTAGCGAAGAGATTTATATTATCGCTTAATCAGGCAGGCAATGACAAGACTTAAGCCCTGTCTAAATCGGTAGTATCAAGGAGTAGGAAAATGAAAAAAATATTAGCTATCACCAAATTCACTCTCGGAACATTTATCGTGACCGCTTGCCTATCCACAGGTCAGCTGTTGGCACAGGAAAATAAGGATAAAACTACGCCGCTCAACGAGGAAGTGAACAAACAGAGTGATAAAACAAAAAAGGAAATAACTGGCGACAACCTACCTGCGTTTACACCTTTTGGTGAGAATGACCCCAATCAACCGATCGATAAAAAAGAAGCATTGAAGCAATGGGAAGCGCAGCAACAAGAGGCGGCTGACTCCGCCAAAGCGCTCCGTCGTGGCCAACCACGAGGACAGCAGATTATCATGCGCAGTTCGGTCACCAAGGTTAATCGAAATGGTGAAGAGCAAACCGAATCATCCGGCAAGATGGTGATCGTCGGTCCGGATGGCGAGCGAAAAGAAATCGAACTAGACGGTATGGATCAACCGAAGTTGAACTTTCCAAAGTTTGCCTTTCCAGCGCCAGCAATCAGGTTTAACCAACCAAAATCAGTAGACGGTTTTGGAATAGGCGCGGTCTACCGTCCGGTGCACGAAGCGATGCGTTCACAATTAGATTTAGGAGACCGAGGGCTTTTAGTGCTCTCCGTCACGCAAAATTCACCTGCCGCGAAAGCCGGCGTAGAAAAACACGACATTCTTATTTTTGCGGATGACAAAGCACTCCAAGATAAAAAAAATCTTGAAGAGGTAGTAAAGCTCGCTGGCGAAGAAAAACAGAGCTTTTCCCTCGGACTGATCAGGAAAGGTAAGGAACTGACAATGGATATTGCTCCGATTGAAAAATCAAAATTACGCCATAACGGAATAGTTTTTCAAGCTAGAAACATCCAAGGGGCTCCACCATTGAATCTAGAAATGGGTTTTCAAAAGAACCTGATTTTTGGAAACATAGACGAGGACATGCGTAAGGAAATGCTCCAACACATGCAAAGAATTGAGCAAGCAGCGGAACAGTTTAATAATTTGAATCAAGGGTTTGACTTACGAGACAAAAAATAAGTCGCCGTTAGGGCTAGATTTGAATTAGATGTGTTCGATGGGGTGTAAACCCGTGCAATCGCCAAGTGGCAGATGTTACGAATACCAAGATTGTTTTGGCCACAAGTAAATTAAGCCAGTGGACGCTCCTGGGGAAGCCTTTAATGGCTTACAGGGTTCGGTAGGTTTTGCGCCTTTAACACGGGCGTTAGATCTCTCTTTTAAAGCACCGTTTACTTGCTATATTTGTCAACTAATCGAATGAGTATTACTCACTAACGTTTACTTTTATCCAACACCCGCGATACGAGAACATAAATGCTTAACAAATACCCTTACGCGGTCACATCGATGCTCCTCGCGATGGCTTGCAGCCTCGGCGCGATAAACACTGGAATTGCTCAAGAGGAACAGCCAGGTGCTGAATTATCCACCAGCCAGCAAGTAGAAATGACAGTAATCGGAAGTAGTGATATTGGCGGGCCAATGATCTTCTCTACGTCGGAAAGTTTTGGCGGGGGTGCAGCTACGATGCGGATGGGGTTTTCAGACGGACCAGCTGGAATAAACATGTTTGGTGGTGGAGATTTTGAGATGCCCGCTCCCGATTCCTTTAGCATGCTCTCCAACCCAAGTGTGCAAAAAGACCTCGAATTGGTAGGCGATCAATTAAAACAGGTTCAGGATCTTCAAGCGGAATTTGGAAATCAAATGAAGGACCAAATTGGTGCGCTAACGGCTGGTGGATTTTCACCGGAACAAATGAAAGCGATACCGGCTTTGATTGCAAAAATAAAAGAGAAACAAAAAGACCAGCTTAAAAGCTTGCTACTGCCCCACCAAATCGAACGCCTTGAGCAAGTTGCGTTGCAAACCCACATTAAACAAGCGGGAACTGCTGGAGTTCTGGCAAGTGATCAGGTAGCAGACGCACTTGGAATTACAAAAGAACAAATCGAAAAACTCAAAGCGAGAAGCAAAGAGATCAATGAGAAACTTCAAGAGGACATCGAATCGTTGAAAGACGAAGCTCAACAAGAGTTGCTCGGCGAGCTGACGATGGACCAACGGGAGAAGCTCAAAGAACTGACAGGTGACAAATACGAACCGCAAAACAAAGATTGGGAAGAGGCCTTTGGTGCACCGCGCATGAAAAGTCGCCGATTGAAAAAGTAATATTTAGGTCGAGTCAACATTACCAAGCAAGTGGCAACCCATGGGTTGCCACTTTTTTTTGGTCAATCGATAACAAAAGTATTGGGATGTATTATTGATAAACAGCGCGTGTTTGCCGAACGACTAAACCAGTCGAACAGTGGGGTCGTACTCGGGTTGCCAAACAGCGCGTCCAATAAAGAACGGTCCCATTTTTTGGATAAACTCGGATGTCTGACGAGTACGCCTCATGTGCTGAACCAAAGCGGACAGGGGAAATAACTGCTCGCCTAAAAGACCCACAATAAAATCATTGTCGTCTTTGTTGAGGCCATGACCTGCCAGTCGAATGTCGGTTGCGTAACCCGCCTTTCCATAGGCATGCCCAATTCCCCCATGCTCGGCAAGCATTTTACGTTGGTCTTCCCGAGATTGGCGTTCAAACGCACCGCTTCGCCGTACGGGGTAATAGACGGCCCAAGGGGTTTTGGGATCGCAGACCCGCTGAGCAGGCCGTTTGATCAGAATATTTTCGAGATCCGATTCATATCCAATCGCGTACGTTCGCCCTAGCATGGTGTACTCTTCGCGGTACTCCAAATCTTTTTGAGTTCGAAGTAAAGGCTGGATTTCGTCAACGATGTAACCCGGATCTTCGCAAAAAGCGAGAACGCCAAACCCAGATGCATCATGAATGTCCTGATAGATGACAGCTTGGGCCGAAGCGTTTTCAAATAGCCCTGCCAGTTTTTCGATGTTGCCGTTACGGAAACCCATAAATTGCATGAATAGCCGTCGGTCTAGCGAAACCGGTTGACCTGTTTCCCCGCGGCCCTTTTCACTGAGATCAATCCCGCCGTCGACTTCAGGGGATGCCGGGCGGGAACCACGGGATGACTCGGGTTCCGTTGCAGATGATTCACTCATTCTCTTTCTCACTCCAAAATCGTTTAAAAAAAGTTTGTATTATAGAAATTGAAAACTACGGAGGTGGTTTGCGCTGGCCTTTACTAAATCCGAAATTTGGCCCGGTTCAACAACTTATTTTGCAGGAAATTGAGGGGTTAAACCAAGATGTTTTGCCAAAAACGCCCATTGATCAGCATATTCTTCGATGATTTTAGCGGTCGGCTTTCCTGCCCCGTGTCCAGCTTTGGTTTCGATCCTGATTAACACAGGATTCGGACCCGCTTGGGCTGCCTGAAGACGAGCTGCAAACTTAAAACTGTGTCCTGGAACGACACGATCGTCGGTGTCCGCGGTGGTAACCATCGTCGGTGGGTACTCTACTCCATCAACCAAGTTGTGATAGGGCGAGTACGCGAATAATGCATTGAACTCTTCGGCACTTGCTTCTGAGCTGCCATAATCGTCAACCCAAAATCGGCCAGCGGTAAACTTGTGGAATCGAAGCATATCCATCACGCCGACGGCTGGCAAACAGGCACCATAAAGATCGGGGCGTTGAGCCATGCAGGCACCGACCAGTAAACCACCGTTACTTCCTCCTTGTATGCCTAGGTGGTCGGCGGAGGTATAGCCTTTGGCGATGAGATATTCAGCAGCAGCGATGAAGTCATCGAATACGTTTTGTTTCTTTGTTTTCGTGCCAGCCTTGTGCCATGCCTTGCCATATTCGCCGCCACCTCGCAAATTCGGCATTGCAAATATTCCTCCCATTTCCATCCACTGTAAACGCGAAATCGAAAAACTTGGCGTTAAAGAAATGTTAAAACCGCCATAGGCATACAACAGGGTTGGGTTTTCCCCGTTTAACGTTAGGCCTTTTTTATGAGCAATAAACATGGGCACCTGCGTACCATCGTTGCTCTTGTAAAAAACTTGTTTCACGACGAAATCGTCCGGATTGAAATCAACCTTCGCTTCGCGAATTAAATTACTTTTACCAGATTTTAAATTGTACCGGTAAACACTCGGTGGCTGATTGAAACTGGAGAAACTATAGAACGTTTCATGCTGATCACGACGACCGCCAAAACCGCTCGCTGTGCCAATGCCTGGGAATTTGACCTCGCGCGTATAATTTCCACCGAGGTCATACAATTTGACCTGAGATTTTGCATCCTGAAGATATTGAACGATAAAATTGTCGCCAACAATGCCGGCAGATTCCATGGAATCATCAGACTCCGGAACAATCACTTTCCAATGGCCCGGCTCAGGATGAAGGGTATCAATCAAAAGAATACACTTTTTAGGCGCGTTGAAATCTGATTTAAAATAAAACTTGCTTCCGTCGTTTCCCAAGAAGCTGTACTCATTTTCAAAGCCTTTGATCAACGGGGTTAGCTTAGAATTAGGATCCTCGAGACTTCGATACAATACGCGATATCGATCATCAGTACCTTGCCAGACAGTGATAACAAGATACTTACCATCTTCGCTGACCTCTGGTAAGAATCCGTATTTAGGATTTTCCTGGTTTTCATGAACGAGCTGATCCTTGCTTTGAGGATCACCAATGCGATGGTAGTAGACTTTTTGACCAAGGTTCAGCCCCTGAAATTTTTCATCAGATTTAGGCTCGTCATAGCAGCTGTAGAAAAAACCTTTTGAGTCTTTTGTCCAGGAGACGCTGCCGAATTTGATCCAATTCAATTCATCAGAAAGCTTTTTGCCGCTTTCGACTTCCATGACTTCCCAAGTTCGCCAGTCCGAACCGGCCTTCTGTACTCCATAGGCTAATAGTTTTCCGTCATCGCTGAATTCCAGCCCCCCTAATGCGTTGGTTCCGTCAGCTGACCACTGGTTGGGATCTATCAATGCGGTCGGTTCGTCACCGAGCGATTGGAGTTTATAGAGCACATTTTGGTTTTGAAGTCCGTTGTTCTTGAAATAGAAATAGCGTTGACCCCGCTTAAATGGCGTCCCAAATTTTTCGTAATCCCAAAGCTTGGTCAGCCGAGCCTTGATCTCTTTACGATAGGGGAGCTGTTTGATCTGGGAATAAGTGAGCGAGTTTTGCGACTCGACCCAGGCACGTACCTCGCCAGAGTTTCGCACGTCGTCTTCAAGCCAACGGTACGGATCGGCGACGGGAGTGCCGAAATAGTCATCAATCTGGCTCACTTGTTTTGACACCGGATATTCCAATCTATCCTGACCAAACAAGGATCCAGAGGCAATCAACAGTGAAACAACGGCAAAACCGGCTGGAATGGTAAATTTTCTCACACTCATATCTTTCCTAAATTAACGGATTTTTTTAAATTCGTCCTAAATCGTGGATTAGAATTAAATTAAACTTAATATGTAAATATTTCGATGTATCTAAATGTAAAGTGTAAGCGGAAAGGCTTTTCTTTTAAAAAAATAAAAAACTTAAATCGTTATGCATCAATAGTTTACGGATTTACGAAGTCGGCCAGCCCGTCAGATGTGGAAGACAATTTAGTTAGTATTGATAGGGAAGCACGATCCTATTCAGGAATCGCTCCCATTACTTAAAGACCCAGTTCCAGCAAAATCTTATCTACAACTAAGGAACATTTTCATGTCGACTGACACCAATGGCACTCAATCTTTTCAGGGTAACAGGTTGCCTAAGGAAAATCTTAATCAATCCGCTCATCATACGATGAACATGGCTACAGCGTCCAACGAAAACCAGGCTCCGGCTATTGATCAAGTCAGCCGGTATCAAAACTTGCAACCGGAGCAACCCCTCACTATGCCATGGATATCGCTGAACCGGTCGCAGTCAAATGACGCGTCTCAAAGAATTGATACAACCGCTCCACAGCCCGTCTGGGATCGAGCACGCCGTGAACTTCGTTTGGGCAACAAGCTAATTAAGCGTTTCAAGTGGCCGGCTGAAAACCAAGAGCGAGTCCTCGATGAATTTGAGGACAATGGATGGCCATCCCATATTAGTGATCCATTAGAATCCCACGACAGAATTTGTCCAAAACGTCGCTTGCACGACACAATTAAGTGTTTAAACCGCAAGCAAATCAACGGACTTATTAAATTTCGTGGTGATGGTACGGGCTTGGGCGTACTCTTGCAAATCGTGACCGAAGCCAAATAAAGTGCCTCAAAGCATGATCGCCACCAGCAATTAATGGCGAATTTCGCGCACCGAGCCGATCCCCCCAGCCAACTGGATGTTAACCTGGGCTAGACAGGGGGGGTGTCAGGACTGGATCGAAATTAATGAATGTTCTGATTTTCAATGTCGATGAGCGATAAGGAGTACGTTCCTTAGTCTCGAACCGTCAAAGAAGTCGGAGCATTTGTGATGCAGTTGAAATCAAAGTTTATTTTAACGACGCTGGTTTTTATTATCGGCGTCTCGTCACAAGGTCGTTTTGCAAAAGCACAACGCGGCGATTTCCAGCCACGGAACCCATCGCAATTACGAGTTATTCAATTACAAAACTCGCAAACTAAACAGGTTGGGTCTTCTCAGATCGTTGTCAGCCGCCAGCCATTGGTCAATCCAACACAGATCCAGTTTGATCAAACGGGTTCACCGATCCCGCAACCACCGCGGGCGACAGGTCTTCCGTTGCCAAAGAACAATCAGTTATTGCAGCCCATGGCGCCGATCAAACCGGTACCTATCGTGCGACCCAGGAAAAAGCAGCTAAATTCGATTCCGGCCAAAGTCAAGTCGAGAGCGGGTGAAACCTTAACGATCAGGAATCAGCTGGTTTCGACGGAAATCCGTTCACCTGGGACGGTTAACGTTAACCAGTCGGCCGTGGTACAGATTAAGCTCAAAAATTTGAGTAGCGAAACTGTCGAAAACGTAAAACTAATCGCGGAAATATCCGAACACGCTAAGTTTATTTCAGCCAATCCCTCGCCGTCCAAAGTTGAGGGTCGCACCTATGAGTTTATTATTCCACGAATTGGAAATGAGCAATCTCAAGAGGTGGTTTTAAACTTGGTTCCAACTAAAAAATCCCCTCTGAAGATCGGTACGCAAGTCGTCCTCGAGAATGTTCAGCAGACCATTGTCGGTGTGAAACAACCAGAACTATCGCTCGCAATTGTGGGGCCACAACAAATTACAACAGGTAAGTCTCAAAAGCACCAACTGAAAATTACGAACGTGGGCGACGCTGTTGCAACCGGAGTTCAGGTTGAAATGAATTACCCGGCGTACCTTCGGCCAACTCAGGCAAACAAGCCGTCGATGATTTCATCCATCAAACCGGGAGCGTCTGTCAACGTTTCCCTCGAGTCTCTTGCATTGGCTCCGGGCAACGGAAAACTGGAAGTTAGCGCGACGTCCAACAATGCAAAACAACAAAAAACTACATTTGAGATCGGTGTTTACGAACCGGAGTTACATTTGTCAGCGGCGGGTCCCAAAATCAACTTCCTGCAGCGAGGTGGAATCTACTCGATCGATGTCGAGAATACGGGTGAAGTCGACATTACAAATTTAAGTGTTGTGGTCTCCATCCCCGTCGGATTAAAAGTTACCACCATCAGTCGCCCAGCCCGCATCGAGGCTGATCAAAGCGTACTGACGTGGAACTTCGACAAACTTCCACCTAACTCGATGGAACAGATTCAGCTAAAAGCAATTGCGTCTCAAGAGGGCCAGCAGATTTGTAATATTCTGGTGGTCAGTGACGATACAGTTAAAAAAGAATTTAGACTCGCAACTCAGGTGATTACCCGGGCGGATCTAAATGTCGGCATCAAAAATCAGTCCGGTCCGGTTCAGGTAGGTTCAAAAGCTGAATTTCTCGTCGAAGTGGAAAACAATGGCAGCAGAGCGGCAAATGATGTCACGGTGAACGTCGTGTTACCAGGTTCGCTCGTCGTCGCGAAAGATACACCAAACTATAACCAGTCAAATAACTCCATAACATTTACCGACCCAACCATTGCCCCTGGGCAGAAAAAGATATTCCGTTTTAGTGCAGTCGGCGAGGCACAGGGCGATCACATTGTGCGTTCGACGCTCCAGACTTCGGGCTCCGGAAAGAAATTGATCTCAGAGAAATCAATTTATGTATACGACAGCGACGAGACACGGGTGAGCGAGGCGCTGAATCCAGTGCTCGTGAGATAGTCGGCATCAAACAACCACCAGCCCGATTGTAAATCCGGCTGGCGGTTAGCGTTTGAGGCTAACGCGATTGTGCATGGTCAGACTCAGCCTGCCTCTCCAATCGCAAAAGGCTTTAAAACGAGAACTTGACGTACCGATTAACCCATTTTCGTTGCCCTTTGCCAGGAGCGTGAAATGCCAGAGATCAGTCCAAGTATTTCAGATGCCGAGTGGCGAGTCATGCATGAAATCTGGGCCAGCGAACCGGTAACTTCGGGAGAGATCGCTGTTAGGATTCAGGAAACTACCAACTGGACTTCCGGAACGATCAAGACGCTTTTGCATCGCTTAGTGCAAAAAAAAGTTCTCGAGTTTCAACGAAAAGGAAATCGATACTTATATCGATCGAAATACAGTGAGACCGAATGTGTCGACCGAGCCAGCGGTCAAATGCTACACACTGTTTTTAAAGGCCGTCCCGTTCCCATGCTGGAATATCTCGTCAAGTCAGCAAGGCTCAGCGGCGTGGAGGTTGAAAAACTAAAGGATCTGCTGGCTGATCTCCAAAAGGATCTGCCGCTGGCGGCTTCTTCCAAAGTTCGGAACTAATTACCTTTTGCCATGTTACCGAGAATCGTAAATAGGGTTTTAATTTGCGGTTGGCTAGAAATTTTTGATCGATCAATAAATATACGACGAACAAATTGAGGGTTCTTGATAGATATCGAGTAATTAATTTCATCGGCTGTACCCTCATCGGCGCGTGTTAACTTGGGGACCGCGTCCCAGTCAGTCTTGATGATAAACTGGTTTAGTATCTCCATTTCTTCCGGATTCGCATTCCAGTCTCGCGATAGGTTACGTGACTTTGACTCATAGTGAATTGAACCGTCAGCAAGAATAGTTTGCAATTGACCGTCGGAAGTGACAAGCGAAATTTCACTAAATCCCATGGTTCTTCGCGGCAATGGGATCTTAGGTTCTTTTTTTTCCGGCGCAGTTAACTTTCGTGAATCACCCGATGCCGAATTTCCTAAGGGCTGTTTGGTTGGCGGGCGTGAATTTAATGGGGAGGGCATCTCTGAGGAGGGAGTTGGGGTTGATGTTTCAATGACATCCAAGTTGTCGACTTTCACGATGTACCTGAGTCTCGCAGTTCGAGCGCCACGCTGGCGTTCCATTGACAATACTCCTGACACGTTGACCAGGGCATCATTGGATTCTCCGAGCTTCTCTAACAACTTGGGCTGATCACTAAGATCGAGCTCCCAAATAATCCCGTTAGCCGAGATCACGGTACCGAGGCTTTCGGTGCCAACTGATTTAAATTGAGTCCTTACGCGGCCGGTCATGTCAACGCGAACAAATTCTCTTCTCTCGGACTGTATTTCCGGCGCATTCTTTGGAGGACTGGGGTTGTTCTTGGGAACAACTGGTTGAATAACGGGCTTGACGGGTGAGCCGTCGAATTTTTTTCCGTTGATTGAATTGATACCCGATTTTTCAATCACCATGATTAAGAAACTGAATCCCGGCCCCGGTTTTTCAGTGGCTGCTAATTCGTAAAACAGATCCCCTTCCGAATCTCGTTTCAATTGATTGGGAAATATTCGGTTGGGTCCTGGGGTTGTTTCCACTAGAACAAGCACTTTATCTAAATCGACGGGGTATAATTCTTGACCCGGTCGCCATTTCAACCAAAGGGTTTTCCATTGTTTTTGGGTAGTTATAATGTTGAATCTGGGGCTGAGCATCAACAGATTTAGATCGGAAACATTGCCACTGAATCTTCTGATGACTGAGACGGACTCATCTGCCCTGACCGGCAAAGCCCAGTTAACAAGAATGAATCCGACAATTAAGATCTGCCGCAGCGATACCCATTTTAATTGATTCGTCTTCGCGCGGTTTAAACAAATACTGCTCAACGGATTACCCCTCACCAAATATTTGATTTAAAAACCAGACTCGCTTTACCTTCGATTGTAAGAGAAGCAGCGATCATTACGATACTAAACACCTCAAAAGCGATTTAGTTTCATACGAATCCTATTACTTTTTAGACTACCCAACCCGCAATGTCTCTCCTATCTGACATCTTGCTGCAACTTTTCGGTCACCGTGAATTTCGAGGAAGCCAACAAGCAGTCATAGAGCGAGTATTATCAGGCGGTCACAGCCTCATCATCATGCCTACGGGAATGGGAAAGAGTCTCTGTTATCAACTGCCGGCCATTGTGTTGGCCGATCGATCGCACTCAAACCGAGAACACC
Organism: Mariniblastus sp.; assembly: GCA_028823415.1. Classification (GTDB taxonomy): domain Bacteria; phylum Planctomycetota; class Planctomycetia; order Pirellulales; family Pirellulaceae; genus Mariniblastus. The sequence continues at coordinate 26,222 of JAPKBL010000036.1, forward strand.
CGGAGCCTCCAGACCAGCTCGCCAAGGCTCCGCTGACGCTGGTTATTTCACCTCTGATTGCGTTGATGAAAGATCAGGTCGACGCTTTGCTTGGGAAGGGAGTTGATGCCACGTTTATCAATTCTTCGCTACAGCGATCGGAGCGTATTTTGCGATATCAACAAATCGCACTGGGGCATTACGACTTGGTTTATGTGACCCCAGAACGATTCAGAAAGTCTGAGTTTTGGGAAACCCTCGCGGAGCGAGAAATAGTACTGTTGGCAGTGGATGAAGCGCACTGCATCAGTGAGTGGGGTCACGATTTTCGTCCCGACTATACCCGCGTGGGAGAGATTCGACACCGCCTAGGAAACCCCACAACGATAGCGTTGACGGCCACGGCGACACCGGAGGTGCAGGACGACATTATTAAACAGCTAAATTTGGATCTCAAAACAGTGGAGCTGTTTCACGAGGGAATCGAACGACCTAATTTAGAATTAAATGTTAAACAAGTTTGGGATGATGACGCGAAATATGAAACGATTGTTCAGACCCGAAAAAAAGTCGATGGCTGTGGAATCGTTTATTTCACATTGATTCGAAAACTAATGGAATTTAGCGAACGCTTGTGGGTCGATGGGATTCCGCATCTAATATATCACGGGGATTTACCTAGATCGCGCCGCAAATCGCTACAGGAATCATTTATGCAGGAACCGGGGCATCTCGTGCTGGCGACCAATGCGTTTGGAATGGGTGTTGATAAAGCGGATATAAGATATGTTCTCCATGCAGATTTACCCGGATCTCTGGAATCGTATTACCAGGAAATTGGCAGAGCTGGGCGAGATGGAAAACCTTCTCAGTGTGTTCTCTTGTATGACGAACGAGACCTCGCGACTCAGATGGAATTTATGAACTGGAGTAATCCAGATGCCGAGTTTTACGAACGAGTCCACGATTTTCTGAAAAATGAAACTGAAAAAATTAATGCCTTTGGAATCGATTGGCTAAGAGAACGGATTCACTATAAGCAAAAACACGATCGCCGACTTGAAACCGCGCTAGCAATGATGGACCGTTGGGGCGTTATCGAAGGAACGCTTCAGCCCCTCAAAGTCAAAGTGACTGCCGAACTGCCGGAACACTTGAGAGACAAATCGAGTCTCGCAGACAAACTAAAAAGAGATCAGTCAAAGTTGCTTACGATGCTGCAATACGTTAAACATCAAGGCGATCGAAAACAGTATATCCATGATTATTTTGGGCTTAACTAAGCCTCATTTTGCACCACATAGATCGCGCGCTACCCGCACCGAGGTAATGATTTAAATGGGATTCGCAGTCACGCCACAGCAACAACGTCAATTCAACGAAGACGGTTACTTAGTCGTGCCGAATTTGCTGGATGAACGAGAGACTGATTTGTTAATGAAGGTTGCCAAATCAGACCGCGCGAGCCTGGAAGGTGCCTACGCCAAAAAGGACGCTTCCGGTGGCGAGAGCCGGTTGATTGTCCATAATGAGCTTGATCATTCGCCCTACGCAGCGATTGTCCGTAGCGAGCGAATCGTATTGGCAATGCAGTCGTTATTGGATGACGAGGTCTACCACTACCATCATAAAATGATGTTGAAGGAACCGCTGATTGGCGGAGCGTGGGAATGGCATCAGGACTATGGCTATTGGTATGACAATGGCTGTCTCTATCCCGACATGGCGAGCTGCCTGGTTGCGGTCGATCGGGCTACTCAAGAAAACGGTTGCTTGCAGGTGGTCCGCGGATCTCACAAACTGGGGCGGCTTGAGCATGGCCAAACAGGGGGACAAACGGGGGCTAATCTCGAACGTGTGACTGCGGTGCTACAGCGTTTAGAGCTCGTTTATTGCGAGTTGTCGCCAGGCGATGCGATTTTTTTTCACGGGAATACGCTCCATCGCTCGGATCAAAATAAAAGTCAAAATTCGCGTTGGTCTTTGATTTGTTGTTACAACACGCGACACAATGATCCTTATTTTGAAAGTAAGCATCCAAATTACGAGCCCTTGGAAATTTGGAATGATCGGCGCATTGCAGAGCATTTAGAATCTTACCTCTCAGAGTAATGGCTGGTCGAGTCATTATGGTCTCGCCCAGCAGTGGCAATCTGGCTAAACAATGAGCGATTCCAACGGTAATCAACCCACCCAAGCGGAGAATAGCATGCGAGTTTGTTTGTTGGGTGCGGGATTAATCGGCATGTTTTACACGATGTCGCTGCACGGAAAACGCGGACGGGACCGAGTGTCGGTGGTGTACTCCCGAACTCAAAAGTCGGCTGATCAATTCGCGAAGCAATGGGAAATACCAGTCGCGACCAACGATATGTTGGCCGCGATTGAGCGAGATGACATCGATGTCGTCATTGTGGCATTGCCCAATCATCTTCACAAAACAGCTGTCATGGCCGCGGCAAAAGCAGGCAAGCCGGTGTTGTGCACCAAGCCACTGGGACGCACGGCGGCCGAGGCGCAAGAGATGATGGAAGCAGTTGAATCCGCGGGTGTCTTTGCCGGATACCTCGAAGATTTGGTTTATACCCCAAAAACACTCAAAGCGTTGAAGTCCGTTCGCGGTGGAGCGATCGGAGATGTACTGTGGGTCAGGTCGCGGGAGACTCATTCTGGCCCGCATAGCGATTGGTTTTGGAATCAGGAAATGTCGGGCGGTGGCGCGATTATCGACATGGGCTGTCATTGTATTGAAATAGCCCGCAATTTTATCGGAAAAGAAATTCGCCCTGTGGAAGTGGTTTGCTGGGCAGATACTCAAGTGCATCCGATCGAAACGGAAGACCACGCGATTGGAATGGTCCGCTATGAAAACGGCGCGATTGGTCAATTCGAAGTCAGCTGGGCGTTTCGGGGTGGAATGGATCTCCGCGATGAGGTCGCGGGTACCGAGGGTACGATATGGCTGAACCATTGGTTACGGACCGGAATGGAAATGTTCTCGGCCTGCGGGGAGGCAGATTATGTTGCCGAAAAAGCAGAGTCTTCGAAAGGTTGGCTGTTTCCGGTAGGCGACGAACCGAGTGCGTTGGGCTATGTCGATATGTTTACCGATGTGCTCGATGCGCTGGAGCAGGGCAGGGAACCGTCGGAAACTTTTTACGATGGTTATGTCGTGAACGCAATTATGGATGCTGCCTATCAATCGGTAAAATCAAAACGATGGGAGCCGATTTCGTTACCGGTTTGGCGAGGCCAGGAAAAGACAGATCATATATCAGTAAGTCGAGATTTCGACGATGAACACCATCTTGTAAAGCAAGAGCGAATGCCCGACGGTTCCACAAAAGTCATTTTGAAAAATAAAACGACCGGTGAAATTAGCCAGCGAATTGTCTAGAGATCGCCTCCGTCTCTATGGTGGCATCTATTGCAATTCCAACAGATCGCTGACATCATAACGGCTCGCCACGTGAACCGGGAAATCGTCTCCCAAAATCTCCCGGTGAGTCTCTCGGGCCCGAGCGGGCTCGTTATTTTCCTCCGAGAGATGGCAGAGGCACGCCCACTGAAGGCGGTCTGTTTTTGTTTGCTTCAACAACATCGCCGAGTCTTCGTTGGAGAGGTGTCCTCCATCGCCGCTGATCCGCAATTTTAAATGTTCTGGATAGGGTCCATTTTCAAGCATTTCTGTGTCGTAATTACTCTCGATGACGACGGCATCGAGCGATCTCAAAACGTCCCGTAAACCGTCAAATGCGTGGCCTAAATCGGTCAAAATGCCGACGCGATGTTTCTGATCTTCGACAACAAACGCGACGCCATCGACACTGTCGTGCGGGGTTGGAATTGAGTGAACGGTGACGGAGCCAAACGATTGAGAATTGCCCGCAGTAAAAAGGCAGACCCGATCGAGCTTGCCAATTTTTTGATGTTGCTGAACGGCATCGAGTGTCCGGCGGGTAATGTAAACCGGCATTCCGAATTTTCGTTGGAAGACACCGACCGAACGAGTATGGTCACTGTGATCGTGGGAAATGAACAGCGCATCGACGTCACGAATGTCTCGGTTGTGACGAGCCAGCCTTATGTCAGCTTGCTTTCCGCTGATACCCGCGTCAAACAGGAGCTTGATATCTCCTGATTCAACGTAAAAACAATTTCCGTTACTTCCGGACTGAAGGGATACTACTTTCATAGGTTCTGATTTTATGGCGACAATTAAATTTGAATAGTCGGCCGCATCGAAAACCAGCATTTTGTGAGATAACTGACGAAGTGAAAACTAATGAGTGTCGGCGAGAGTGGCCGGTTTTTTGATCGTAAACCACGCTTACTCCGAGGGCTCGATCGGCGAACAGTGTTTTAAAAAAAACAGGCGAATAAATGATACTATCAAAGTTAAACGATGATGGCTAAATTAATTAGCTTCTTCCGTGGATCTGGCGACAGAAATATTCCGTAGACTGAGGGCCGATTGACCAACGACATTGACACCCATCGAGATGCTGAAATACAGGAACGCAAGTACGACGCGGTTGCCCCGGAGATCGTTGTGTCGATTGTGGTTCCATTCTTTAATGAATCTCAAACACTCGAGGCGTTAGTGAATCGCGTTGTCGAAAATCCGTTCTCTAAGGAAATTATCCTGGTCGATGACGGCAGCACAGATGATTCGCTCGCTATCGCTCAACGTCTCGCGGATAAGCACATGACCTGCGTCAACGGGTTTGCCAATCGACTGGTCGTCAAGACTCATGAGACAAACATCGGGAAAGGTGCCGCGCTGAAGACAGGCTTGTTGAGTGTGAGCGGAGACATAATTGTTTTGCAGGATGCGGATCTGGAATATCATCCGGAAGAAATTTTGCAACTAATTCAACCGATCATTAATAATCAAGCGGATGTCGTATACGGTAGTCGGTTTATCAACGACGGCTCAGATAAAAACCGTAAACAGTCGTCCGGTTATTTTTCCAATTACATTGCTAATCAACTCATCACTCGTTTCTCAAATTTGTTGACTGGCCTGAAACTGACCGATATCGAAACCGGCTATAAAGTATTCACCCAGGAAGTAAATCAGAAATTAGCACCAGCTTTAGTTAGCCGAAGTTTTGCTATCGAGCCGGAAATCACAGCGAGAGTCGCCAAACAAAAAGTGCGGGTTACCGAAGTGCCGATCAGTTACTCCAGTCGAACCTATCAAGAGGGGAAAAAGATCGGCTGGTGGGATGGGATCAAGGCGGTGCTGGCAATCCTTCGTTTTGCAGTGAGTGCCTAGAGAACCCTTTGGCTGGCTGGAAAACTGCCCAGTACCGTTAGATTTTTACAGTGGGCACGAGCCTCGCCAATGATCTGGGCGATCGCCGAATTGTCGCGGTGCCCTTGGGTATCTATGAAAAATGTGTAATCCCAGTTTTGTTTACGACTGGGGCGTTTTTCCAGATGTGTGAGGTTAATCGAGTTTCGCTTGAAGACCTCCAGTACATCCATCAATGCCCCCGATCGATCGGTTGTGGTGAACATGATAGAGGTTTTGTCGTTTCCAGAGATTAGCGTTTTGCTTTTCGATAGAATCAAAAATCGAGTCATATTACTTTGCCGATCTTCAATCGCTTCGAACAGCGGACGCAGGCCATAAATTTCACCCGCCAACGAAGAACCAATCGCAGCGACTCCGCAATCGGGATCGGCGTCGATTTCAGCCTTCGCCTTCATGGTTGCCAAAGCCGTACTTTCAGTGGGCACGCGTATGGCTTGCGGGTACTGTGTGCTGAGCCAATTCCGACATTGCTCAAAGACACCCGGTTTTGAATAGATCTTTTTAACTTGTTCCGGCTTGCAATTGGCAAGTAGACAGAACCGGATTTGAAATTTTACTTCACCGTAAATATTAAGTTGATCGTGAAGGTCGATGAAAGAGTCAAGCGTTTCATTGACACCGCCGACAGAACTACTTTCGACGGGCACTAATCCATAATCGATTTCACCGTTTACCACTTGTTGAAAGACGGTGCGAATTTCACGCGCAGGAATAAAATGCACACTCGAACCAAAATGGCGCACGGCGGCAAGATGCGAAAATTCTCCTTCGGGCCCAAGGAAGCCGATGCTAAGCGGTTTCTCGATTGCAAAACTACCGCTCATCAATTCCCGATAGATAGATTCGAAAGTAGTATCGGTTAAGGGGCCGCAATTGAGAGATTTTATCTTATTGAGAACGGCGTGTTCGCGGTGGGGCGCATAAATTGGAACATCAGACTTCCGTTTAAAATCGCCAACCTTAACGACCAGGTTAGCTCGTTCGTTGACCAAATCAACGACACGCTTATCCATGGCATCAATGGCAGGCTCCAGTTCCTTCTGCGAGGAATATTGGTTGGAGATAATCTCTTTTTGATAGCGGTAATTTTTGTCATAAATTGGAAAGCTACCAAGCACATAGAGGTTTTTGCAGTGGGCACGAACTTCACCTAGGATCTCCGCAATCTTTCCGTCGTTGGCATGTCCGAGGATATCAACGAAAAAGGTATAGTCACTTCCAGCTTCCCGACTGGGTCTCTTTTCGATGTGACTAAGGTTGATACTATATCGTTTGAACACCGAAAGAATGTCAACCAATGATCCGGGCCGGTCGGAGCAGGTAAACATCAAGGACGCTTTGTCATTTCCGGTAGCCTCGGTTTCGCGTTTCGATAAAATCAGAAAGCGAGTGACGTTGTTATTACAATCCTCGATGCCGTCGAATAGCGAATTCAACCCGTAGAGTTCACCGGCTTTGCTTGATCCAACGGCCACGACTCCGTCAGACGGATTGGCAAGGTATGCGATTTCCGCCGCGCTGGCTGTGCTCTGGGTAGGAATCTGCTGGGCTTCGGGGTATTTGTCGGACAGCCATTGGCGGCATTGAGCCAGCGCCTCCCCTTTCGAGTAAATAACTTTGACGTTGTCCGGATCACATTTTCCCAGCAGGGAAAATTGAATCGCTAATCGGATTTCTCCGTAAATCGTCAGTCGGCCATGATAATCCGAAAATGAATCCAGTGTTTCGATAATTGCACCACCGGTGCTGTTCTCGATCGGGACGAGTCCGTAATCGACATGGCCTCGAGCCACTTCTTCAAACACCCCTTCGAGTGCTCGGAGGTTTTCATAGTCCACCGTCGGTCCAAAAAACTTAGAAGCCGCAAGATGGCTGAAGGTTCCCTGAGGGCCAAGGTAGCCGACCCTGGTCGGCCGGCCTAATACAAAGGCACCATTGAGAATTTCCCGATAGGCGCCCTCGAGTGCCGAATTTGGGATCGGACCTTTGTTCTTGGTGACTACATTACGTACCGCTTCCGCCTCAGAATGCTGATCGATTCCACGGGAACCCGTATTAGCCCGGTCGATCCGAGCTCGTTCAACCGCGAGTTTCGATCGATCGTTGATTAGCTGGACGAGTCGCTGGTCGACTTCATCGATTGCGGTTCGTAACTGTAGTAGTGTTTTATTGGTCGCAGGCATGAAATTTTCGATGGTCTTAAATCGCCCTTGGTGATGGAGTAACCCGCCATTCTAATGTGAATCGCAGACCGAACCAATCCAGATTGAATATTGCAAATTTGTTATCCGAACCTCTTTGTTTTTAAAGATATCGCCCAATCGGAAGGCTTTTCAGGCCGAGCCGATCGAGTGCCTGCTTGGTCAAGGAATTTTAGAGAAAAAATTGCCTTCTTCACCATGTTGCATGACGCCAAGTCCGCGATCATCCCCTTAGGGCGTGACACGGAGTCCCATCGTAACATTCTCAAGCAGGTCAAAAGAACAATAGAACGCTCTAGCGCGAGGCTGGCGGTGGCAAGAATACTGAACAACTGCTTCGTGAGCTGGGCATAGTTCGTAAATCCACTTTCAATCAACCCAATGCTTTGGCCCTCTGGTTCACCGGTGATTCAACGGCTGGCAATAAATTCGAGAATAATTCCTCTTGTCGTGGCGCCGAATCTACATGCCGGAGCGATGCAAACCAATCCGGCAACCGTGCTCGGACAGGCGTTCGGCACAGTGGCCCTTCCACGTAATAGCCACTCGGCACCCGAAACGCCCATCAATAGCGTCTATTCTTGGGAGAGAAAAAACTCAACGGCGCGTCGGTTGGATTCAAACGCAAATCGACCGAGCATTTCTTCGGTCGGGCGTCCAATGTGAAACGACTCGACTTCCCCAGGTTGCGCCGTTAGCGGTTCAAAAGAATCGACTTCGCATTTAAAAAAAACGTCCAGCACGTCGATCGTTATTCCTCGATAGGTGTACTGGTTGGGAAACGAACAAAGGTAATTAGAGCGGGTTACCCTGAGCGATGTTTCTTCCATCACTTCTCTTAAGAGAGACGTTTCAAGAGCTTCACCGGAATCAACAAAACCTCCTGGCAAACCAAGTTTTCCTTTCCCTGGATCACAACCTCGAACTAGAAAAAGCAGTTCGTTGTTTGAATTAACAATGATCCCACCGACGGCTGCTACGGGACTAAAGTAAAACACGAAATCGCATTCTGCGCAACGAAAGGGGGAGGCTGCTAAATTTTTCGTCTCTGCGCTGCACCTTGGGCAAAAACGAAATGCGTCAGCGATGTGTTGAGTCATTGGGCAACGTGTTTCTTACTCGAAATGAAGAACGGCATCACTCGGCAAATTTTGAGGCGGTAATCACCATTCGCGGAACCGCATGGGGGGCCCGGGTCAAGATCGCGGAGGCAGCTAAAACCGTTTGCTTCGATTGCTCAAGGTAGGCGTCCTGCTTTAATGTCGATCCGAGATAGTACAGGTTGGCAGCAGAGACACTGTTACCACCAGGCATGGCGCCATCGCTGGCTCGTTTACTGCGAGCAATGAGCTGTTCGTGGTCTTTCGAGGTATAAAAGTATCCTCCCTTTTCGTCCCAGAATAATTCGTCCTGAGTTTGCTGGAGGCGGTTTGCTGCATCGAGCCATTTTTGATTGCCATTGGCACGGTGAAGGGAAATTAATCCATCGATTACACAAGCGTAGTCGATGAGATAGGCGTTGAGTCGAGCTTGACCGTCGGTGTAGGTTCGATAGAGCCGCCCATCGGCAGTAGTCATTTTTGTTAAAACGAAATCAGCGGCGCGTTCCGCCGTTTTGATGTGATCTGGATTTTTAAAAATTCGACCGGCGTCGGCATACCCGCGAATCATGAGCCCATTCCAAGCCGCTAATATTTTGGTATCAAGCAAAGGTCGCTTGCGTTTAGCCCGAACATCAAATAATTTTTTTCGAATCGGTGTCAACTGGGACTCCAATTCCGCAAGACTTAATTCGCGAGCGACCGCATTCTCACTCATCAACATTTTCAACTGAGGAGCGTAGAATTCTTCTTCAAAATTCGGAGGCTCGTCGAGTCGATAGAGTTTTGAAAATAGCTCGTACTCCTGAGCAGTCAGCACGGATTTAATTTCTTCTAGTTCCCAGCGGTAAAACTTCCCCTCGATCCCTTCAGACTCTGCATCGAGGGAGGCATAAAATCCTCCTCCAGGTGCGGACAATTCCCGACTTACGAACTCCAGGATTCCCTCTGCCACGTTTTTAAACTCTTCCCGACCTGTGAGCTGAAAGGCTTCGGCATAGACGGTTGCCAGTTGACCATTGTCGTAGAGCATTTTCTCGAAGTGCGGAATGTGCCAAAAGCGGTCGACGCTATAACGATGAAAACCGCCACCGAGATGATCATAAATGCCGCCTTTGAGCATGCCTTCGCAAGTTTTAACCAACAGTTTGGATGCTTGCTCGCGGGATTCCTCGGGGGCATCGGGGTTTTGCTGCAAATAGTCTATTAAGAAAAACAGATTTGAGGGTTCGGGAAATTTCGGTCGAGTGGGGTTGAGGGCGTTGTATCCAAATCCTCCAAATCGACTGTCGAAACTGGCACCGAGGTTTTCAATTGTGTTCAATGGCCAGGCGGCTTGAATCGGTAAGCCGGCGGCGGGTTCCAATCCTGCCAATAATTCCCGCGTCCGCTCGGAGACGAGCTCGGAGTCTTTGATGATCGCCTCTCGGTTGTCGCGATAGGCTTCTATTACTTTCTGGATGATCGTCAGAAACCCCATGGACGCCCCCCGGTCTCCATCCCGGGCGGGCCAATAGGTGCCCCCAAAAAATGGTTTCGCTTCCGGTGTCATGAACATCGAAAGTGGCCACCCACCGCCTCCCGACCGAATCACTTGCAACGCGTTCATGTAAATTTCGTCGACGTCGGGGCGCTCTTCCCGATCCACTTTGATGCAAATGAAATTCTCGTTTAAGAAACCGGCAATCTCTTTGTCGAGAAACGACTCTCGCTCCATTACATGACACCAATGGCAACTCGAATAGCCGATAGACAGGAAAATGGGCTTGCCAGATTCTTTGGCCAAGGCAAGAGTTTCGTCGTTCCACGCGTACCAGTTCACTGGATTGTGAGCGTGCATCAACAAGTAGGGACTGGTTTCTTTGGAAAGCGCATTTTCGTAGACCGCCGTGTGTGTATCTGAAAGACCGGCTTCCGGCGGAGCCTGCGGCGAACTGCTGGATGACTGCGTTTCTGGTTCAACGGCCGGGTCGGCTTCCTTGGTAGCCGGCTTGGAATCGGATTTCGAAATCGAGGGGCTCGAGTCACAAGCGGGCAGGAAGGTCAAACAGCACAGCCAAATTATGCAACGACTGTAATGAAACATGGGCAGGTCCCAAAGGTTAAGCCAAATAGAAATTAAGTTTTAAATACGAATCAATCTCAGAGCCTGAGAATTTGATCCGGCCATCCACAGATCAATCTTCAACGTTGATTTTAATTTCAAAATCGTAAGAAAGATAAATGTCACCCGTTTTGACCAGGGAGCGACACAGCGTCTCGAAGCTCGGTTTGTAATTGACTTCGAATTTTTTTTCCTTGCCGTTATGATTCAGTGTGATCTGAATTGGTTTTTTCGGATCATCGATCAAACGGCTGTCAAGAAAGATAGAAAACGAACTGAGGTTTTCAGTTTTTACCAGAATTTGATTACCGTTAATTTCGGCATCGATCAACTGACCTCGCTGGGGTGAATCGGTGGCCAACCAGAAAAAACGATCAACGACTGAGTCGGTCATTTGCCAAGTGACATGCCGCGGTGCGGCGTTCCGCTGGTAATCGTACATTTCCCCGATCATGTCGCGGTCGGGTAGTCCGCCGTGGCCGAATCCGGGCTTGTACATAAATTCAACATTATCGTAGCCGAGTTCTTTAATTTCTTTGGCGAACTGTTCGCATCGCTCTCTTCTTCCATAGGCGGTATCCCCCTCGCCGACCATGAATGAAAAACGAGTGTTGCGAAGGGTTTTGGCGGTCGTCTGACCGCCCGTTGGTGCGGCCGCACTCGCGTGAATTGCAGCAAATCGATACGGTATTTTTGGGCCGATTGAAAAAGCACCGTAGCCGCCATGCGAATAGCCCATGATGAACACCTTGTTTGGATCAACGTCGCCGAACGCCATAAACTGGCGAATTAGATTTTCGATCAATGGATAAACATAATCGTCGTAAAATCCATTCCAAGTATTGTTGGGCGCCCGCAAGGCGAGGTATTTATAACCGGTCACCTGTTTTTGGTCTTTGTAATAAATCTGCATGTGTCGCCACTGACTGTCATTCAGTTCTTGCGGCGCTCCGCCTCCGCCATGCATCGCAATAAAGAGAGGCCAGCCATTTGCCGGCCGCTTGCCAACGGTCTTGATTGTGTAGGGGCTGAGATGATTCTTGAAAGTCACCTGGTTTTTATCAAAATCAGATTTGCCGCGGCGGCTTGCTGGCGAGGCAAGGTATTGCTCCCAAGCGAGTTGTCGGGCAGCCGCCGGTTTTTCTCTTAGTAATTGGTCAATCGATTCGACTTCCGTCTCACCAAAGAATTTATCGGCCGCCGATTTTATCATCGATTTTTCAGTCGAAGAGAGCTTGCCAGAAGAATCATCCTGATTCGGCATCCTCAGTTCAACCAGTTGATTGCCGTTTTGATTTGTTTTTAACTCGTGAGTCAGTATCGTTTCTGCTTGTGATATTCGTAGTCGATAGGTTTTCCCTGGGGCTAAGCGAAATGAAAGCATGTCATTCATATCGGCTGTACCTGCTTTGGTTGTACCCGACTCGACCGCGGCGAGTGTTTTTGAATCGAGCACTTCAACGTTGACAATTTCTCGTTGGGATTTGTCTCCGTTCCAGACTCTCACCATCACGTCGACGGCAGTCCTGACAGGAGTTGTTGTTTTCGGGATGTAGCGGCGAGTAACATTCTCGGCGAAAACACGTTTTTCAGGTGACCAGACCATCGGAAAGGCTGTCTCGGTTTTCTGAAAACTGGCTGCGTAGATGGAGTGTAGTTTTGAATCCGGGTCCGCGAGTGCGGCATCCCCTTGAAACCAGGTTCGGTTAAGGCCCTGTGGATTGTGCTCGGCGGCTCCTGTAAATTGCCACCCATCGTCCCACACTTCGACCCACGTGTGATTGCCGTTTTTATTTTTCCAGCTGGGAATGCCCGCCAGTCGAGCCGGTACACCGACGCTCCGGCATGCATCGGCTAGTAAAATGGAAAGACCAGTACAGGATGCCAGTCCCTGCTCGATACTCTCTTTGGGACTCTGATTGGCGCGTTTTCTCGCGGTGGAGTATTTGACTGACAGTTGGCCGAAAATAGTGGCATTGATTTTTTGAGCTGCTTCACCTGGTGTTTTACAGTTAGCGATAATGGGCTGGCAGAGTTTGAAAAAATCTTCTCGCCAGGGATCGCGAGGCTCATCAATGTTGGCGTAAGGCAGAACATTGTTTAAGAATAGTTGATCCGAAATATCCCAAGGCGCGGCTTCCCGGGCCTGATAGGCCAGTCGAATGTTGGTCAACAGAAATTCTGCAGTGAGATTTTGCAAATCGTATTGGGGCATGTTCATCAGCAAAAACTCTAACGCTTGCCGATGTTCTTGAGGAACTGTTTTGATTGCTTTTCGCAATTCATCTCGATTATTCCCGGCCTGCTGAATTCGCGATTCAAGCAGGGCTGTTTTGTCGATCGAACCCTCGCTCAATTCAAGTGTCTGTGCGAAGGATGTCGAGATAAAAACCCCAAGCGTCAACCCAAAAAAGAATCCAAATTTGATGATCGATGCAGTCTTCATAAGAATTCCAGTGACTAAGGTTTCTCAAAAACAGGGTTTGTGGTTGCGCGCTTTCGTCAGAACGGACTACTTCAAGATTAACACGTTTCACGGTTAAGCAACATTGTGAGAGTGTGTTATCAATGCTGATTCTGGCAATTACAAATCACAATGGTGTGCATGATTACTTATAAGTCAAATATGCGTTATATTTACGCGCCGATTCATACAAGCTAATACACCGGAAATTCAATGAAAATTGCCCGCATTTCTGCATATCAAGTCGATCTCCCTTTGAAAGAGGGCAGCTATAAGTGGTCCGGCGGCAAGTCGGTTGATGTTTTCGACAGCACCGTTGTTGAGGTCGAGACGGACACTGGACTTGTTGGTTACGGAGAAGTTTGTCCGCTGGGGCCATTTTATTTACCTGCCTATGGTCCGGGGGTGCGGGTAGGAATCAAGGAACTGGCGCCGCACCTGATCGGAATGAACGCCACTGACTTGGGGCCGCTTAATCGAATGATGGACGCGGCTTTAAAGGGGCATGCGTACGTCAAATCGGGCATCGATATGGCATGCTGGGATCTTCTCGGGAAATCCACCGGTAAAAGTGTCTGTGACTTAATGGGTGGCAAGTACGGTGAAGATTTTGTTCTCTATCGTGCCATTTCCCAGCAGGCCCCCGAAGCGATGGCCGCCAATGTCGCAGACTATCGGGCTGAAGGCTATCGCCGTTTTCAATTGAAAGTCGGTGGTGATCCGGATGTCGATATTGAACGCATCCGACAGGTGGCGGCGGAAATGCAGTCGGGAGAAAAATTGGTCGCCGATGCCAATACAGGTTGGTTAATGCACGAAGCGGCCCGCGTGGTTCGGGCGGTACGCGATTTAGATGTCTACATTGAACAGCCTTGTTTGTCCTACGAGGAATGTTTGTCAATTCGAAAACGCACAGACCACCCGTTTGTGATGGATGAATCAATTCACGGAATGCCGGAATTACTACGAGCCAGCCACGATCAGGCGATGGATGTGGTGAATATAAAAATCAGTAAGTTTGGCGGATTAACAAAGGCAAAACTGGCTCGTGATCTGTGCATTTCGCTTGGCGTAGCAATGACGCTAGAAGACAGTTGGGGAGGAGATATTATCACCGCGGCAATCGCTTCTATCGCCCACAGTACACCTACCGATTTATTGTTTACCTCCACCGATTTTAATAGCTACGGCACCGTCAGTATCGCTGAGGGTGCGCCCCAACGTGTTAACGGTCGGCTATCTGCCTCCGACGCTCCTGGGCTTGGTGTTCAGCCCCGAATGCAGATTCTGGGCGATAAAGTTCTGGAGGTTTCTTAATTTAGAAGAAACCTAATCTTAAAATATTATTTAATATTCGAATTGCACGGGGTCGATGTCGAAATATTCACGAAGCAGGTCGTAGACATCCGGCAGTTTCTGTTGGAGCCGACCTGGAGAATCGAAGAAATTTTCTCCACTGACCGCAAAGAATTCGGCTAAGTTAGTTGCCGCATAACCATCAATTCGAAGTTCGCGCCCAGAATCAAGTTCGTCGTTTAGTTCATTGAATCGTCGACGAAACACGATTTCCCATCGCTGCCGAAGGGGTTCAGATGGGATGATCGGCATGCCCCCCATTTCACCGTCGAGCCCGTCGATATGATGGATGAACTCGTGAATGATTACGTTCCGTCCATCCCCCGGTTGGCGTGATCCTCTGAGCGCGTCCCGCCACGAAAAGACCAGCGGCCCGCCTTGCCATGCTAGGCCCGAATAATAGGCTGTTTCGTGACTTACGAGTCGTCCCTGTTGAACGGCCCGATTTTCAATGAGATCGGGATGCACCAAAATGGTCGAGACACGATCAAAATAAAAGGGCTCCTCCAGTCCCAGAGTCAGCAGTGCGGCTGTTGCAGAGATGGTGAGCTTTACCTCGTCGGTGATCTCGAAACCTTTTACGGCTTCCCATGATTTTTCCGCCACCATGACCGCAGAGCATTGGAGGATTCGTTGTTGCTGGGCTGGAGATAAGGACGAATATTGCCACACGTTGTTCGTAATGATCTCCACCCAAAGGTCGGAAAAAGGGCGGTTGAGCAATCGCTGCCTTCGACGGTTTTTAAAAAAAGAAAACAAACACAAGTCCGAATAAAACAAAGAGTTAGAAACTGGGAAAAAGACAGGTTTGCACAGCGAGATCGCTGGTGGTTTGCAAAGCTCAAACGAGGCAGGACGCTTCTAATTTAACGCATGTGACAAAATATGAGACTTGCCCATTGTCGGTCAATGTTGGACATTTGTCGAATGAGACTGACCTCGGGCAATTTTACTGCGGCAGTTTTTCTGCAAAAACTGGCAACCTCTGGGTGAATCAAGTAACCTTGGATCAGTTCGACGTATTCAACTTTGAAAAATAAAATGAAACCATCGATTATTTTGCCTCCACGACGTCAGTTCATACGCCGTTCATTGGCAGGCGTTGGCGTGATTGCCGCAACTGTGTTATTCGAAAGACCAGGTTTGTTTG
>JAPKBL010000145.1 GCA_028823415.1 Mariniblastus sp.
TTTCTCCGATTCAGGTTTCTCCGATTCAGGTTTCTCCGACGGCTTGACCGCCTCAGCCCCTCCGTCTTGCTTTGGCGTTGCTTGACTTTGCCCTTCCGAGGTTTCCTGTGCTCCTATCGTCGCAACCAAAAACAACAATAAAAATGAGACAACGGAGGTCAACTTGATGTGTTTTTTCATAACTAGTTCCTTATAGATAGGACTTATTAGACATGGGATCCGACGGGGGAGATAGCATCGAGATTTTCGAAGTTAAAATTCTCGAGTCATTATTTGCCCAGTTCGCCGACCTTTAGCTCAAGCCCTTGCTCTTTGCCTTCCCGCAAAACAACAATCTCAATTTTCGAATTCGGTTTCAAATCAAGCGTTTTAATCGCCTTGCCCAACGAAGCCTTATCTGTAATTTCAATCGAATCAATTTTCACAATAACGTCTCCGACTTTGAGACCCGCGTCATCGGCAGCTCTTCCCTCAGGGACTTCTTTGATCACATTTGAATCGTCGACCACGTTGATACCCAAACTCGGCTTACCATCGAGGACCAAGGCGTTTGCCAACGAATCCCAATTCTCTGAGTAGACATCGGAAGGAACATGTAAGTTGTCGACCAAGTTTGCACCAATTCGACTATGGATACCGATCAGGTCACCATTCATATCAATCAAGGGCCCACCCGAATCTCCTCCCACAAGTGTGCAATCCGTACGAATCACCCGTTTGCTGCTAGAAAGAATTCGACCAATCCGAGTCACCATTCCTCTCGCTTCATCTAATCCGCCGGGATGCCCAACTGCCATGACCCACTGCCCATCATTAAGTTCGTTTGAGATGGCGATGTCGAGGTAAGGAAAATCGTTCTCCTCGCCCTCTTTTTCTTGAATCTTCAGCATCCCAGAATCGACACCACGATCGACACCAAGCGTCTTGGCTCGAGCAAACACGACCTTAGGTTTCCCGTTCTCATCTAAATCGTTGAGAAACGTGATTTTTGCCATTTGATTGGGATCGCCAATCACATGGGCTGCGGTCAAAATGTAGCCGTCACTCGAGACGACAACGCCAGATCCCTGCGACTGACTCATTTGAATGTTGACAGTGGCAGACTTTACCTTTTCGGAGATCTCCGCGAATCGGCTTTCCATCTGCCTTAGTTCCTCAATTGTTTTGGGAACCTCGCCAGAAAACAGAAAATCAGTATCTTTCGCTTCAGAAGTTGTATTGGCTTGAACTTCACTCTCCTGCCCCACAGAGGAACCTACTGGAAGGATCACCCAAGCAATCCAGCACAGCAAGAAACAGGCCGTAAATCTATTGACATCAAGCATTTCAAACTCATCCTGAAAAAATAATTCTTAACTCCGTTTGAGCGACGGATGTTTTAATAAACTCCGTGACAAGTGTTAGGTTGTGATAAAAAACCGAAACTTGCCAGACTTTTACAGTGCCGCACAACAGGAACTGTTTATCATTGTACCATTCAATTCAGCGCGAGGCGCGACCGAGGAAAAACGTTCCTCTATAAAATACGCACCATTCGGGCTTTGGGATTCTATAAAAACGTTTTTTTTCGAATGGACGAACCCGACATTCGGAATAACTGGAAGGAAAAATCGTGAATCGTCTTGTATTGGGATGTGGTTATCTGGGATCGCGTGTCGCTCGATCGTGGCTATCCGACGGGGACAATGTGTACGCTGTTACACGCTGTCCAGACAACGCCCGACGCATGAAACAGGAAGGCATGATTCCGGTGATTGCGGACATTACCGAAGCCGACAGCGTCAAACAACTCCCTCATGCCGACACAATTCTTTTTTCGGTCGGCATGGATCGAAAAAAATATGACAGCGTGCACTCAGTTTACGTCGACGGACTTAAAAACGTTCTTTCTGGCATTTCCATGGCCCCGTCACAATTGATTTACATTAGTTCGACGGGAGTCTACGGAAATTTTGACGGCGCCTGGATCGATGAAAATTCACCAACTGACCCGGCAAGAGAAGGCGGTAAAGCTTGCCTTGCCGCTGAAAAACTTCTTCAAAGTAGTCGGTTCGCGGCCCAATCTACCATCCTCAGGTTTGCCGGTATTTACGGCCCAAAACGCGTTCCCACCAAAGCGCTGATTCAATCACAACAGTGGAAAAAAATCTCAGCCGACGGATTCTTGAACCTAATCCATGTCGACGATGGAGCCAATATCATTCAAAAATTGTCTGACCAGGGGATCGTCCAAGAGACGTTTAACGTCAGCGATGGAAATCCTCCCAAAAGAAAACAGTACTATCAGTTCGTTGCCGAGCAACTCGGACTCACTGAAATCCCATGGAAGGAAACCAAATCAGCAAATGGAAATTCGCGGTCGGGAAGCAACAAACGGGTCTCAAACAAAAAATTAGTCCGACAACTGGGGGACGTCTTTCGTTACGAAAACTTCCAATCGGGCCTGCAACAGGCATTGGCGTCCACGGAATGACCCGGGACCACTCGAACTCCGTGTTGAACCTATCTTAAAAAACCCATAAAATGAGAGCCGCCAATAGCTCAGATCAAACAGGCTATTTTAAAATCTCTGGAATGCTCTTCATGCTCGAACGTAAACCTGTTTTTCCAAATATTATCGAAGTCAATCACCAACTTGGACAAGTTCTCGGCTGCAATGTTTACGTTGTGTTCGACGGTGAGCAGTGGGTGATTATCGATATTGGCTACGAGGACTCGGTCGACGAGATCATCAACATGATCCGTGAGATCGATCTCCCGTTTTCGGGCTGTCAGAGTCTAATTGCGACCCACGCAGATGTTGATCACATTCAGGGACTGGCCAAAGCAAAACAAATCCTCCGCACATCGGTCTCCGCCCATCCCCTTGCGGCATCTGCTTTAGAGAGTGGTGACCGCATCAAAACATTCGCGTTGATTGAGGCACAGGGAATCGACATGGCGATGCCTCCAGTCGAAATCGAGAACCTGATCAACGAAGGTGACAAGATCAAAGTAGGCGGTTTAGAATTGGAAGTCTGGCTGACCCCGGGACACACCGACAGCCAACTCTCTTTTCGAATGGGAGATTATCTCTTCAGTGGCGATAACATTTACCGAGACGGTTGTATTGGAGCGATCGATGCCCACCACGGCAGTGATTTGATCGCATTTCAAAATTCACTCCAGAGAATCCGCGAAAGCGACGTGAAATGGCTGCTGCCCAGCCACGGCCCGATTTTCGAAAAAGATAACGCGTTACTCGATGCGGCGATTAAACGCGTCGGCGAATACTGCCACATGGCAGATTTTGGAACTTGCGCCGTTGACTGGCCCATGATGGACGAATTTGAGGACGAAATCGCAGCAGGTAAAATGCCTTTGCACGACCGTTAGCCGCGAGCGTAATTTGGTCTGTGTTCAATTTCTATGGTTTGATTGTTTCGTCCTGATTCAGTTTTCTATGAGTTATTAACCTGCTTTTTCAGTGAAACCACGCTAGCCATTTTCGGTTCGCCTACAATATATCCGGACGCTCTTATTTGTTTCACCTAGGTAACGAAGTAAATCGATCCTCATGCATATTTTACGATTTCTCCGCCTGACAATCATCCTCCTCACTTTGGCTTTCGCGGCGAATGCTTCGAGCGACGAATTAAAATTTCGCCTCGACGATCTCGATGGAAAACCGATTGCTTTGGAAAAGCAAACCACGCCACATCTTTCTGTCATTTGCTTCATCGGCACCGAGTGCCCGCTTGCCAAATTGTATGCTGGCAGGCTAGGCAAACTTGCAAAACAGTTTCCAAGTGTTGACTTCATTGCGGTTTCCAGCAATCAGCAGGATTCGATGGACGATCTAAGGAACTTTCGAAAACGATACAAGGTAGCCATTCCAATCGTGAAAGACGCCGGAAACGCTGTCGCAGACCAGTTTAAAGCCGAGAGAACGCCGGAAGTTTTCCTGGTGGACGAGAACCTGCAGATCCTTTACCGAGGGCGAATTGATGATCAATACCAACCAGGCATAGCCAAAGCAGACCCCACCCGCGAGGACCTCATGATTGCCATCACCGAGCGGTTAGCCAACAACACGGTTTCCGTCTCCGCGACCGAAGTGGACGGCTGTCTGATTGGGCGAATCAAAAACAGCGAAAACAAATCCGCCGTCAACTTCTCAAACCAAGTCTCGCGAATACTGCAAAACCATTGCATGGAGTGCCACCGCCAAGGTGAACTTGCTCCGATGGAGTTATCAAGCTTCGAGGAGGTCGTCGGTTGGTCGGATATGATTTTGGAAGTGATCGACGAAGGCCGCATGCCCCCGTGGCACGCCGATCCTGCTCACGGAGAGTTCACTAACGAACGAGGCATGACGAGCGATGAAAAGCAAATGATTCGAGACTGGGTTGCCGCCGGAGCTCCCGAAGGCAATCCCGCAGAGCTCCCAAAGGCAAAGAACTACGGAGTCGCAAGCGAATGGAGACTTCCTCGACAACCCGACCGTATCATCGACATGTCAAAAGACGCCCTTGAGGTCCCCGCGCTTGGAGTCATAGATTATCATTACTTCGTCGCAGATCCAGGATTTAAAAAAGACACGTGGGTCACTGCGGCTGAGATCATTCCAGGCGATCGCGGCGTCGTCCATCACTCGATTTGCTTTGTCCGCCCTCCGGATGGGGCTGACATGAGCACAGCTGGTTGGCTGGCGGCTTATGTGCCGGGGCAAAAACCGCCCACCTACGACCCCCGCCAAGGGAGGCTGATTCTCGCCGGCTCAAAACTCATCTTTCAACAACACTACACTACCAATGGTCGAGCTACCGAAGACATTACCCGCATCGGCCTAGTCTTTGGCGATGAGGCACTGATCGACCGACAGCTCTTGACCATTATTGCCATGGAACAGGATTTTGTAATTGACGCGAACGAGGCAAATGCCATCGTTCCGGGGAAATTTAAATGGCTACCTAAGGTGGGAGAGTTTCTCGGAATTTCACCACACATGCACTTTCGTGGAAAGTCGTTCACCCTCAATGCGGAATTCTCACCATCCGACACAACGATCGAGCGAGACGCGACATTACTGAGCGTCCCCAATTATGATTTTAACTGGCAGCATATCTACGAATTTAAAGAACCGATCCCCTTGCAAGCCATCGACTCTCTCCAGTTCGAGGTTACGTTCGACAACTCCAGTGCGAATCCAGCAAACCCAAATTCCAACCAATCCGTTATGTGGGGCGACCAAACCGACGAAGAAATGGCCGTTGCATTCGCATTTGTGTCTATTCCGAGAAACCCACAAGCACGAACAGGTGGGCTCATTCGCGGTCCCAAACTGGCCCCCGATACCCCTAAGCTAGTTGGTCAAATCCAAGAATTTGTTGACGATTATTTCAACAAACACGATGCCGACAAAGATGGCGTCGTCTCTCGAGCGGAGACCCCCTCGGTGATCCGTGAGAACGGCTTTCGAAGTCTGGATCTCGATAGAAATGGTGAGCTTTCGAAGGAAGAGATCCAAATACTGGCGTCGAGACACTTTAAGAAGAAACGATCTGGTAATTAGTAACTACAAACTCACTCCCTCAAGCCTTTCAGTCTCTTTTTTCCGTCAGCCAAACGAAGAGTTCCCCTATTTTGTCCAAGAGATTTAGTTTAGCAACGTCATGGATTGTTGACCGGCGATGGTTGTCTTCGCTTTTGGTAGTAACGCTCAGCTTGATTGCTTTGGGTGGCTACGTCGCGCCAGAGAAAATCACCAGCTGGCTTGGGATCACGACAAATCGCGAATACTCACTTGAGAATTCAGACGAACGCCAAGACGAAACCTCCGAGGAATCCGAATCCACGAGTCCTCCAGATGTCGAGACCATTCCAACCTCTGGATTCGATGTCGTCGTTGTTGTGGAATCCGAGCAGTTTTTCACGAGCCAGGGCGCGGAGGCGATTCGCTCAATCGTGCAGAATCTTGAGCAACAAGATTATGTCGAAGATATTCTCTGGATGGATGAAATCCCGGTCCTCAACATTTTCGGACTCAACGAACCGTTACTTCCCAAAAAAGAGGCAGCGCCCCAACGGTTCGCAAAAGCGAAACAAAATGCTCGCGAACACCCGCTTGTAAACGGACAATTTCTTTCTGACGATGGGAAAACACTGCTGTTGATGGTCGGCATCAATTACCTGTTCGTAGAAGATGAAAGTATTTTCACGTCTGGCATTCGTTTAGCCGCAGAACAAGAACTCGCCAATCACCCGGGCGTTGAAATGGATTTTTTCGTGACCGGGCGGGTGCCATTTCGCGTAACAGCCCAACGCTCCCAACAGGATAACCAACTGAAGTATCAGTCGATTGCCTACGGAATGATTATTCTCATGAGCATGGTTCTGTTTCGAGGCATTGTCGCCGTTGGCATCGTCGCGGCAGCGCCATTTCTGGGCGTTTTCTGGACGCTTGGGATGGTTCGGTACCTCGATTTGCAATTGAATCCCTTCATCGACGTTGTCCTGCCAATTCTGGTCGCGTTGGTTGCATTTACCGATGGGGTTCACCTCATGGTTCAAATTCGACATGAAAGAGCAACCGGTTTAGGTGGTTTAGATGCGGCTCGGGAAGGTGTCCGAAAAGTTGGCCTCGCCTGCTTTTTAACATCGCTGACGACAGCCGTTGGATTTGGTTCTCTAGCCTTGGCAAATCATGAACTGGTTCGCGATTTTGGCTATTGCTGCGTTTTAGGCGTCGGACTGGCTTTTCTTTCGGTCGTCTTGGCAATTCCACTTGCCTGCTCGACGTGGTTGGGCCAGAGAATTCACATTGGCTATGGGAAGGGCTATGTCGATCGCAATATTGGCCGCATTAGTGGAATCGTTGAATTAGTTTTGCGATACCCGCGCCGGATGAGCGCCATCGGCATCATCTTGTCACTGGTTCTGTTATCGATTTCTCTCACCCTGCGGCCAGATGATCGACTTGGTGACTTGCTACCCAACTACACCGAACCGGCGATTGCAAACCAAAAGATGGACCTCGCAATGGGCGGGCTCAGCCAAGCCACAATCACCATCGAATGGGAACACGATGCTGATGAAAAAACGAGTGGCGCCGAACTTTTTCAAATCCTTCAAGACATTGACGAACTGTTGAATCAGGAAGAACTAATTGGCCACCCAATTTCGATCTACAACCTTCTCGACGCCTTACCTGGGTCTGGGCCAGCGGCGACCCGTATTTCCATGCTCGACCTTTTGCCACCGTCGTTAAAAAGAAGCTTTTACACTCCTGAGAATCGTGTAGCTCAAGTCAAATTCCGGGTGCAGGATTTGGGGATTGCGGCCTATGGTCCTGTCTTTCAACGAATCCAAGACGGGGTCAACGAAATCATCTCGGATCACCCTAGCTTCTCGATGAACCTCGGCGGAGCACCCATTTGGCGATGGGAGAATATCTATCAAATCGTCGTCGACCTTGCTACCAGTCTCGGGACGGCGGCCATCATTATTTTCTGCATCCTTGCCTGCGTTTACCGGTCACTGAGAATTGGGATTATTTCGATTCTCCCCAACTTGTTTCCACTCTGCGTGGCAGGCACTTACCTAGCGCTCACTGGACAGGCGTTGGAAATTGTTACCGTCTGCGCGTTTACGTGCTGCCTTGGAATTGCAGTGGATGACACAATTCATTTTTTGACACGGTATGTCGAGGAAAAAAAAGAGACGACCGACGAGTCAGAAGCAATCCGAAAAGCATTCACTTCCGTCGGCACTGCACTCATCATGACTACGCTTGTCCTCGTTTGCGGCTTTCTGACGGTCCTGATTAGTGAATCTAGAGAACATCGCATTTTCGCCTCCATGGGTGCGATCACCGTCGCCTCAGCACTCCTAGGGGATCTAATTTTCTTGCCAGCGATCCTGAAAACGTTTCCCGGCAAAAAACGACCGCAGGCTCCCCAACAATCCGGCGAGTCACCCCGATAACTGGCTCCCAACCGTTCAAATTCGCGTTTAGCTACCCCTCGGCTTCGCCTTCGGCCTCTGAGCAGAAGGGATTTGAGAAATGGCAGCACCAACCTAGGTAAACTTTACGGGCTAATCATTTCTTGCTGGCAATCTTGTATTGATAATGCCGAACATACGGTTAATGCAGCTTTTATAGCTGGTACCAGTTTCACAACGGATTTGATCCGCTGGATTCAGGTTCTTGATCCGAACAACTAGCCGCTTTCGGACCAACACGACAACACAAGTTAACGTAAAAACCTCAGTCAGCCCAAAACCCGTCCATTTGCACTGCTCATTTGACAGTGCCATTGAGGAGGAAGAACTCCATGATTCGTCGTCTATTCACCGTTGCAATTTGCGTATGTGCATTCGCAGTAATCGGTCAGTCAACCGCACAAGCCCAACAACCCGCCTACGGCGCCAGTTGGGGTCAACAAGGTTCACGTAACATGGACCGGTTCTATCACTACCCGTATGTGACTTACCCTCAGAACTATTGGGGAAATGAGTACTTCCGTAGTGCTGACAGTTTGTACCATCGTTATCCTGCAGAAATGCGAGTCCCGGTATACAACAAGCAATGGCACAACTACTATCCGTCACCTCGACGTTACCATTTCGGTCATCACTTCCTGACAGATGTGTTTTAATCCAAACGCATCACAAAGATTGACCAATCAAAACCTAAAAAGCCATCGACGAACATCGATGGCTTTTTTGCTGGATGGACAACCCTCTGAATACTCGAAA
Organism: Mariniblastus sp.; assembly: GCA_028823415.1. Lineage (GTDB taxonomy): Bacteria > Planctomycetota > Planctomycetia > Pirellulales > Pirellulaceae > Mariniblastus. The sequence goes on from JAPKBL010000145.1 coordinate 8,740, forward strand.
CTCAGAGGGCATTGATCCCAAACCTCAAGCTCTGCGGGCCAACTAGAGTCACCGATTTGCTTGCTCATAAACCGCCTGCAGCAACGCTTCGACATCTTTGAAATTCTGCTTACCAGCGAGGGGTTCTTCGAGCAACTTCCGGGCATCGAACTCATTATGGCCCAGCGCCATTAGCACCTGGAATGTCTCGTCTACGATACTTCGTTCGACATCATTCTCAGACTTCGTCGGTGCTTGCTGCACCAGCAACGCGAATTTCGCCATTTTTCGACGTAATTGAGCTACTATTTTTTCGGCCATTGCCGGCCCGATTCCGGGGAGGGTTGTGAGTGACTTGACATCCTGTTCTTCAATCGACTTCGCAATATCTTGAACCGGTCGAACCATCGCCTTCAGAGCTTTTTTTACACCGAGCCCAGGCACAGAGCAAAACAACTCAAAAAACTGACGCTCAATCTGACTATTAAATCCAATCAGTCGAGGCGTCATCCGGCCCCCTTTCTGTGGATTGCCGTCAATATATTGAATCGTGTAAAGACTGACCTTTTCACCAACACTCAGCTGAAGATGCCTGCGAGTAAAATCGGGAACGGCGACTTCGTATTCGAAGGGGTCGATGCCGATCGATGCTGTAGTTTCTTGGATCGCCAAGAGTTGGCCGGTTAATTTGGTAATCAAAGGGTCGCTTTCATAACTTGGATTTAAGTGAGAGTGGCCGTACGAAGCGACAGAAAATAATGACAGAGCGCAATCGCCAACGCGTCGGCAACGTCAGCCGGTTCGGGAATTTCGCGCAAATTCAATTGTCGTGCCACTGCATGTTGAACCTGCACTTTCGGGGCACGGCCGTTCCCGGTGAGTACTTTTTTTATTTGCGTCGCGGCATAGCTGTGTAGAGGCAATTCGTTTTGCCCTACGGCTAAACCAATCACTCCACGTGCATGTCCCATAATGATAGCCGTTTGGGGTCGCTCGTAGTGACTGTACAAGTCCTCCAATCCAACGCAGTCGGGCTTTAACGACTCAATCACATCGGTAACCCCTTGATGAATGCTATTCAAGCGGGCCGGAAAACTGTCCGTGCGTTTGCTTCGAATCACGCCGGCTTCAACTACCGAAATCTCCCTGACGCGAATCGAAATCACTCCGTAACCGGTAATATTTAGCCCCGGATCAATTCCTAGAACGCGTGTTTCTTGAGAGTCTGTCATCGCTTAAACCGTCCGATACAAAAGTACAATACACTCCGCCATAATAACTTCATGCAGTCCAACGGTTCCCACGCCCTCACCCGTCTTTGCTTTTACCCCGACCTGATCGGGATTGATCTCTAAGATCTCCGCAATGCGTTGCGCGATCTTTCTTTTGACGGCCGATAATTTTGGCTTCTGAGCGAATACGATACAATCGATGTTATTGATTTGAAAACCCGCACCAGCCACTCTTGCGAATGCGGTTTTTAGCATTTCACCCGAGTCCTTCATTTTATTTCCGGGATCGGTATCGGGAAACAACTCGCCTATGTCGCCCATCGCGGCGGCGCCCAAAATCGCATCCGTCACCGCATGTAGCAGTACATCGGCATCGCTATGCCCCACAAGAGAGTGAGTGTGATCGATATCGATCCCACCAATTCTCAATGGTCCGCCCAGTTTCAAGCGATGCGTATCGTGACCGATTCCAATTCGAAGGGATTCTTGGTTCACGTTGTCTAGCCCTTATAAAAGTATCGTCGCTAAAAATGTAACCCGCCGCCGGACAAACGAAAACCTCAATCTAAATTCCTGCTCTAAATTCCTGCTCTAAAT
>JAPKBL010000003.1 GCA_028823415.1 Mariniblastus sp.
AATGTCGGTGAATTCCACACACGCGGGTGCCTTGAATACGGCACGCAAATGGTGGGCGGAGTGACTCCCGGCAAGGGTGGCCAGACGGTTGCCGAATTACCGGTTTTTGACACCGTGGAAGAAGCTCGATTCCAAACGGGTGCCAACGCGACGATGATATTTGTACCGCCGCCTTTTGCTGCCGATGCAATTCTGGAAGCGATTGACGCCGAAATTGAAGTTGTGATTGCCGTGACAGAAGGTGTTCCGGTTATTGATATGGTTCGCGTCTATGAAGCTGCGAAAAAATCTAAATCTGTTTTAGTCGGGCCAAACTGCCCCGGTGTAATCACTGCTGACGAATGTAAAATTGGAATTATGCCTGGCTACATTCACCAAAAAGGTTGCGTCGGAATTATGAGTCGATCGGGAACACTGACCTATGAGGCAGTCTGGCAAACGTCAAGTCTGGGGCTGGGGCAAACGACTTGTGTCGGCCTCGGTGGAGATCCGATCGTCGGAACCTCGTTCATTGACTGCCTACAGATGTTTCAGGATGACGACGAAACCGAAGCAATCCTAATGATGGGTGAGATCGGTGGAACGGCAGAGGAAGAAGCGGCCGCTTATGTGAAAGCGCACATCACTAAGCCCGTTGCCGCCTTTATCGCTGGGCGAACCGCCCCTCCCGGAAAACGCATGGGGCATGCCGGAGCGATCATCAGTGGTGGCAAAGGAACGGCTGCGGAAAAGATCGCGGCCTTAGAGGCAGCGGGAATCGAAGTTGCGAGCAGCCCGGCTGATATGGGTGCCGCGATGAAGCGAGCGATTGAAAAAGCCAACTAACCGCTTGTTGGCATGAACAATTTCTTTTCTTCGCGATCAGGCAAAAGCTGGGGCTTGAGCTAGGCAATGCCCGTTCGAGGATTCAGTTTGAGGGCATTAACGATTCTGTTATGAGCTCTTCAACGTCGCTTGTGCGGAGGCCCAGTTGTGTGAGGACGCCTTCGACTGGCGTTTCGGCTCGTGCCCATGGAAGTGGTTTACTTCTGTATTTGAATCTTACTTTTCCCCCAACAATGATGTTGGCACCATCAATCAACACGCGTTCTTTTATGAATAGATTGATGCGCGAGTTTTGATTTAAGCTGACGGGCTTTAAAAAACGGAATTGAATTTTTGAGATTTCTAAGATCGAGTTTTGTTGAGAAACTTCAAATCCATTCCAGTCTTCAAACTCGATAATTTCAATTTCCCCTCTCGAGACGCCGTATTGAGTCGTTAGCCAGAGCCCGCATGAAATCAACGCGAATCCGAGAAATAGCTGCCATAGCTTGAGTTGCGGTCTTTGGGAGGGCGGCATTTTGTATCCGGCTTTACAGATTTTTAAATTTGGTAGCAGTCTAAACCCGGTGCGAAACTTCTAAGCGCATAAGGGGTTCAAATTTGAAATTCCCGCGCTGAACTAACTGCCGGCGTTGTCCCATTGATGATTTGAGGCGGGTTTCGGCGATTCGCATGTCCCGCAACATCGAACGCTGGAGCTCGTCTCACTTTTTCTTGTTCATGCATTTTTTTTGATTCTCTGTCAGGGGCGTACCGGTAGCGGATCGATCCGGTTCAAAAATCTCTGCGTTAGAAACCAATGTCAAATTCCTCCCGTTGGTTTGGTCAAACGAATCGAGTTGTTCCGAACTCGCTTAGTAGCTCGCAGTACCATTGAGAAACAGCTGAGCAGTATCCTGTCAGCGACTGAGTGCCCCAGATGACCGACAGCGTTCTTTTCGTCTGCGGCGATGTCTTGGTTCTTTGAGAATCTTTTACTGCATTCGCACACGCTCCAGCGCGATCGAAGAGGCACAACAGTCCATCAAGTTTAATCGTTTGTCCGGCTTGATTAAAGATGTACGTCGAGTCTTCCGGCGCAATACGAATCCCAAATGGTTCTGACGCTAAATCCAGATCGATGACACTAATCGGCAAACCGCTATGGAGGGAAACGACGTTGCAGATATCGACGGGAAGGTTGATTGGAGTCAGTGTGTTTTTCTCAACTGCTTGTCGGAGGTATTCTGAGGCCGGTTTGCCGCGCCCGGTTGGTTTGTAGCCACCCAAGCGAAGCATGTCGCGGACATGAGGTTTGACATCCGGGGCAGCGGAAAAGGGGACGGTTTGTGGGAAAGCTAGTTTTTCGGTGAGTGCAATTGGGGATGGTGTTTCACCGATGGTCTGTTTGAACTCGGTAACTACGACCGCGGTTTCAAGTAAGGGGTGCTCGTCGATAACTAACATGGATAGTTTAGCTGCCCTCAAAAAGGTCAGGGTTCGTCAAAATAAAACGTAGATGAAAGGGCCAATGGCAGTTCCGGTTAAGGCAATGAAAAGGCTAAACAACAGCAAGATAAGAAAAATCGGAGTCAACCACCATTTCTTGTTGTGAATTAAAAAGTCACCAAACTCGATCAAGAACCCAGGAGGTTTGGATTTTGATTTATCCAGAAACCTAATTGATTCAGTATTTTTTTGTTCGGTTGAATTCACGAAATCAATATTGTCTAAAGTAGCTGGTCTTATCGGTCGTTGGGGTTCGCGGCTGCCAATAAGATATCGTTTTCTGAATTGATTGGGAAATGGGGATCGGTTCGTTTTTTAATTTCCATCGGTTGCGTAGCAGGCTAAGGGGGAAAACACAGAGGTAGTAAACCAGTAATAAGGCGGTTTTCGATATTGCCCATCGTACTGGAAAAGTCAGTATTTCCCACGCATGGAAGCTGCGGTTTAACCAAGTGATTTTTTGTTTTTGCGGAGGTGACTCAATTTTTGCCTCTGGTTGGTCTTCCTTGACCAGATAAAAGTTTCCAATTGCCAGAGTATCGAGGTTTGTTTTCATGAAACATCGGTAGGCGTCATCCGGCGAGCAGACAATCGGTTCCCCACGAACGTTGAAGCTAGTATTTACGAGCATCGGACAGTCGGTTCTAGTTCGAAAACGATCCAGTAATTGGTGAAGGATCGGGTTGTCGACCGAAGCAATGGTTTGAATTCGCGACGAACGGTCGACGTGCGTAATACCTGGAAACATTGTCGTCGGCACGGCGGGTTGCAGAAAGGCGGCGAAAGACATTAGGGGGGACGGATGATCGGTTGAAAACCACTTCGCGGATTCCTCTTGGAGAATGACGGGGGCAAAAGGGCGAAACGGTTCTCGGAATTTAACCGTTCGGTTTAGCTGGTCTTGAATGTTCTTTGGACGCGGGTCTGCGAGAATGCTTCGGTTCCCGAGCGCTCGAGGTCCGAATTCCATGCGATTCTGAAACCACCCGATGATCTTTTCGTTGGATAAATCGTCCGCCACTGCATCTGTCAATTCGACGGAGGAAAGCTCCTGGAAATTCGCATTGTGCTTGGTTAGGGCGTCACGGATTTGGGTGTTGGAATATTGCGGACCCAGAAACGGCGATGCAGCAGCAGTCTTGTTTCTTGGGTTTTCGAGTATTTGGTGCCACGTAAACAAAGCTGCTCCTATGGCGCCTCCGGCATCTCCGGGGGCTGCGTTGACCCAAATCTTTTTAAACCGGCTCTCTCGGAGTAATTTGCCATTGGCAACGCAATTTAACGCGACTCCCCCGGCGATGCAGAGCTGATCGCATTGCGTCGATTCATGCAAGTGATTGGCTATTTTCAGAAGTGCGGATTCGATGACTAATTGAATCGAAGCGGCAAGGTTTTTCTCTCGTTGCGTAAGGGGAGATTCCGGCGTTCTTGGAGGTCCATCGAAAAGCTGGTCGAACTTGGACGAAGTCATCTTGCGTCCTGTGCAATAATCAAAGAATTCCTGGTTCAGTTGAAAAGACCCGTCGGACTGTAAATCGATTAGGTTTTCAAGAATTACGTCAGCGTATTCCGGTGTGCCCAACGGCGCCAGTCCCATCAGTTTGCCTTCCCCACTGTTGACTTGAAATCCACAGAAGTAGGTAAACGCAGAATACAGCAGCCCGAGGGAATCGGGAAAGCGAAGCTCGCTGTGTAGCTGGATTTTTGAGTCAACGCCAAGTCCGATCGCAGTTGTCGTCCATTCCCCGGCTCCATCAACGGTTAAGATGGCCGCTTTTTCAAATGGAGATTGATAAAATGCGCTGGCCGCATGCGATTGGTGGTGTTCGACAAAGAGAATTCGTTTTCGATATCGTCCGTTCAGGCCTTTCGCGATCACCCGAGAAAGGTAGAGCTTACTCCGCAGCCAAATGGGAATTGAAGTCATGAACGATTCAAGGCCTCGGGGAGCGTGTGCGAGGTGAGTCTCAAGGATTCGTTCGAATTTTAAAAACGGTTTTTCATAAAATACGACGTGATCAAGTTCCTCAATTTCTCGGCCTGCCTGGGCGAGACAAAATGCAATTGCTTGATGGGGAAATCCGGATTCGTGTTTTTTTCGCGTAAAACGTTCTTCTTGTGCCGCGGCGACAACGACCCCATCGACCACCAAGGCGGCCGCAGAGTCGTGATAAAAAGCGGAGATGCCGAGAATTACGGACATTGAATCATTAGCTCTCACATGACAACGTAAAACTGGATTATACTTCTGACGGCTTGCGGAGGAACTACGATGGTGGGGGAATCTCACAAGCTATTTGAAAATAGGGCGAGGGGGCGGAGTGTCAGATAATCAGGTGGTGCCAGTGAAATCGTGGAAGCGTTCGCTCTCGTTCCGAATGGGAGCGATCGCTATCGGGTTGTTGCCGTTATTGTTTTTAGAGTTGGTGCTCTGGGGGTGGGGCTGGCAAAGTTCGGATGCGGTCACCGATCCCTACATTGGATTTACCGAAATACGCCCGCTTTTCGAGGTGAATGCGGCGGGAGCCGAATACGAGATCGCGTCTAATCGGATGCCTTTGTTTTGCGAAGCAAAATTTCCGGCGGCCAAGGCAAATAACGAATTTCGAATTTTTTGCATTGGTGGATCGACGGTTCAGGGGCGCCCTTTCGCTCCCGATACCTCGTTTTCTAAATGGCTTCAGTTGCGGCTTGAAAAACTCGATTCCAACAAAAAATGGACGGTCGTGAATTGCGGCGGGGTTTCGTATGCGAGTTATCGATTGGTTCCGATTGTTGACGAAATTCTCGACTATGGCCCTGATTTAATTATTCTCTACACCGGCCAGAATGAATTTTTAGAGGACCGGACCTACGGCCTGGTCAAGGAGACACCCAGCTGGATTGGACGCACCCACGATCGACTATCGAGCATCAAATCTTATGCGTTTTTGAGAGCGAGTTGGATGGAGGCAAAAGCGGGGATTGGGGAGCCGAAAAATGTCTTGCCAACGGACGTCGAAGCAAGATTGGATTTTCGAGGTGGGCTGGAAAAATACGTTCGCGATGACAGCTGGCGGGGAAATGTAGTTGAACATTTCGAGCAAAATTTGAATGCGATGGTTCGTGCGATTCAAGCGGCAGATGTTCCGTTAATTCTGTGTAATCCAGTCACTAACTTAAGAGACGCGTCGCCGTTCAAGAGCCAGCACTCATCGAGCATGACCGATTCCCAGGTTGCAAGATTCGAATCCGAATGGCAGGCTTTAATAGCAGGAACGGAAGCGAGAGTAGAGTGGGTTGAGATGAGAGACCAGTTGGAGGCGCTGGTTGAGATGAACCCCCGGCATGCCGAAGCTCACTATCGACTTGGGCAGGTCTATCAGCAATTGGGTCAGTTGAAATCCGCGCGGGAGCATTTGGTTTTAGCCAAAGAAGAGGATGTTTGTCCTTTGCGAATTGTGGAACCCATGTATCGTGCAATTAACCGAGTGGCAAAAGGGAGTGCCGTGCCTGTTGTGGACGTTAAATCATTTTTTGAGTCGGTCGCGCCCGATGGGATTCCCGGGCGCGAATCGCTGCTGGATCACGTCCACCCAACTATTTTCGGACATCAGCAAATTTCGGAATTGCTGTTACTGGAGATGATTGAGCAGAGACTCGTCGAGGTCAAAGCTGGGCTGCCAGATTGTGGTGAAGTTTTTGAAAATCATTTGGAGTCATTACCCTTCATTTATTTTGAATTGGGGAAGGATCGACTCGCTGGATTAAAGCGTTGGGCCGAAGGGAAAGTGACTCGCGCGCGAGAACCCCGGTAGAGCTTGTTGGGCAAATCGAAGCTAAAATAGTTTTTCCAAAACGCCATCCGAATCGGCGCGAAATGGAAGCCAGTGAATGGCGTATTTCTCGATTGAGATGTCACTCTTGCGGGGCGCAAGTTGATGCTCGGTGTATTCGAGATTTTCGACAGACAGTTTATTACTAAGGCGATTGACATCCTCTTTGAATTCTTGATTCAGAGCTTCGATTTCGGATTCTAATTCCTTGAGCTCACTCTCGGCTCGTCTGATATCCGATTTTTCTTTCGAAGACCGACTGTAGGACCGGACGGATGAAGAGGCGTTGCGGGTAGACCGCCGCCCCATGAGAACGCCGACAAGCGTTGTTCCGAGTGTCGTCAGTAAAGAGGTCCGGCTTTGCTCATATTGTTCGGTTTGGATTTCGACTTTATCCTCAGCGCGTCTGATTCTCCCCTCGAGGGTGGCGAAACGTTTTTCATGTTTTTTTCTAAGTTTATCCACTTCGTCATCGCGGTGCTCGGAGGCCATTTGTTCAATGCGAATCTTGAAGTCGCCAAGGGTTTCTTCCGCGTCAGAGTATTGTTTCAGTTCTTCGCATTTCCATACCGTTAGTTCGTGTTTTCGGTATAAAAAATCAACGAGAGACTTTTTCCAGTGTGTGTAGTTTTTCGAAGTTTGTAACTCTGGAATTGGAGTTGAGAGCGTCATCCCATCGGTGGGGGTTGGGGATGTATTGAGAGGTTTCGCAACCTCCTGCGATTTTTCCCACACTTCGTTGGGCATGTCACCTGTGTGAATGAACGTTAATAGGGAGCGATCGAGCCACTGGTCGATGTGGTAGGAGGCTCTTACGTAATGCAGGCGTCCGGTCGCGAATAGGCCAGGCTGAAAGACAACGCGATCGTTGGACTGGGTCGTGCTGCGGGGTTGGACAATCAATTGAGGGATTGAATTCGGTATCATCGCCTGAATTTGCGAGGTCGACGGAGTGGGGGCTTGCAGGACGGCGGGGCTTGGTTGAAACGGAGTTTCGGAGGACGTTGTTTTGTCAGTCGACTCCGTAGCCGGTGGGTTGGTGTTGTGTAGCTGGGTTAACTTTTGCAACTGGTTTCGCGTCAGGGGCCCCCGAAGATAGGACATAGCCCACCGCGTTTCGAAGAGGACCGGGTGATCCTCGTGAACATTGTTCATGAGAAATACACGGCTTCCAAGGCCCGCCAGAGTTTTTTCCATTTGTCCTCGATCGAATTTTGCTCCGGCATGAGCAGAGGCTCCCTCGAGGCCTTCGAGGACTCTCATTTTGTCGCGCTCAGTTTGCAATCGTCCTAGAAACCAGGTGCCCGCATTGGAAAGCCCTTTGTAGTCGAGGTCGACAGGGTTTTGAGTTGCAAGAACGCAGCCCAATCCATAGGCGCGAGCCTGTTTAAGTAACGTCAGCATCGGCCGCTTGGAGGGAGGGTTTTTGGTGGGTGGGAAATATCCGAAGACTTCATCCATGTAGAGGATCGCCCGCAAGCTGGAAGTTCCCGCTTGAGACCGCATCCAAGTGATCATCTCATTGAGGATCAGCGTCACAAAAAACATCCGCTCATTTTCTGATAAATGTGCGATTGAAATGATCGAAATGCACGGTTTTCCGGCTTCGGTGTGCAACATTTTTTTAATGTCGATCGGTTCTCCTTGCATCCAGCTGGAAAAGGATGGAGAGGCAAGGAGGTTGTTTAGTGTCATCGCCAGTGATTGACGATCTTTTCGAGAGCAAAAATCTTCTAATTCCAAAATGCCAAAACGCTCGAAAGGAGGGTCGAGGATTTGTTGAATCAGCTGAGCGAGGTCTAGATCTTGTTGTTGTTTCCAATGGTGATCGAGGATTTTAGAAATTAAAATATGTTCGGAGGAATTGATCGGGTCGGCTTCGATGCCAATCAGTCCGAGAAGTCCCGAGACGGCGGAGCTAATTTTTTCATTAAGTGAGTCTGTTTGGTTGATGATCTCTGGAGCAGGCGCTGCGAATGATTTAAGGATGTTTAGCGGGCGTCCCGAGTTGCTGCCGGGCGTGTAGATTCGCATCTCGATTTTTTCCCGCATTCTTTTGATGCGATCACCGTCCTGACCCCATCCGGCCAAACCATTCTTCCATTTCTCTGCTTCTTCTTTGGCGAATTCTTCGTTGGAAAGCCCCTTTCGGTTTGCCTGGCCTTCATCAATCCAGGGGAGGAATTCTTCCGCGCTAAGTCCGGGGAATGTTAAGAGTAAATTTGAGATATCGCCTTTAGGGTCGATAACAATCGCCGGGATATTGTCCATCGCGGCTTCTTCGAGCAAGTCAATGCACAGACCGGTTTTCCCGCTTCCAGTCATGCCGACTACGACGGCATGCGTGCAGAGATCGCGGGAATCGTACAGGAGGTGTTGGTCGGTTCGCTCACGGCGATCCATGTCGTATTGTTTGCCCAGATAAAACTGGCCTAGTTTTTCAAAGGTTTCGTCCTGCATCGGTTTCAATTCCTGCAGCGGTGTTTTCTAAGTCCGAAATAAAGTATGGCGTTGGAGGCCGGGATTTCCAACCCGTGCCGCTGTTGTACTTTATAGACTCGGGGGGCGATGAATCAAATCAGTCCTACTGACAAGTCAGGAGCCAATTCGTATGATCAGGCGAAGTCGAATGGTATTGAGTAGAAGGTCTTAAATATGAAAACGCTAATTAAAAATGCCGTCGTTGTTTTACCCGAGGGCTCGGTTGAGACATCTGTGTTAATTGAAGGAACGAAGATTGCGGCGATTGATGCGGCTATTCAAACCACTGTGGACCGGACGGTCGATGCCCGTGGGAAGCACTTGATTCCCGGAGTTATTGACGATCAGGTTCATTTCCGTGAGCCTGGCTTGACCCATAAAGAAGATCTTGTCCATGCTTCCCGGGCCTGTGCCAAAGGTGGCGTGACAAGCTTTTTGGAAATGCCGAATACAGTGCCTAATACGGTAACGGTTGACGTGTTGCACGATAAGTTAAAATTGGCTCAGAGTCGTTCGCTTGTCAATTATGGTTTTTATATTGGGGCGACGACCGAAAATGTAGGCGAACTCCGACACGCTCGGCGAACTCCCGGAATCAAAATATTTATCGGATCGAGCACGGGGAATTTGCTCGTTGATGAGCAGGCTGCGTTGGAGACCATTTTTGCCGAAACAACCCTTCCCATTTGTGCTCACTGTGAGGATGAATCGACAGTCAGGCAAAACGCCGCTCGATACGCTGACTCAACGGACATTGCGGACCACTCCCGTGTTCGCGACCACCGAGCTGCATTCATTGCAACCCAACGAGCGATCGACTTGGCCATTCGTCATCAGCATCCTTTTCATGTGCTGCATGTTTCCACTGCGGATGAGATTGATTTAATTGCAGCTGGTGGCGAGTTGATCACAGCAGAGGTTTGTCCGCATCATTTGTTTTTTAATGTCGACGATTACGCGTCTCTCGGGTCTCTGGTCAAGATGAACCCTTCCATTAAAACCAAGTCCGACAATGAGAAATTGTGGCAGGCGTTGCTCGACGGTGTGATCACGGTCATCGCGACCGATCACGCCCCGCATACGCTTGAGGAAAAGCAGAAGCCATACCCCGAATGCCCTTCTGGACTACCTGCGGTTGAAAATTCTTTGGCGCTTATGCTCAATCTGGTTCGCCAGGATAAATGCACGCTGGAACAGGTGGTGAAGTGGATGTCGAGTGAGCCAGCGAGGGTTTGGCAAATAGAAAACAAAGGAAGAATTGAAGTTGGCTATGATGCTGATTTGACATTGGTCGACCTGAGCCTGACTCAGACTGTCCTCAATGACGCGCAAGAAGCAAAATGTGGCTGGACTCCATGGCATGGCACTGAGCTGACTGGTTGGCCAGTTGCGACTTGGGTGATGGGGCATCAAGTTTTTCGTTTAGAAAATGGACAGTCGCAATTTGATTCAGCGGTCCTTGGAAAAGAAATCGAATATCGGCATTAAAGAATCTCGATAGCCCGTGAGGTGGTGACGGCGGTCTCTTAAGTCGAACGCCAATCAAGTCGAACACCAGTCGCTGGTCGGCCCTTCGTGAATTTCAGTTGCTCCGGGTTGTAGCATTTCAATTTTCTCAAGGGTGGCTTGGATGGCGGTGGGTTCAGTTAGAAGCCCGATGTGCAGTGACATTGTGTAATCGTTGCCCGGCCCCAGATGGATCGTTCGGTCATGTTGTTTTTCGAAAGAATGCGGATTGGGAAAGTTTGTGGCCGGTTCAAGACCTGTCACATAGCCGTCCGATGTGCCTACCGTATTTTTCCAAAGTGAGAAAAAAGGTAGCTGCGACACGTTGTGGCGAATGCTGACAGCTGTTGACTGTTGGGCGTTGCTAAGCATGACGAGGGATTCTTGATCGGTGTCTGCTGCGAGTTTCATGAAATAAACTTGCTCTGCATATTCTGGATCGGGGGCACCATATTGGTCCCATTGGTTCAGCCCGGCTGCGGCATGGAGATTTCGAGGAACGAGTTTTTTTACCGGAGCAAAAAAGCGACTCCCTTTTTCCAAAACTGGGGAGCCAAAATTGTTGTGATATAGCATCTGGATCGTGTCGGTGCGGTCAGAGAGGTTGGTGACGCGATCCGCGATAGAGATTTCATTCGAATCAAGTCGCATGCTGATTGTTGTCTCTAGTTGTAGTCGACGGAAATGGAATCGATTTTCGACGACGGTTCCGCGAACCGTGATTTGGCCTACTGCCTCATCAATTTCGACACTTAGCTTACTGGCCGGTAGGTTTGCGATTCGGCCATGAAGTGGCCAGATGAGTTGGCCTGTGGCGTCAAATTCGGGAGCCCCGTTACTGGCAAGCCCGCAGCGGGCCATCATTTCATCAAACCCATCAAGCCATCCAAGTCCACTTGGTTCGTTTACATCAACCCACATTGGATGAATGGGGCCAGCGATCGGAGAATCCCAGCCGAACCGAACATCGCCTTGGTGGGCTTGCCAGATTCCCATTCCTCGCGTTGGGAGGATATCAATCGACTGGCTTCCGCAGCGAACCGTGAGCTTGTCAACTCCGCAGCTCTGTCCAATTCCCAGGCGTTGGAACTTCCATCCGAGGGAGTCGGAGCCTCCTGTGGTATTTAGTTGGGCAGCAAATGAGAGGGCGAGCAGGTCGGTGGTACTGGATTTCATGTTTTTTCACTCTCGTGTTGATGAAAAAGTTACAAGCTGCTAGATGCTTGCAGAGCTTACGAAAACAGCTTAAAACTTTTACTTCGTTTATGCATGTCCTTGTTTGAAAAAAAAGATATGGTTTCTTCGCAGTCCTTACCCGTAACCCAATCTGACAACGTGCGTCAAATTCTTGACCGAGCCATGGATGCGACCGGGGGGTTGTTGCGGTTGACTCCCACTTGGGTTCCAAGAAGTTTTTTGCATCCGGGAAAGCGGATCCGTTTGCACCCAGATGATTATTATGCCATGGGCGCCGAGCGGGGTGGGATTGATGAACGCTGGTTTGGCAGTACCACTGAGTGTGCGAACGAAAACCGAGAATCGACGGAGGGGCTCAGTTTTTGTCGTTTTGAAGGGGAGGCATTTCTTCTTCGAGACGCTGTCGATGAGTGCGGAGCAGCTTTAATAGGAGCCCAGATGTGGGGCAAATATAAAAAGTGGCCTGTGTATTCGAAATTCTTCGACAACATGGGCCCCATTCCGCACCACATGCATCAGAGCTTTGACGACGCGGCCCTGGTCGGGCAGGAAGGTAAACCGGAGAGTTATTATTTTCCGCCTCAGTACAATAACTGCGACAACAATTTTCCTCACACATTCATGGGTTTAGAGCCGGGAACGACCAAAGCGGAACTTCGAAAATGTTTAGAGAACTGGAGCAAGGGCGAGAATGGCATTCTTGATTTATCGAAGGCCTATCGGTTGAAGCGCGGAACCGGCTGGTTGATTCCGCCGGGAGTCTTACATGCGCCCGGTTCGTTGTGCACCTACGAGCCTCAATGGGGCAGCGACGTTTTTGGCATGTTTCAAAACATTGTTGAAGGGCGTTATGTTCCGTGGTCGCTATTGGTCAAAGACATGCCCGAAGAAAAACATCAGGATCTCGATTTTATTATTGGGCAACTGGATTGGGAAAAAAATGTAGACCCCAATTTTAAAGACAATAATTATTTGGAACCGATTGTTGCCGATCAGGGGCCCGGTTGGTGTGATCGCTGGATTGTTTATGGGACGGTCGACGGCGAGCAGTTGTTTACGGCCCGCGAGTTGACGGTGGAACCGGGTTGTAAGTGCGTCTTGAAAGATCCCGGTGCAAGTAGCTGGATTACGGTTCAAGGCAAAGGTCGCCTTGGTGCGCTTGATTTACAGACCCCGGTTATCATGCGTTATGGCCAACTTAGCGAGGATGAAGTGTTCATTACTCATCATGCGGCATCAGCGGGAGTAGAAGTTGAGAATAATGGTTCGGAGCCATTGGTAGGACTACGGTATTTTGGTCCTAGCACATGGGATGAGTTACCGGCGGTTGGAGGTCATAAAGCGTGATCATTGGTCAGTGGATGACAAATGTTGAAACCTTTGTTGGCTATCAATCAATCACCTGATTTCGGTCAGATTAAATATTAAGGGAAGCGATGAGCAAACAACCAAAACTTCATAATGCAATGTGGCCTGGGCTTGTGGGAAAAGGGACAGATGAGGGGCAAGAGCCACCCATCAGTCTTGAGCGAATGCTCGATTTAACCGTGGCTGCGGAGGTCGATGGACGTAAATTTGAAGGTGTTGACTATTTTCTGTTTCTGCCGCACACCGATCCGGATGCGTCGGAAGACGAATTGCGTGTAATTGCTGACTTGATTCAAAGTAAGGGGTTAAACGTCGGCACGCTTGTAGCGCCGGTCTGGCCGGGCACCGTAGGCGACAGTGCAATGGGGGATGCCGAATCGACCGATAAGTTTTTGACAGCGGTTAAAAAAGCATGCCACATTGCCAGTGTCTTCAATGATCATGGTGTTCGATCCTACGGTAGTATTCGAATTGATTCTGCTGAATTTGGAGTTGATAAATGGCGCGAAGATCCTGCGGCGAGCACATCGAAGATTGCTGCTACTTTCAAAGAGGCGGCCAAAATTGCGGCTGACCATGGCGAGCGGCTCGCTGCGGAAGGTGAGATTTGCTGGGCCGGGATGCATTCTTGGAAAGATATGCTTGACCTTCTTGAAGAAGTTGGCATGCCCGAGACGTTGGGCTTTCAGGCGGATCTTGCACACACCTATCTTTATCTAATGGGTTACAACGCTCCCGAGCATGCTTTGTTGCAGGACGGCTATTCGGATGAAGAATTTTGGGCTGCCTACAAAACAATGACGGATAAACTACGGCCGTGGACAATCGATTTTCACGTGGCTCAGAACGACGGCGATGTCCATGGTGCTGGTGACCACGATAAAACCGGTAAGCACTGCCCGGCCGACGATCCCAATGGGAAGCTCGATATTGTCGAGTGTTCCAAGTATTGGTTGCAAGATGCTGAAGCCCGAGGCATTCAGCATATCTGCTGGGATGGATGCATGTTCCCCAACGCGATGCTAGAGTCGCCTGAGACTTGGAATACGATTCTTGCTTCGATGATTGCCGTTCAGGAAGCCCACGGGTAGAACAAATTTTCTCGCCTGAAGCCATTGCGGCTACCTTCACGTTTTCGGCGAAAACAAGTTTCGGTTGGTCGTTGGTTTTCCATCGCAATCACTGGCCTGATTAAAAAAGTGACAGACAAATTTTAACTTTTGAGGAATCGGAAACATGGCCAAAAAGCCACTGAATATTGGAATGATCGGTTACGGATTCATGGGAAAGGCCCATACCAATGCGTACGCGACGGTAGGGAATTTTTTCGAACTTGAGTATGAGCCCGTGTTGAAAGCCCTCTGTGCCCGCAATGCCGAAAAGGCTCAGGTGTTTGCTGATAATTGGGGTTATGAATCAGTGGAAACCGATTGGCGTGCATTGATCGCACGGGACGATATCGATGCTGTTGATATTTGTGTTCCTAATAATCTCCACAAAGAAATTTCAATTGCGGCTGCCGAAGCGGGGAAAATGATTCTTTGTGAAAAGCCAATTGCGATGGACGTCGCCGAGGGCGAAGCGATGTGTGAGGCGGTTGAAAAAGCGGGCGTTGAAAATATGGTCTGGTACAACTATCGCCGAGTCCCAGCGGTTACGTTCGCGAAAAATATTATCGACAGCGGAAACCTAGGGCGAATTTTTCACTATCGAGCTAATTTTCTGCAGGATTGGACGATCTCGGAAGATCTTCCACAAGGTGGCGAGGCCCTTTGGCGGTTGGATGCCGATGCGGCCGGTTCCGGAGTCACCGGTGACCTTTTAGCGCATTGCATTGATACTGCGATATGGCTCAACGGTGGAATCAAGGATGTTTCGGCGATGACCGAGACGTTTATTAAAGAGCGGGTCCATCAGGATACGGGACAGGTTCAAAAGGTAACCATCGACGACGCTTGTTCATTCCTTTGCCACTTTGATAATGGTTCTCTGGGCCTGTTTGAATCCACCCGCTACGCGCGGGGGCACAAAGCACTTTATACGTTCGAAATTAATGGTGAACATGCTTCGATTAAATGGGATCTTCACGATTTGCATCGGCTTGAATACTTTGACCATCGACTCGAAGGTCCGATGCGTGGCTGGCGATCGATTCATGTATCCGACGGCGATCATCCTTATATGGGTAATTGGTGGGTGCCTGGCTTGAATATTGGCTATGAGCACAGTTTCGTGCATCATGTTGCTGATTTTATCAAAGGGCTTGAATCTGGAGTTCCTGCAGGACCAACCTTTCGGGATGCCTTGGAAACACAAAAGATCTGCGATGCTGTTTTGAAAAGCGGCGCATCTCGAAGCTGGCAAGACGTTCAGGGCTCGTAACTCCGGTCCCTTGGGCCAGCATTGTGGCCGACTAAATGGTGGCTCGTTGATTTTTTAGGTTGCTTGGTCACCATGAATTCGTTTGCTCATGCTTTGCCTTATTTAGATGATCCCTATCTGGCTGTCGGCTGTTGTATTCCAGATTGGTTGTCGGCCTGTGATCGAAAGTGTCGGGCTCGCGAACGTCGCGCGTTGGCGTTTACTGAATCGAAAGATCCACTGGTTGCAAAGATTGCGAGTGGGGTTGTCCAGCATCACCGAGATGATTCGTGGTTTCATCAAACCGCAGTATTCAACCAAATGGTGGTTGAGTTTTCGGTGTCGCTCCGGGAGGTATTCGAGGACAATCAATCGTTGCGTCCAAGGTTTTTTGGGCACGTCGTGATTGAATTGTTCCTGGATGCTTTATTGGACGAAAAATTTCCCGGTGAATTAGAAAGGTTCTACGACCAGATCAACTTGGTAGACGAAACTTGCGTCGAGAACGCCGTCAACTTATTTGCGAATCGACCTACCGAGAAGTTAGTGGCGGGGATTGAGCGGTTTCGACAGGATCGCTACTTGTTCGATTACCGGACCGATCGCGGAGTCGCGTTTCGCATTGGCGGTGTTTTTAAGCGGCTTAAGCTGGAGCCGTTTGACGAGCGGATTTTGGATTGGATGCCAGCGGCTCGCCAGCAGGTTATCAAAAATGCACCGGCTCTCTTAGTCGGTTTGAATTGCTCCCTCTAACGAGCTTGAATCAGAGTGGGCGGTGTCGTTGTCTATTTTGGGCTATGGGCTTTGTCTTTGTTTTCCGTTAGCTGTCTTTGATCGGGAGGGTTGCTTCCAGTGGAAGTGGGCCAAACGCTTGTGGGGTTACGTAGCTGAAAGGAGTGCTTCCTAGGTTGCTGGCGTTGCAAAATCGTTATAACCCGTACTTATTTGGGCATCACTGTCGGTAAGTGATGAGAATTGAAACGACGCGTGTAAGTTGAAAACTACACTTCAATGCCGATTTTTCAAATTGAAGCAGGGTCGAGAAATACGAAAGAGGAAAAGATGGGGTTGTTTTCTACACGAACGAAAAAAGGGATGACGGATGCAATTCCGTACATGCGCCGAATTCTCGACTTAACAACACCTACCCTCTTGCGTGCTAACGAGAGTCGGCAAGAGAATCGGTATGTGCGTGGTCTTCCGGTTGCTCTATGCCCGTGGATTGATGGCAAGCCAGCTCCCTCTGTTCTTGCATTGGGGTTTACGAAAGATCTTAGCGATGGTGGTTTGTCAGTCCTCACGACCACGGAGTTGCATTCGAGCGAAGTCGTTTATTCGATCCTGGTCGACACCGATGTGACGTCGGAACTATGGTATTTTCATGCGTCAATTTTGCGTCGTAACACCGCTTTTGGGTTTCTTGAGTATGGGATGAAGACGAACGGTTTTCTTAATGAGAATTACCGATTTGAATTGGCGGATCTTGATGCGTTACTAACGACCCCGCCGTCAAGTAACTAGAGTTGCCTTTCTAGGGCGTTGTCTCGCGATGTTCTCGATAGTGTCATTCCGGGGGAGTTCTTTTTCGGGTGCTAATGTTCTTGTTGCACCGCAAAAACTGCATTTCGTGATTCCATATTAATGAGAATGAGTTACACTGGTTGGGATCAAGCAACACGCGACAAGTCCCGAGCGATTTGGTGGAACATGAATTCTTGTAAGTTAGAAGTTGGGAGTGGTTGTAGACTGTTCTGCCTGATTTCTTTTGTTCTGATCGAGCTGGTTTGGCCTCAGTCGCTATTGGCTTTGCAAGATGCCGAAGTTGATTTTAATCGGGATGTGAAACCGATACTCTCAGATCGTTGCTTCCTTTGCCATGGTCCTGATGAAGAGGCCCGTGAGTCTGATCTTCGCTTAGATACTGAGTCCGGGATCGCAGGAGTGATCGTTGCCGGCCAGCCTGAAATGAGCGATCTAATTGCGCGTGTCATCTCCAAAGATGATGACCACATGCCTCCGGTCGAATCGAATTTATCTTTGAGTCCACAGGAAGTGAAGACGCTTGAGTTGTGGGTTGCCCAGGGAGCGAAGTGGGAACAGCACTGGTCTTTTGTACCACCCAAAAAAATACAATTACCCCCGGCAAAAGGAGTTTGGGGTGCCAGTGCGATCGACCAATTCATTCTAAGTCGTCTCCAACAAGAGGAACTTAATCCAGCGTTGCCCGCATCAAAGAGTGTTTTGCTTCGCCGGATAACCTTTGATCTTACGGGGCTGCCCCCGACGATTGAGGAGTTAAGAGCTTTCGAGGCAGATGCCTCTGCCGATGCTTATGAAACTGTCGTCGATCGTTTGCTGGCTTCCCCGCGTTATGGCGAACGGATGACCTCGGATTGGCTCGATGTCGCCCGCTACAGCGATACCTATGGTTATCAAGTAGATCGCGATCGATTTGTGTGGCCATGGCGGGATTGGGTGATTCGGTCGTTCAACCAAAATATGTCTTATGATCAATTTCTTACCGAACAGGTTGCAGGTGATCTTTTACCGGAAGCAACCGATGATCAGATTTTAGCTACGACCTTTAATCGGCTCCATCCACAGAAAGTAGAGGGCGGTAGCGTTGAAGAGGAGTTTCGCGTGGAGTACGTCGCCGATCGAACTCATACATTTGCGATGGCGTTTCTCGGGCTGACGCTCGAATGTGCTCGTTGCCACGATCACAAATACGATCCGCTTTCCCAGAAGGAATATTATCAATTTTTTTCTTATTTCAACAACATCGATGAATCAGGGCTTTATTCGTATTTCACCAACTCGATACCCACGCCCACATTGCGACTGTTGAAACCGGATCAAAAGAAAAAATTGGCTGCTTTGAAAGCGAGCGTGGTAGAGATTGAGCGAAATCGGCCAGATAGCCCACGCCATTGGAAAGACAGCAAAGCTATCGAGAAAGTGCTCGCACTGGAGGGTGCAGTGCCAGTTGAGGTGGTTGATTTCAATGCGGTTGGCGGAGGGAATCAGAAGGCAACGGACTCTCGGGGAAACCCCGCCGTTAAACTTTCGGGTGATGATGCGATTGGGTTGAAGACTGGCAATTTCACTAGGTACCAGCCATTTTCGGTGAGCTTGTCGATGAACACGCCGGATAAAAAAGAGCGAGCGGTTATTTTTCATCGATCGCGAGCTTGGACTGACGCGGCGAGCCGAGGCTATCAGTTGTTAATCGAAGATGGAAAGCTGAGTGCTTCGCTCATTCATTTCTGGCCGGGCAATGCGATCCGGGTCAAAACGAAACAAGACATACCTCTCAATCAGTGGATTGACGTCGCGGTTGTTTATGATGGAAGTGTCGACGCGTCTGGGTTGTCGATTTTCGTCGATGGACAGGCGATGGAACTCGAGATTGTAAAAAATAAGCTCACCAAAAATATAACGGGAGGCGGTGGTAATAACATTGCGATTGGGGAGCGGTTTCGCGATCGTGGATTTACCAACGGGCTGGTTTCGTCATTCAAAGTATATGACCGGCAGCTTTCGAGTTTGGAAGTTGCCTTGGCCCATAACCCTGAGTTAATCAAGCAGAGTTTTTTAACACAAGAGGCAAGTGGAGAGTTTCCCGAGTCGCAGTTGCGAATGCTCACTGAGCATCTGGAGTTAAACGATTTGGAAGCTTTTGCTGCGTATCGTGCGAAATTAAAAGTCGCCCGGCAGCAATTGTGTGGTGCTCTTGATGGGGCCACTGAAATTATGGTGATGCGAGAATTGGAACAGCCACGGGAGACGTTTGTTCTGGGACGCGGTTTGTATTCCAGTCGGGGAGAAAAAGTTTCGGCGGCAACGCCTTCGGTATTTCCAGCGATGGACGATACATTGCCACGCAATCGACTGGGTCTTGCTCGCTGGTTGACAGATCCGAGTCATCCACTGACCTCGCGCGTGGCAGTTAATCACTTCTGGCAACTAGTTTTCGGCGAAGGGATCGTGCGCACTCCTGAAGATTTTGGGAGTCAGGGGGCACTGCCAACGCACCCCGAACTACTGGATTGGCTCGCCTTGGATTTTGTCGAAAACGGATGGGATGTAAAGCGACTGATGAAGCAACTGGTGATGTCGTCGGTTTATCGGCAATCCAGCCAGGTATCGGATGAACTGTTGAAGCGTGATCCCGAGAATGAGCTTCTCGCCCGCGCCCCCTCGTATCGTTTGACCGCAGAGATGTTGCGCGATAATGTTTTAGCTACCAGCGGTTTAATGGTTGAAAAAATAGGAGGCTCGCCGGTCAGGCCCTACGAGTTAGCCGCTTCCTTCAAACCAGTTAAACCAGACGGCGGAGACGGGCTTTACCGTCGTTCGTTATACACTTATTGGAAACGGACCGGTCCTGGTCCTGTGATGATGGTTTTGGATGCATCGAAGCGGGATGTTTGTCAGGTAAAACGGGAACGAACCTCGTCACCACTTCAGGCGCTTGCGATGTTAAATGGTCCGCAATTTGTTGAAGCGGCCCGCGGTTTGAGCCATAGGCTGATCGCACAAAATGAAGGTCAAGATGCTGGCAATTTGATTGACCAAATGTTTTTGACATTGACCACGCGACTACCCTCCGCGAAGGAGCGTTCGGTTATCGAAGATCTTTATCGGTCCCAATTGGAATTTTTCCAAGCAAATCCGGATTCGGCGATTGAGTATTTATCCAACGGGAAATTCGGCGATTACGGAAAGTTGCGGGCGGGGGCCAAAATTTTATTCCCAGCCAATAATCACGATTTCAGGATTGGTATGACACCGGAGGGTACTGAAAAGTTCCAAGGGGAATTTGGCCGTGCCAGTGCATGGAGAAGCGTACTGACAGCCGAAGAAATCAATAAGCTCTATGGAATGGATCGAAATCAAGTTCTGGATGCGAATTGGAAGGTTGAAATTTCAAATCTTAAACCGATCGAAGAAACGTCGGTTGAGACCGTTAGTAAAAAACAAAAAATTAGTGAGCCATTCGTATTCGAAAATTCATCGAAGCTCAAGTTCACCAATGGTCTTACGCTCGAAGCCTGGATCAAGCCGAGTCGTGTGGGAGTTGGTCGAATCTGGGACAAAATTACTCCCGGTGGTGGCCCTGGTTTACTGCTCGACCTGCATGGAGGTTTGCGTTTCGTCTGTGGCAGTGTGGTTCGGATGGCGGATCGAAGCCCGCCAGCGGGGCAATGGTCTCACCTTGTCTGCACCGCTGATATGAAATCGGGGCAGGTACGTTTTTATATCAACGGCGAGCCTGCCGGCGGAGATTTTGCTGATTTGCAGCAAGTTGATGAATCTGAGGATTTGGCCGTGCTTGCTGCATGGTCAAGTGTCGCGAATGCTTTGTTCAATTACGATGAATGTGTAACCAAACGGTAGAGAGCCAATGAACTATCAATGCACAGGATATGCAGCCAGCGCTGGAATGTCTCGCCGTCGTTTTCTCAACCAATTTGGAATGGGATTGGGGGCAGTTGCCTTAAGTGATTTGGTGAAAGGGGATTTGGCCGCCGATGATAGAAAGGGAGGTGCAATGGATCGGTTGCATCATCCGGCAAAAGCCAAACGCGTGATTTTTTTGTTTCAAAGCGGTGGTCCATCCCAGATTGATCTTTGGGATCACAAGCCGCATTTGAATAAGATTCAGGGAGAGCAGTTACCTGAGTCGATTCGTAAGGGGCAGCGGCTTACGGGAATGAGCGGAAACCAGTCGAGTTTTCCGTTGGTTGGTTCTCCGTTTAAGTTTAAACAGCATGGAGAGTCAGGGCAGTGGATGAGCGAGTTGCTGCCTCACACGGCCGGAATTGCCGACCACATGTGTGTGGTTAATTCGATGCACACCGAGGCGATTAATCATGGCCCGGGGGTGACGTTTTTACAAACAGGATCGCAATTTCCAGGTCGCCCGAGTATCGGCGCTTGGCTAAGTTATGGACTGGGCACTGCCAATCGGAACCTTCCGTCGTTCGTGGTGATGGTCACCAAGAATAAGGGGGGGCAACCGCTGGTTTCTCGTCTCTGGGGAAGTGGCTTTCTTCCGGCGCGTCACCAGGGAGTGCGATTTCGATCCGGAAAAGACCCAGTGCTGTATTTAAATAACCCGGCAGGTATCGACCGAGCCAGTCGGAAGCGAATGTTGGATGCGATCGATGCCCTGCATCAAATGCAATTGGAAAAACAGACTGATCCATTGCTGGAAACGAGGATAGCTCAACACGAATTGGCTTTTAATATGCAAGCATCGATTCCGGATGTTGTCGATGTGTCCGGGGAGTCAAAAGAAACCCTCGAGATGTATGGCCCGGATGTTCAGAAACCTGGGTCCTTTGCAGCTAATTGTCTCCTGGCTCGCCGGTTGGCTGAGAAGGACGTGAAATTTATTCAGCTCTACCATCAAGGGTGGGATCAGCATGGCGGACTCCCCGGGGGAATTCGTAATCAGTGTCGTGAGACCGACCAACCCTCGGCGGCGTTGGTGAAAGATCTAGCGGCCCGCGGGATGTTAGACGATACGCTTGTCGTTTGGGCGGGGGAGTTTGGGCGAACCAATTATTGCCAGGGTAAATTTAGTGGTGGCAATTTTGGGCGAGATCATCACCCGCGATGCTTTTCGCTTTGGATGGCTGGTGGTGGAGTAAAGCCGGGTGGCCAACACGGAAAAACCGATGAGTTTGGTTACAATGTCGTGGAGGATGGAGTGCACGTGCATGATCTTCAGGCAACCATGTTGCATTTGCTTGGAATCAACCATGAGCGCCTGACCTACCGTCATCAAGGGCGAAGGTATCGGTTGACCGATGTGCATGGAGAAGTTGTCCAGGGAATTCTTGCTTAAAAACGGTCAACAGCCGCCGTGACTACCCGAAAACGGGTTCTCTTCCAGCGGCATTGATTCGAAGGCGTTTGAATTCGTCGTTAGCAAAGTGTTCATCGAGATAGGCAATCTGCATGCGATGCCCGGCTGGACCGGCTGCGGCGGTGTCGACGCAGAGCGTTGCCATACCCCAGCGTCGATCGAACGGCGATTGATTGACGTGAAGCGTTTGTATTTTATCGAAGAACGTGATGCTCGTTTTTCGGTAAAAGATACCGCTGCGATAGACCACTTCGTTCGATCCTCTCGCGTATTGCATGGATCTGCCTTTCTTGAAAGCGTAAAGCAGAAAGATCGGCAGCAAGAGGGCGCCCGGAATCCAACCCCACGCGAGGGAGATCGGCAGTCCAATTAAGCCTAGCATAGCTGACTGGATGCAAGAAATTCTGATTAGTCGTTGCGTTGTTTTTGGTGAAACGGTTTTGAAGTCAAAATTCGTTTCATCCCAGAATAGATCAGGCCGTAGACTTTGCATGATGACAGCGACGCGGTCTTCTGCAATGACGGGAATGAACCATCGCTTGGAGATTGATTCTGTCGAATTTTCATTCTGGCTTGAATCTCCGCCAGCGGTCTCAATCCTAATAGCCGCCATTCCCCACCATCGCATCAGTAAGGATCGATGAATACTAATGAATTGAATTCTTTGCACCGGAATCGAGGCGCTTACCTTGGTCCAGAGACCGCAACTAATGCGAAGGTCGTTCCCATTTCGCTGAAGCTGGTAGCCATAGAATCGAAGGACATACCAGCCAACCCCCAGCAGGCGTATCAGCGCTAAAACGGTCAGAATAGCGAGCAGCGAAAGGCCGAAGACGACCAAGGGGGATTGAGGCGTCTCTGTTACCTCAGTTGAATCGACAGAGCTTCTGATTAAATCGGCGATCCCTTTGACAGAGAAATTAAATTTATCGTTGGTGAATTGAAAGAAAATACCCAAGGAAATGCTGACCAATACCATTCCGCGATTGCTCGCCAATCCAGCTTTGAATAACCAAGAGAGCGGAATCTTCAATAAATTTTCGGGGATATTGGGTGGCACATTGGCGGAGGGCAGCGACTGGCCGTCTTCCATCGCGGGGGATTCCCCAGTTGGATTGTTTGATTCGAGGTGTGCGGGGCTTTCAAAAATTGCAGACCTCAGTGAGTTCATTTTATCGACTGAGAGCACACGAAGAACCGCCTCGGGTTTGGTGCCACTGGCGGTTTCGATTTTTACTTCGGCAACTTTAAAAAGTCGGTGTAACGGATTTTGTACCGAGTCGATATTTTGAATCCTCGCTAATGGGACGGTTCGGATATTGCGATTGAAAATCCCTTCGCGGACGATGAGTTGATTGTCGGAGATGCAATATCGCAGCGTGAAATAGCTGAAAATTGAATGAAGGAGGGTCGGGATAATAATTACTGCGGAGATGATTAGCAGAAAGCCTTGACCCTCGGTTGCACCGTAAAAAAGGCCGATCAAAGCAGGGACGATGTAAGTTTTAGCATGGGCCAGAAAGTCGAAAATCAGTGACGTCGGATGAAGGAATGACATCTGAGCCGGAGGCACTGACGGTGTTTTGTCTCCGTCGGCTTGAGCGACAGGCTCCTGCAAACGCGTCGTTTCAAAAATTGTTTGTCCGTCCTCCAAATTTCCAGAGGGCGTTCGTTGCGGATCAGATTCCGGAGGGTCCACTTCAAACGACATAGTCGTCTCGTTTTTGAGTGATTATTTGATCTCTTAGCTCGGTAGCTGTCGTTTGACAGAGTCCAGTTAGAACCACCGACGAATTCTGTGTGCCGGCGGTATGGACGACCAACGTGCCGAGACCAAAAGATCTTTGAATGGGCCCTTGGGATACATCGGCGTGCTGGACGCGGCCGAGCGGAACTGTAATCTGGTGTTGCCAGAAAACACCTTGATGAATTTCAAGTCCCTCGTCGTCGAGTTTCCAAGATGTGTGACGATAGCTGACCGCTGGCCATCGCCAAGCCATGCCAAAAAGAAAGGTGATAACCAAACAAACTGCAAAGAAGATTGAGAGCCACGCGATGTCAAATCCGTTGTTGAGCCACCATATTACAAGAAAAACAAAACCGCCGGCCGTTATGAACGTGGCGGTAATTGCTCGTGTTACCTGTTCATACCTTATGTTCGCTGGTGCAAGTTTCATGAATGACATTTGCAAATCAGTCAATTCGCGACCTATCTCGGGAGAGACAGTTGCATCCGTTAGTGGGTGGTCAGTAGTCAAAAGCATTCCTCGGAGGAGTTTGGTCGATCGTCGCCCATCATTTACTTTGCTGCGATTGGGGTGACGTAAAATTGCGTCAAGCCGATCTTTATTGTAGAAAAAATAAGATCGGTTAATAACCGAGAGAACTTCTAATAATTAAGATTATTAAGGGAGTTAGGCTGAGAGAGTAAGTTTAGGTAGGGGCCTGTGCGATTTTGCGTACATTTTTTGCTAATGAGCGTTGGTCGATTTAGTGCTTTAGGCCGTAAAATTCCGCCGCGTTCAGGCCCATGATTTTTTCGCGCTCCCCCTCGGATACCCCTCCAATGCACTGAATCATTGCGTCAAATACGTCCTGATACGAACCGGCAAGTTCGCAAACTGGCCAATCACTTCCAAACATGCATCGTTCTGATCCAAAATGCTCGATTGCCGCGTCTACGTAGATTTTTAAATCTTCCGGTGTCCAGGTGTTCCAGTCAGCCTCGGTGGCGAGACCAGATAATTTGCACCAGACATTGGGGTGTTTGGCAGCAAGTTTGAAATGCTCGATCCAGCCCTCCAGTTGATGGTGTTTGATTTGCGGTTTGGCAAGGTGGTTGATGACCAGTTTCAGGTCAGGGAATTTTTTTGCGAGCGTGGAAGCGTGCTTTAAGTGTTTGACATAAAAAAGGAGATCGTAAGGGACATTGTATTTCTCGAGTACTTGTAGCCCTCTGAGAATATCGTCGCGAAGGATGAAATCGTCATCGGGTTCATCTTGAACCACATGCCGAACTCCAACGAATTTTGAATTTTCTTTGAGTCGTTCGACTTGAGCTTCACAGTCGGGACTGGCGAGATCGACCCAGCCAACAATCCCGGCGATCCAATCGTGGGATTCAGCGAGGCCAAACGCCCACTCGTTTTCCAATAGATCATGTTGGGTCTGGACGAAAATCGTCTTGTCGACGCCAGTCGCATCGATCTGCGGCTTCAAATGCTCAGGTAAAAAACTCTGGCATATTTTATCAAGTTCAGCATCTTCCTGCCACGAATAATCAAATTGCGAGAGAGAGCGATCCCAAAAATGATGGTGCGAGTCGATGATCATCCGAAGGGCCTTTGAGTAGCAAACGCGTTGGGGGTTAATAAACTCAGGAAAGGAAATAGTCGTTAGATTTTAAATCGCGTCGGAATTTTCAGAAAGGCATTCGACGTAAAACCAGTTGTGGATCGGAGCTAAAATGTCCTGGACTTCCTTGACGAGTTGCTCGTCCAGCGGTTCCTGCATCCATTCACACCATTGTGCCACTCTTCCGGGGTTGGCCGATCCGGTTATGCAAGTGGTCATGTTTTCGTTTGCAATCGAAAATTGAAGCGCAAGTTTGGCGATGTCAATGCCCGCGGCGGTACAGTGTTGAGCCGCTTTCTTGCAAATATCCCGGACCTCACCGGTGGCTTTATGCCATTCCGGGAGTGGGGCGTTGGTTAATAATCGGGCGCTGAAGGGCGCTGCATTCATGATTCCAATCTGGTTGGCCTGCATCTCGCTAACCAAATCTTGGAGCATGGTGTTTTGAAGGGTGTAGTGATTGTACGACAGAATGACATCGATTTCTGAATGAGCCGCTGCCTCGCGAAAGATCTTCATGGGGTAGCCAGAGACTCCAATGTGTTTGATCTTTCCGGCTTCTTTTAATCGGTAGAGCTCGGGAATGGTCTCATCCCAGATCTGTTGCATATCAACAAATTCAATGTCGTGGCAGAGAATGATGTCGAGGTAATCGGTGCGCATGCGTTCCAAGCTGATGTCGACACTCTCGCGCACACGTTTCGCTGAGAAATCAAAATGAGAAGGAGCGTAGCGGCCCAGTTTGGTGCCTAGGTAATAGCTCTCACGGGGAATGCCGTCCAACGCAAATCCAAGTAAGGACTCCGAAAGTCCGCGCCCATAATAGGGAGAGGTGTCAATGAAATTCATTCCATGGTCAAGTGCGACGTGTACGCTTTTGACCGCTTCGTTGAGATCAATTTTTCGAAACTCTGCTCCGAGAGAGGAGGCGCCGAATGAGAGCACGGAAATGTCCATGCCCGTATTGCCCAGTCGTCTTTTTTTCATGTCACTTTGTTTAAAAAGGTGAGAGTCTACCAGCCCTTATCTTAGGCCATTTGCGCAGCGGCGAAAGTCGCCACAACAATAGAAACCAAACGAACAGCCGTTAAGCCGCTGGTTATTGTTAATGTGAATCTGTTTTAAAATT
The DNA here is from genome assembly GCA_028823415.1 of Mariniblastus sp. Lineage (GTDB taxonomy): Bacteria > Planctomycetota > Planctomycetia > Pirellulales > Pirellulaceae > Mariniblastus. Next base: position 26,402 of record JAPKBL010000003.1, read on the forward strand.
GAAGAAATGTAAGGTGACGGACATCTTTTGTTAGATTGTCGATTTTGTTTGGGACCCGTTTGCTCTATGCCAAATCAGACACGCGATGTTTACTCTGGGCCGCCAAGGTGCCTCGCAGAACCGAAGCAATCGGGCTAGAATTGGAAATCTACAAAACAGCTAAAACATTCATCTGAGCGAGTCGGTCACTGTGTCTGAAATCATTAAAGCCCTGAGATTAAACGGATCCGAATATATTAACCCGGCGGCACCCGAAGGATCGGTTACCCGAAACCTTGCCGTCGAGTCTGTCACGTTAGAGGGACCGCAACACGGTGAAGTAATGGTCGAACCTATGTTCGTCGGGATCTGTGGTTCGGACAATAGTGCCAGTACCGGTAAACCGAATTTCACTTGGGTTGAACGACCAAGGACGATTGGGCACGAGGCTAGCGGTCGAATTGTCGGTTTTGGACCGGACACAGAGGGAATCAACGGCCTCCGGCTAGGGGACATTATTTGCATTATCCCTATGCGAGGTTGCGGCGATCTGCGTTGTCGAGGTTGCGGGCGCGGCCGTCCAAATTATTGCCGGAAGAAAAAGATATTTGGTTTCCATCGCGATGGAGCGATGGCGCAGAGAATGATTGTCAATGTTGGGCGATGCATGCCGTTGGCAGATGGACTATCTCCCTTGCAGGGGTCGGTGGTGGAACCACTGTCTGTTGTCGCTCAAGGCGTGCATCGTAAAGCCAACATCCAACCGGGTATGGATGTCGTAGTCTCTGGTTGTGGCATCATTGGTTTGATGGCAGCGGAACTGGCTAGAGCGGCCGGTGCGCGGGTTGCTGTTACAGGTGTTGAGCGAGATCGGAATGTTCGTTTGAAACTAGCCCATGAACAGGGGTTTATTCCAATCGTAGTATCCGAGGAGAATCCATTGCATGAACAACTTGCCTCTGGAGTGGAGGATCTTCAGGGGAGGAGATTTGGCGATGCGTATGAGCAGGGAACCGTCGACTGCCTTATCGAATGCTCGGGTTTTCCACCCGCCCTGGGGACGGCAGGTTTGTCGGTTCAACTGGAGGGACACATTTGTGTGATCGCTACGTTTGGGTCTGATGTCACCTTTGGTGCGACCGCGTTTACGCGATCAGGGCAGTCCATGCAGGGTGTGATGGGATCCAATCGCGAGGACTTTGAAACGGCTCAGGCTTTATTGCAACGGGGCGTTTTTCCGGTGGATGTTTATTCACAGCAATATTCATTTGAACATGCTGTCGAGGCAATGGAAGAATCGATCATGGCAAAAACTCCCAAGGCAATTCTCGCTATCAACGGATAAATAAAATCTCAGCTTCGAATATTGATCAGCAGGATGTGCGAAATCTGCCTTGTTGATTTACCGAAGATTTTCATGAGCATCAGTCATCAGAATCCACCCATTGGATTCAAGTTTAAAATAGGAATGACCAACAGTGTCTAAGGTTTTCATCACCGGCGGAACAGGTTGCATTGGTGCAGTCACGGTTTATCAATTAGTTACTCAATACGGCGATGAGATCGAACAGGTGTTGATTGCCAGCCGGTCGTCTAGTGCCGATCAACTTGAAATTTGGTTTGGCGATAGTCTTCAGCAATTCGTCAACGATGGAAAGATTGCGTTTGCCCGTGTAGATATCAGTGACCCAAAGTCCCTGCAGCATACTTTGGAGACGTTTGAGCCAACACACGTGATTCATTTGGGAGCTTTGCAAAGTCCTGATTGTGCGTCTAATCCGGAGAAAGGGTTAGATGTGAATTTGGCGGGGACGATGAATCTGTTAAATATGATCGAGGATTTGGAACCGCGTTTAAAGCGCGTTGTCTTTGCCAGTTCGGGTGCAGTTTATGGCAAACGGGCGATGTATCCCGAGGCGATCGTCTCGGAGAATGCCCAGCTTTCGCCGCCAAATCTTTATGGGGTTTGGAAAGTTGCGGGCGAACATTTAGCCACTCTGTTTCATGAAAAAACGGGAATACCGACCGTTTCCTTGCGGCTCAATACAACGTTTGGTCCTGGAAGAGATCAGGGAATGACGTCGGCGCCCACGAAGGTGATGAAGTCGTTGGTGGTCGGCGCCAATGAGGGGAAATCAGTTCAATTTCAGATGCCTTATCGCGGACGTGAAAACTATCACTATGTTGAGGATGTTGGAGCGCATTTTGCTGGCGTCTGCATGTTGCCTTTCGAAGGTTGTCAGGCTTTTAATATCAAAGGTAAAACTATTGAGGTCACTGAGTTTCTTGAGACCGTTAGAGTTATTGCTGAGGAAATGGGGATCGCCGAATTTCTCGATACCGGAGTTGCCGCTGATGCGACCCCTAACTTGTTTATCTGCGATCTAGATGATGCTGCCGTCGAGAAGCAATTTCCCGGTTTACCGCGTACGTCGATCGACCAAGGGATTAGGAAAACCATCGAGAGATTTCGTGCCATGGTGACCCAAGGCAGAGTTAAAATTTAAAATGGTTTTTTGGTTTGCGTAATTGACTAGACTTGGTTCGAGAGGAGTTTTGCACCATGGTCTATTTACTATCCCAACCCTTCTACCTGTAAACCCAAAGCAAGAAAAAAGGAAAAGTGGCGTAGATGAAAGCGATCGAAATCTCAAAACCGGGTGTAGTCTGTATCGCCGAACGAGCAAAGCCAACCCCAGGCAGTGGCGAGGTGTTGTTAAAGATTAACCGCGTTGGGTATTGCGGAAGCGATCTTGGGGCATTCAAAGGGCTGAATCCCTTGGTGACCTACCCGCGTGTGCCGGGACATGAAATTGGAGCCACGATTGCGGAACTCGGCGTCGACGTTGAGGGTTGGAATGTTGGCCAAGAGGTCTTGGTGATTCCTTACTCGAGTTGCGGTCAATGCTCGGCTTGTCGAAAAGAGCGGTACAACTGCTGCATGAAGAATGAGACGCTCGGTGTTCAGCGAGAGGGGATGTTGTGTGAGTATGCGACGGCTCCAGTTGAAAAGTTAATTGCCGCTGAGAATTTATCTCTCCAGGAGTTGGCATTGGTGGAACCGTTGACCGTTGGGTTTCATGCGGTGGCGCGTGGGCAGGTGAGGGAGAGCGATACTGTCGCAGTGATAGGTTGCGGAGCGATCGGATTGGGAGTCATTGCCGGCGCCAAATTTCGTAATGCCCGGGTATTCGCGATTGACATTGAGGATAGTAAGTCGGGTGTAGCCAAGGCCTGCGGGGCTGCTGAGTTTATCAACTCCAGTCGGGAAAACGTGGGCGATCGGTTGAAAGAGCTAACCGATGGACATGGGCCGGATGTGATCATCGAGGCCGTTGGGCATCCGGCAACCTACCGAATGGCTGTGGAAGAAGTTTGCTTCGCGGGTCGAGTGGTTTATATCGGCTGGGCAAAAGCCCCGATTGAATACGAGACCAAATTTTTTGTGCTCAAAGAGTTGGACATTCGAGGATCCAGGAATGCGCTTCCCACCGATTTTCGAGATGTGATTGCGATGCTCGAAGGGGGTGATTTCCCACTTGAAGCGGTGATTACGAAAACCGTATCGATGCTTGAAGCCCCGGCCGCGATGGACGCATGGGCGGCTGATCCGGGTAGTATTACCAAAATCCAAATCGATTTAGACGCGTAGTCTTTGAACGAGATAAAAAACCTAGCGCCCCAACCGAATACCCCCAAGATTGTAGGAAAGATATTATGGCACTCATCATCGAAAAGTTTTCGTTCGGCGTTGGCGATCGGTTCGCCCACCAAGGGAAAGCGCAATTGGCTGCGATTATGAAAGCCGCTCAGCAGGGTGTTGAGATTGTCCCGGTGTGGAATAAATCGAATCGCGAGCATCAGACCATCGGTTCGGAGATTGCCAGTTGTCGAGTTGCTGCGGACGCCGCCGTGAAGGATTTAGGCTGGGAGAAGTCTCATTACGTTGATGCCGATCATATTAACCTTGAGATTGTAGATCCATTTCTCGACAGCAGTAATTTTTATACTATCGACGTCGCGGACGCGATTGGCCAGTCGGCTGATGCCTCCGAGGTTGAGGCCTTTGTTGATTCGGTTTCAGAGCTGATCGGATCCTTGTCGGTTGATGGAATTCCCGAACCTCTGGTCATGACCCGGGAGACGATTACAGCGACCGCGAACCAGTATCTCAAAGCGGTTCAGTTGGCTGGAGAAATCTATCGTTACATCGCTTTAAAAAATGGAGAGGGGACTTTTGTGGCCGAAGTTTCGATGGATGAAACTGATAGCCCTCAAACGCCTCCGGAATTGCTCGTTATTCTTGCGGCGGTCGCCCAGCAAGGAATTCCGATCCAGACGATTGCTCCAAAATTTACGGGACGCTTTAATAAAGGCGTCGATTATGTTGGCGATGTTGTTCAGTTTGAAAAAGAATTCGAGGATGATCTTGCTGTGATCGCTTACGCGGTCAAACAATACGGACTGCCTGAGAATCTCAAGTTGAGCGTCCATTCGGGCAGCGATAAGTTTTCGATTTACGGCCCTATTCGCAGGGCGCTTGAGAAAACTGGAGCGGGCCTGCATATTAAAACCGCCGGCACCACTTGGCTCGAAGAGTTAATCGGGCTCGCCGAATTTGGAGGTGCTGGTCTTGAGTTGGCGAAGGAAGTTTACCTGCAGGCCTACGAGAATTCAGAGGCACTTTGTGCACCTTACGCGACGGTGATCGACATTGATCCCGATTGCCTGCCACAGCCAGCGGCAGTTGCCGAATGGACGTCGGCACAATATGTAAATGCACTTCGACATGATCCACAACATCCGGAGTTCAATTCATCGTTTCGGCAGTTGCTGCATGTGGGTTACAAAATTGCCGCCAAAATGGGCGATCGGTACCTCGAGATGCTGGACTTATGCGAGGAGTCGATCAGCCGCAATGTTACCGAAAATTTATACGAACGGCATTTGAAACCGCTCTTCCTCGATGAGAGCGTTCGCTGATTTAACCAAGTGTGAGTAAGTTTTGGAGGATTTTTTCAAGGATAACTTCCGGTGGAATCCAGTCGTTAGGCTCGATTTTCCGAATCGGCATTGAGATATTATCGACTCGGCAGTATTCGCCCGCTTCGTTGATTCCCGGTAATCCCATTTGGAATTGAACATCCGCCGTCATCGCTTGAGTTGAAAATGCGATCTGGGGGATACTCTCGAAGTGAACCCGAGCGGATGCCGGTAGTTGATCAACAAGTTCCGACTTACTGAGGCGAGAGGCAAATAGGATTGCATCACAATGTTGGTTTTGTAGCATTGATTCTGCGGAAAACTCTAGTCCGTGCTGCCGCGGGTGACCGAGAGAGTGATTGGCTGCGAACGGGTATCCACTACTCCAGGCAAGAACATTCTCGGCACTTTGTGCGTTGTTATCGGTGCGAAGTTTGAGTCCCACAAATCGTGTTAGGTCGTTGAGCCTTCGAATCAAACGCGATATTGAATCACCGGCAGGATCAAACCTTGAATCCTCGGTGACCTGCTCAAAAAACATCGAACCGTACTTCGCGTTGACCAATTCATTCAATAGCTCGCTTGCGGTTGTTTCAATGACTGGTGAGCAGTCTGGATCGGGTGCCGATTTTTTAGAGTCCGTATGTAATTCTAACTGGCTTCGAACGCGGCCCAGTAATTCGGGAGCATTTTCTGCGGAAACCTGAATGAAATGGTCGGCCCGTTTTGCCGTTGCAGTTTCCTTGTCGCCGACAACTAAGATTCGATGAGATCGATCTTTTCCTTTTTGATTGAGCCGTTGGAGAAGTCGAGGGTGAGTTGCTTCCGGGTCGCAGAACCAAAATACGACTAGGTCCGAGCGACTCCCAATTTCTCCAAGAGTTGCTGTGACTTTTCCTGTTTTTTGAAGTGAGAAAATGCTCGAGCGACCGCGGTTGGTGAACGTAGTATCAATGGTCGCTCCGGCGATATCCGCAATTTTCCAAGAAACTTGTTGAGCCTCAGTAGAAAGATGATCAAGGCCGCAGATTAATGGAGACTTGGCTTTTTTGATTATTTTAGCGGCTGCTAAGATGGCGAGGTCGATTGCGGCGACACGGTCATCGACAAAATGCGTCTGAGTTGGTGGGGACTGCTGGGTGAAATATTGACTTCCCAGTTCACAGGTGTTCTTGAAACGCCAATGGCCTGCGTGAGGTTCAGCTTCAATGTCGTCGCAAAGAAGAGTGCAGCCGGCGCAAATGATTTTTTCTATTTTTTGCATAGTCGAAAATGTTTCGCGGTCAAAGTCGAATACCGGTAACCGGTGTCTCCGGCAGTGAAAGTGTTTGGGATTCAATGGAAGCGACGGGGTAGGAACAGTAGTCTACAGCGAAATAGGCACTGGGACGGTGGTTGCCACTTAGGCCACAACCTCCAAAGGGAAGTTTTCCACTGGCTCCGGTGGTTTGTCGATTCCAATTTACAATTCCTGCGCGAATTTGATGGATGAATTGCCGGTAGTGTTGTTCGTTGTCGCTAAGGAGGCCAGCGGAAAGGCCGTAGTTCGTGTTATTGGCCTCTTCGATTGCCTCATCGAAATTTTTAACCCACCGTAAATTTAAGAGTGGTCCAAACAGCTCTTCGTCGCCGAGGTTTTCCACATTGGTGACGTCGAGTAGACCAGGAGAAATCAGGGCTTCACAATTTCGATGATTTTGCATTTGGACGATCGGTTGGGCGCCACGGGAGATTAACTCAGCTTGGGCTGCAAGTAAGTGGTTACCCGCTGCGGATGAGATGAGAGAACCCATGAAGGGTTGAGGGTCGTCGTTGAAAAAACCAAACGTGATTTTCCCAATCATATCCTTCAACGCGGTTAGGAATTTATGTCCCTCTGCATCATCAATCAGGATAAGACGGCGAGCACACGTGCACCGCTGTCCGGCAGTCATGTAGGCGGACAGAACGGTCAAGTAGGCCGCGGCGGTGAAATCGTTGATGTCATGCACAATCAATGGATTGTTGCCCCCCATTTCGAGCGCCAGGATTTTTTGGGGGAAAGGCGCGAGCGTTTGGTGAAGTGCTTTTCCAGCAGCACTTGATCCGGTGAAAAACAGACCGTCCAATTCTGGGTGGGAGGCGATCGCTTCACCAACATCCCGCCCGCCCTGAACGAGGTTGAGAACGCCGGGTGGCAAGCCTGACTCAAGCCATTTCATGACCATCCATTGCCCCACCGCCGGTGTCATTTCGCTTGGTTTAAAAACACAGACATTGCCAGTGATTAGGGCGGGGACAATGTGGCCATTTGCCAAGTGAGCCGGGAAATTAAACGGACCGAGTACACCGCAAACACCGTGTGGCTTATAGCGAGTCACTGCAATCGCTCCGGCAATTTCAAACTGCGTGGTATCTCGGCGATTTCGAAAGGCGTCGATGGAAAGATCGATTTTCGCCGCCACTGCCCCGGCTTCCGTTTTGGATTCCCAGACGGGTTTTCCAGTTTCTCTTGCAATCAACAGAGCAAGTTCTTCCGAGGATGCTTGAATATTATCTCGGTAGGCTTCGGCGATCTCGATTCGGGATTCGACGCTCAGATCCCACCATGGGCCAAACGCTGATCTCGCAGCGGCAAATGCAGCGTCCACTTGAGATGGACTTGCCGTTTTTCCAGACCAGATAACTGAGTCATCGACGGGGCAGGTTGATTCGAGAATCTCCCCTGCTCCGTCGATCCAGGTTCCACCAATTTGCAGTTGAGATTCTAACATTGGGTTCTATTAAGTGAGTAGTGATTGAGAAAGAACTGGGTGCCGGAAAGTGGCGGCGAGACTATCGTTATTTTGGATCGGGTTTTAAGTTAATGCATCGGACTCTGTCGCCGATTTTTAGATTGAGTCGTAGTGCCGTTATTTGGTCAATCGTAACGGCATCCTGATCCCATGCGGTGATTCCCAGGCAAGTTCGGAAATTTAGTTTGGCGTTAGATATTAGTTGTTGCGATGCGTTTGGAAAAGAATCTTCGATTCGCTGCACGGTTCCGCTGGCTGATTCTCTGACGGCACGAATTTGATCCACTTCGCAATGCATTGTCGGTCCCCCGTCAAAAATATCGACCAATTGTCGAAATTCAAATCCTTCCTTTTCCAGAACCTTCAACGCGGGAATCGTGTTCTCATGCACCTCTCCAATAACTTTCTGGGCATCCTCCGGCAGCAGGGGAATATAGATTGGATGTTTGGGCATTAAGTCCGCAATGAATTTCTTTGATTTACTGGTGAGCGTTTCCGCTTTGGGGAAATCAATCTGAAAGAAGTGTGATCCAATCGCGGCCCAGAGCGGTGACTTGCCATCCTTGTCGACAATTCCACGCATTTCGGCAACCATCTCATTCTCAAAACGTTCTCTGAACTCTGCGATAAACAAGAACCTGGAAAGGCTAAGCAGTCGACCATGCCCGCACCCCCAGTAGTCTGGTGACAAGAATAGGCTTCCGATTTCGCTGGGGCCATTATGTTCTTCCCGAAGATGGAGCACATTGATTGTCTTATAGACACCGAGTTCCTCCGAGTTATGGTGGGATTCCTTTATTTCGTAAGAGTACATTGGCTCAAAACCGCCAATTTTTGCGTAGATTGAACAGGTTCCGACAATTTTGCCGTGAGCGAGATCTTCCATCACAAAAACATAGGGCTGCCCACTCGGCTTTCCCATTTTTTGTTGAAAGGCAAAAATTGAATTTTCAATTCGAGATTCCAGCTCATCTTTCGAAATCTTCAGCGTGGTTAGGCCGTATTCGGATTTTTGAATCAACTCGAATAGTGGGTCGAGATCGGATTCTTGAACTCGTCGTACGATCAACATTTTTTTTGCCGTTAGCAGAGTGGTTTTAAAATTTCAAAGGACTGCAAAATCAGATAATTTTGATTAATTCATGTATCAATCTTGGTTGCTCAGAAATTTATTCTGTCATTTCCGCGACAACGCTCTCGATAATTTGACAGGCGAGGTCAATGTGCGATTCGTCAATGCATCCAAGTGGCAAGAGGAAGCGGACGCGGCTTGGGGAGCCGCCGGCCATGAATGACATCAGGCCAGCGTGAAAGAGCCGTTTGACCATTTCACTGGCAACTTCTGGAGTTCCATCGAACGGCGTAAACGCGACCATGCCTCCAATCCCGTGAGGCCCGCTAATTGAGCCGGGGTATTTCTCACCGATTGCCTGGAGTCCTTGGGAGAAATACTTGTTGAAATGGACGTTCTTTCCCTCTGGCCCGAAATTGCCATTCTCGATCAAACCGGAGACGATGGCTTGCGCGGCCATGATCGCCCAAGTGCTGCCGGTAAAGGTCTGGCTAATCAAGCCGGGCTTGGGGGCATACTCATCGGTAAACAACGTCGCGCAGACTTGTGATATTTTTCCAATGGTGACCAAGTCAACGTGTTTATCGAGTCCGAAATGCTGGAAAGCATACGGTCGTGTCGTGCGGCAAAACGTTTGGACTTCATCGGCGATGACGGCGATGTTGTTATCGTGTGCTACTTCAATTAATGCTTTGAAGAACTCAGTGTTCCCTTCGTAGTAGCCTCCTTCCCCCTGGACAAGTTCCATCCAAAGTGCGGCGTGCTTGCCGGGAAAGCGATCGATATGATCCTTCATTCGGCGGACTGCGTCGGCAATGCTTTGCTCTGGGTTGTTTTCATCGAAAAAGGGGATGTAGTCGACCGCGATTGTATCCGGTAATCCGACGCGATATTTTGCTTTATCAGTCACCTGCGCCAGCCCCAGGGTGCGGCCGGCAAAGCAATGGGTGAAGGCGATGACTCGGTTGGCCGGATAGTTTTTCTGAAAAGCCATCTTCAGTGAATTTTCATTCGCCATTGCACCACTGGTGGTGAGGAAGCAATGCTTTAATTCGGCCCCTGATTCGCACGCGACATCGGTCAACAGTTTTACAATGTCACAGCTGCTGGCGTTTTGTTGCAGGTTTCCCTGCATCACTGTGTCGCCGATTGCGGCATCAATGCCAGCGTTGATCAACCGGGGGTGACTGTGCCCGTATCCATGCACACCGATGCCTATGATCAAGTCGAGTTTTACACTTCCGTCGGCGAGTTCAACGAACGGGCCATTTCCGATTCCACTTCCTATATAGGGGAAAAAAGTTTTTCCACCCCGAATCGCGCCGAACTGATCCAGTAACTGCTCGTAGTCTACGGCTAACTCAGGCCGCGGCGGACGAACTGAAACTAGGGTTTCCTGGTGCTCGGCAACGGCGTCGAGGATTAGCTGTTTCGCTTTGGCTAAGCGAGGGTCGTTATTGAGCTTTTCGGCTGCGAGCAAAGGTTTGGTGGTCATTTGCAGACTCGTTGGATATCCAGGTAAAGAACTTTAAGTAATGGGATAAGCGTATCCTCTATCTTAGATGCAAACGGTACTTTCAGACAGACAGAAGTTGTCACATCCCCCAATCCAAGCACCTTTGAAGGTGCGCGTCGCTTGCCTATCCAACGCAGGCGAATCGATTTTTCTCGTTGCAAACGCAGGCAAGTTTGGTTTACGCTCGGAAATGGGGGGTGGTGAGCTGTTTTTCCCGTTTTTTGTTAGGCGAATGAGGCAATAAGGGAATTCAACGCAATTGGCAAAACCGCATTAAATCTCGTTTGCAAAGCTCAGCAAGATTAGCGTTACCAATTTTGCACTGGGAACGAGGCTTTCAGGAATGAGATATTCGTCCATGCTGTGGATGTCACCCCCTCGTGGGCCGAGCGTGTCGATGTTGGGAAGGCCCGCTGCTGCGAATTTGTTGCCGTCGCATGCGCCGCCGGTGCCTCGCCAGTTTATCTGTTTGCCAAGCATTTCTGCGCATTTTTCGATTCGAAGTTGAAGCTCTGCAATTCCCGGGGACATTGGTTTGGGAGGCGAACTGAACTGGCCATGCATTTCGATGGAGATTCCGTCTGCCTGATTAGCTGCGTTCAGCAATTCTGTAAATTGTTGCTCCACTTGGTTTTGTTGTTCGACTGTTTTGATGCGAACATTAACTCGGCCAATCGCTAGGTCGGGTACAACATTGAGTGCCCCGCCTCCTTGGAAATTCCCGACGTTGTACGTGATCTCCGGCGAGGAATTGAGTTGGTCAACCGCAGTCATTAGTTTTGCCATCGCCACAATCGCGTTACGTCCTTTTTCAAATTCGCGACCGGCATGCGCGGCTCTCCCTTTGGCCACGAAGGTGAAATTACCCGATCCCTTTCGCCACGAAACCAGCGTGCCATCGGGCAATGCCGGTTCGAATAGTAAACCTGCGGAACACCGCTTGGCAATTTCGTTAATGATGTGCACGCTGCCGGGAGAACCGATTTCTTCGTCCGGATTGATGAGGACCTCCCAACCAATGTTTTTTGCCAGCGGACTTTGTTCAAAAGCTTTCAAGGCGTAAAGCATGACGATGAGGCCACCTTTTGCGTCGGCGACTCCCGGGCCATTGAGGTTCCCATTTTCGAGCCACTGGCAGCGCTGAAATGGATGGTCTTTCGAATAAACCGTATCCATGTGAATGCAAAGCAGAATTTTTTTCTCTGCCTGCGAGCGTTTGGTAATGTGGATGATATCACCAAGTGTTTGCTGTTCAGAATTTCCCATCGAATTGATCGAGAATTGCGGTCGCGACTCGAACACCGCAAGCTTGCCACCCAAATTGCTGAATTCGTTTGTGAGGCAATCGGTTACCGTTTTCAATCCATCCAAATTGAAAGTCCCGGAATTGACATTGGCCAATTTCTCGACGAGCTGGAGCATCGCGTCACCTTGCCCGTTGAGCCAATCAAGTTCATTGAGCCAGTCAGGTTCATTGAGTGATTTCATTTTTTATTTTCCGCTGGCGTTTGTGCTGTGTGTTTGATTTTCCAAATCGGCTGCCCTGCGAATTCGCTCGTAACGATCATGGCTTGAGAGTCCGGTGTGAAACAAATGGTCTCTCCCTGGCGCTGGATGGGAAGCACGACCGTCCGGGGTTTGGCATTCTCGATGATATCTGACCACGGCTGATTTTCCGAACGCGTGTACAAGTGGGCGTTTAAGTAATTTCGAATGATGAGTGATTTTCCGTCTCGAGAAAAATCCATGCCTGTCACATTTCGGTGTGGAAAGTCAGCCATTCGCTTGGCGATTCTCGTTTTTTTGTCAGACTTCATAGAGAAATCAAGAGCGTAAACACCGGGTGTTTTTTTTCGCGTCGTTCCGAAAGAGACTTTTTCAACAAGCCATATTCTGCGATTGTTGGAGTCGACTCCAATGGCTTCGCAGTTTTTTGGGCCATCCTCGTAATTGAATTGAATCTGTTTTGGTTTGACCGTTTGCTTGACGGGTTTGTCACCTGCGGTTTGAATCTGTTCACGTAAGTCAGGTTCAGGAAAGACATAGAGCTGGTAGGATTTCCGGCGTTTTGTGTTATCGCCGACATCGGCAACCATCAAGTATGGTTTACCATCGACCTCAAAGTCGGCCATCGCCTCCCAGTCAATGTTGTCGGTGTCTTTTAGTTTGATTTCCGCCAAAAGTGATCCATCAGTCTGGAGTAGAAATGCGTGATTTGAATTTCCGGAATCATTAACGGTCCAGACCGCATCGGGGATTCGTCGAGAAAATGAAAGCCCGCTACTCTCGGTGATTTCTTTGTTTCGGTTGGTGCCTAACGAAACCAGATCTGAATTGGGCGAGTGCGAAGGTGCGTCCTGCCAATGCAAGGAAGCCAGTGCGTAAATAAAAACCGCTATTAGTAAGATGCTCGTGCGAAGAGTCATTGGCGGAAATTTGTGGATTGAACGGGAATTGATCATGGCATTATGAATCAGGCAGCGGAAACGGCAACCATGCGTTAAAATTGAATGTGCTGGCCATTTCATGTGCACACGCGGTGAGCGGTTGGAAGCGCCCGTATGATTTTATTGGATACTGTCGGGATTTATTATAATAAATTTGTTGGCTGAGGAGAGCGGGTGGTTAAAAAGAGATCGCTGATCGAAGATGCAAGGGAAATTTGGCGCGCCGGCGTGCGCGCAGTCGAGGCCAGTAAATTAGTTCGCGACTTTGTTGAAATTACGGATCACTCCATCCGATTGGGGGATGAGACGATCGAATTCGCAGCTTGTCGACGGCTGGTCGTTGTGGGGTTTGGCAAGGCGAGCGGGGCAATGGCGGTCGGACTTGAGCAGGGGATTGGCGAGGATGTGCTCCGGCAATTAAATGCGGTGGGCTTGGTCAACGTGCCCGATGACCGAGTGGTAGATTCCGAATTTTTCACTATGTCGCCGTGTCGCCCAGTGGCCGTGAATTTGCCAACTGATCGCGTTGTCGATGCAACTGGCGAGATTCTTGCCTTGTTGCGATCCGTTGGTCCCGAAGACGTCGTGATCTGTCTTATCTCGGGAGGCGGCTCAGCACTTCTTGAAAAACCAGTCGATTCGATTAGTCTCGCTGAGCTTCGAGCAACCACAGAATTCTTAAGCGCATCTGGCGCATCGATTTATCAATTGAATGCGGTGCGTCGAGAATTGAGCCAAGTGAAAGGTGGCGGACTGGCACGCCAGTGCAACGCCAGAATGGTGTCTCTCATTATTTCAGATGTGATCGGCGATGATCTGTCTGTGATTGCTTCTGGCCCTACCTGTTTTTCGGTCGGAGATGCCAGTGCCTTGGACGTTTTACGTAAATTTGATCCACTTCGTGAAAAGTTACCTGAAGCAGTGTGGGGCGTTCTGGAGTGTAGTGCTCCGGAGGCGCTGCCAGTCGACGCCAGTCCAGGCGTATCGAATATCGTGATCGGAAATCTTGAAACCGCAATGTTGGCATCCAGGAAGCGCGCGATTGAGTTGGGGTATGAAGTCGAATTGGTCTCGCCTTCGGGTGACGAGGGAGAAGCTGACACAGTGGGGAGAAGTGTCGCAATTGAAATTGCCCAATCAAGTTTGGGCAGTGGCAGCAAGTGCCTTATATCCGGTGGTGAAACCACCGTCTCACTTCCAGAGAATCCTGGCAGAGGCGGGCGCAACCAGCATCTCGTACTTGCGGCAATTAACTCGCTGCTTAGTTTCCAGTTAAATCAGTCCGCTGATTATTGTTTGCTATCTGGTGGTACTGACGGCGAAGATGGCAATGTCCCAGTCGCGGGCGGTTGGGTCGACGCAGCTTGGATCAACGAGCACGATGAAACTCAGAAGCAAGAATTGGTAAGCCGTTCTGGGAAAGCTCTTCAAGGATGCGAGAGCTTTGATTTTCTCGATGAGCATTCGCTTGTTTTTCAAACTCCCGCGACACATACCAACGTGTGTGATTTAAGAATATCCCTTAGTTATTTTAGGGGAAATTGAAGTTGCACCATCATTCCCGGCAAAAACTCTTCGGGTAATTTGTCGAGCATTCGCGGATCAAGTTTTGTGTATTGGAGTCCATGCTCATTTGAAAGTTTTTGAATTGTTTTGATGGCATCAACACATCCGTAGGCCAGTAAAACTCTGCCACCCGGATTAAGGTGGTCTTTGAGCCCGGCAAAAAGGGATTTCATTAAATCGAAATTCGCGTCATAAAGAGCGTATTCATCGATCGTTTGAGGAGTCTGGTTGACCCACGGTGGATTCGAAATAATTAAATCAAATGTTTCTGAATCATGGATGACTGAAAAGGCCGACGAGTTAGTCAGCGGGACAATCCGGAGATCGAAACTATCTTGGAGTCCTAAGTGTTCGGCGTTGAAGCTGGCATTTTCAATGGCGTTTGAATTGACATCCGTTGCTACCACCCGCTTGGCGCCGGCTTGAAGGCAGCAAAGTGACAATAAGCCCGAGCCAGTACCAATTTCCAGAATGCTCAATTCTGAGATAGACTTATCCTCGCGAATAAGTTCACGGAGACTTTCGGTATCTCTCGGGTCCCAGAAGACCGTCTCGAAGACTGCAACGTCCTGTTTGAAATCTTGGACTGATTTCCAGGCTCGAATTTTCAAATTTTCGTTCATCCGATCAGACGTGATGTTACTCATCGAATTGATCGAAATCGGAAAGATCGAGAAACTCACCTGAGCGAGTCCGGCTATCAGGATCAACAGAGCGCCGCCGATGATTTCAAATTTTCGACTTTTGAACATAATCAATTGGGCTGAGTTGACGCTTTGCCGCTGGTTTCTTTAGCCCCAAGTTTATTATCAGGATTAACTTGGTAGCGATGATGATTTTAACTAGAGATAAACCGAGACGGGGAGATGTTAGTGGAAAAAATATCTGGTCTAAATTACCAGTTATTTTTTCTAAGATGGAATTGGCGAATGGGTTTTGGCCTGGCCATTGATTTTCGACGTGCGAGATCTGGATTTCCTCTGACTAAAAAGTGGTTGCAGTAGGGCCTAATCGCCCAAAATGGAATAAATTGGGTATTCTGAAAGATTAGGGGATGAGATTTTAAATGAAAATTTACGCAGTGACCCTTTATTGCACGTTAAAGTGGTTAATTTTCCCGCTGTGTCGATTTGCCAAATGGCGTGATCTTTACCATTATCGGATGCGTTGTTACGCTAGTGCCGCGCAAAGCGTGATTTGTTGTAGATGCGCGGCCCATGGAAACAGTGGAAGTGGGACTGCCGCAGCCTTTTAGAAACGTTTTCGCGCGACTCTGTGAAGCTTCAAGAGGCAATAACTGCGTGGATTTTTCGGACTGACCATTGGTCATTGAGCTTCGCAATTTAGATAGATCGATTTAACACCTTCCAAGATATTCAAGCAAAGAATAAGGCTGAAGAAACATGGCAAAGAAATTCGTTTATTTTTACGGTGGCGGCAAGAAGATGACCGACGGTGATCGCTCGATGCGGGAACTACTCGGTGGTAAGGGTGCCAACCTCGCAGAAATGTCCAACGCAGGCGTTCCCGTGCCTCCCGGCTTTACCGTTTCTACCGAAGCTTGCGGCATCTATGAAAAGCAGGGTGCTTATCCGAAAGAGATGATGCAACAGGTCAAGAAAGAATTGGCCAAGCTTGAAAAGCTCGAAGGTAAAAAACTGGGAGCGGCCAAAAACCCACTTTTGGTTTCGGTTCGTTCGGGTGCTGCCCAGTCAATGCCGGGTATGATGGATACGGTTCTAAACTTGGGGATGAATGACAAGTCGATTCAAGGCTTTATTGACGTGACCGGCAACGCGCGTGCAGGCTGGGATTGTTATCGTCGTTTTATCGACATGTTTGGCGATGTTGTGATGGGGCCAACTTCTACCCTTGAGCATCATCATTTCGAGGAAGCATTGACTTCGATCAAGAAAAAGTACAAAGCCAAGCAGGACACGGATCTGACCGCTGAGCAGCTTGAAGAATTAGTGGGTGACTATAAGAAGATTTACAAAAAGCATGTCAAGGATGATTTCCCACAGGATCCGATGAAGCAGCTTGAGTACTCTATCAATGCTGTGTTTGATTCTTGGCAAACTGAGAGAGCGGTTAAGTATCGTATTCTCAATAAGATTACAGGTTTGATCGGAACCGCAGTTAACGTACAGACAATGGTCTTTGGCAACATGGGCGATGACTGTGCAACGGGTGTTGCGTTCACCCGCGATGGTTCAACCGGAGAAGCCAAGCCGATGGGCGAGTACCTTGTAAACGCGCAAGGCGAGGATGTTGTTGCCGGTATCCGAACTCCCCAAAACCTTGATGACTTGGCACATGAGTCGGATAAAGGCTTGGTCAAGGCGGGAGCTCAGCTGCTCAAGACCATGAAAATGCTTGAAAAGCATTACAAATATCCTCAGGATGTTGAATTCACCATCCAGCAGGGCAAGCTTTATATGCTGCAGACACGTAACGCCAAGCGAGTGGGTATCGCGGGTGTGCGTTGGGCAGTCGAAATGGCGACCGGACAGGACGTCATCACGGGAGAGAAGCAGCCTAAGCTGTTGAATCCGAAAACAGCGTTATTGACTGTTACCGGTAGTGACTTGGAGCAACTTCTGTTTCCGATCTTTGACGCCAAGGAAGAAGCAAAAAAGACTCCCTTCGTAACCGGATTGCCTGCTGGGCCGGGTGCCGCTTTTGGTGAGATCGTCTTTGACTCTCATCAAGCGGAAGAGATTAAAAAGAAGCACCCTGAAAAGAATCTTATTCTTGTTCGACACGAGACATCTCCAGAGGATGTTGGTGGTATGGGTGCTGCCGCAGGAATTCTGACGAGTACCGGTGGAATGACATCTCACGCGGCGGTTGTTGCCCGCGGTTGGGGTAAGTGCTGTATTTGTGGAGCAGGCGATCTTAAGATCGACTACAAGAAGGGCACCGTCTCCGTTGGAAGTAAGACGTTTAAAGCCGGTGATATCATTTCTCTCAACGGCTCGACTGGTAAGGTCTACGAGGGGGAGATCGCCAACGAATCTTCACCGGTTGTGGCAGCATTGGTCGAGGGAAATAAAAAGGCCCAGAAGCACTGGATCTTTAAGATGTATCAGACGGTTTCCGAATGGTCCGACAAGTATCGCAAGATTAATGTCCGAACCAACGCGGATTCTCCTGCTGATTCAGCCGCAGCGATCGCATTTGGTGCTGAGGGAATTGGCTTGTGCCGGACCGAGCATATGTTCTTTGAGGGGGATCGAATCACCGATGTTCGTCGGTTTATCCTCGCGGAAACGGACAAAGACCGGAATGCTGCGATCAAGAAATTACTCCCGCATCAGCGAAAAGACTTTGAGGGAATCTTTAAGGCGATGAATGGTAAACCGGTAACCGTTCGATTGCTTGATCCCCCACTGCACGAGTTCTTGCCTCACTCGGAGGCTGAGATGAAGAAAATGGCAAAAGAAATCGGAGTGCCACTCGCCAAGATCAAAGAGCGAGTCGCTGCGTTGCATGAGTTCAATCCGATGCTTGGCCATCGCGGATGCCGTTTGAGTATCACGTTCCCAATCCTTTGCGAAATGCAAACTCAGGCAATCGTCGAAGCCGCTTGCAAGATGACTAAGAAGGGAATCAAAGTGCTTCCTGAAATTATGATTCCATTGATTGGCACCAAGGCGGAACTGGATTATCTGGAGAAAATTGTTCGCCGAGTTGCCGACGCAATCATCGCTAAACAAGATTGTAAATTGAAGTATTTGGTTGGAACGATGATTGAGATTCCACGAGCTGCTCTGACGGCTGATCGAGTCGCTGAGTCTGCGGAGTTCTTCAGTTTTGGAACCAACGATTTGACACAGATGACATTCGGTTACAGCCGCGATGATATCGGGACTTTCCTTCCTGATTATCTGGAAAAGAAAATGTTGGATGTTGATCCGTTTGCTCAGATTGATGAAAGCGGAGTTGGCCAGCTAGTCGAAATGGCGGTTCAAAAAGGACGCCAGACGCGACCTTCCCTGAAGTGTGGGATTTGTGGAGAGCATGGCGGTGAGCCAAATTCGGTCAAATTCTGCGTTCGGGCCGGGCTGGATTATGTTAGCTGTTCTCCGTATCGAGTTCCGATCGCTCGACTGGCCGCCGCCCAGGCAGCAATCGAAGGCTAAACTCCTTCGGCAGTTAATTATCAAACCAGAATGACGGGAGCCTTAACCGGCTCCCGTCATTTTTTTGCTCTTTCGGTTTTAGCCGTTGACAGCAATCGCATATTGCAAGTTAATGATCGTTGGGAACGCCGTGGAACCTACATTGGACTCTGGCTCAGCCTAAATTGCATTTCGGCTTCAAATTCGAGAGCGAAAATTCAGGCTAAGGAATTCAGGTTTATGAGATTCGGGTCCGGATTCAATCAATAATTAAAAATTTAAAGGAGCATCAGATGACGCCCGAGATACTCGCAATCGAGAAAGCGGCTGAGCAGTTAAAAAACGATGGAAAAAATGAAGAGGCGATTGCCAAGAATATTGAAATTTTGGCATTAGACGAGAACTTCGTTCGCGCGCATCTAGCGCTTTCGGTTCTCTATCATAAAATCGAGGCGCATGATAAGTCTGTGGCCCATGCCGAAAAAGCATACCAGCTTGAGCCTGATGACTTTAACGCTGCGGCGCTAAGCGTGACCTATCAGCGGGCTTTCGAAGGAACGAAAGATCCTGTGTATATCCAAAAAGCCGAAAGTGTGAACACCAATATGCGTTAGTCTGAGGCAGTATCCGAACGAAGATCATTTGAGCCACTGCGGATTGGGTTTTCGATTATTGAGTTTTCAGTGATTGTATTAATGCCAGTAGCAGCGGCACAAATTTTCGGTTCGCTCGGGCGCGATGGCTCAATACTGATTTGACAGCGGATCCCAGTTCGCCGAACGTCGCATGGTATTCCGGGAGCTCAAACAGCGGATCGTAGCCGAAGCCGCCCGTGCCCCTGCCCTCTGGAAGGATTCGACCATGGCATTGGTCCTCGCAGCGAATGTGGATGTTGCCTTGGGGATCCGAAAGCGCCATGTGGCAAGTGTAAAACGCAGTTCGTTTTGCCCGTGGCACGCCAGTGAGTTTTTCCAATAACAGCTCGTTATTTGATTTATCGTTGGCTTGTTCTCCGGAAAATCTCGCGGAGTAAACCCCCGGTGCTCCCCCGAGTGCGTCGACGCTGATCCCGCTGTCTTCGGCTAAAACCCATCGGTTGAGGTGGCTTGCCTGAACGGTCGCTTTGAGTTCAGCATTTTCAGAAAAAGTGGTTCCCGTTTCTTCTACTTCCAATGCCTCGGGATAGTCGCCTAGAGAAGTGAGTTGGATTTCAGAGTAGGGAGCAAGCAATCGCTGAAGTTCTGCTTTTTTCTTTACGTTTCCGGTTCCCAGAACCATTTGAAATTTGGGCATTTCAATATCCAATTAGAAAATGCGACTCGCGACAGAGTTGCCTGCTTCGATGACGCTATAGAAGGGGGGTATTTTCCGTTGTTGTTTTAGCTGAAACGTGTTGGACGTCAACTGTGCGGTGCCTTGATTGATGCTCGGTAGGTTCATCGACGAATTCGAAATTAGTTTGTTCGGCGAGAAAAGGACGCGAAAGCGGTGTCAAAGTTAGACGCAATCTTGTCGGAATCAGGTAACTTAATTGAACCATCGTGGCTCGGTGGTATCATTGAACGCATTGAGTACGATTGAGTGATCTCGTTTTCTTTCGTTTGACGACGGTCGGTTAAGCGAGACAGGGGAGATTGAAGATGGCCTGCGATTGGTAGCGCACTTGGTATATTCCAAACACTCAATTGAAATAACGAGACATAAATAGAAAGTCATTACGTGAGTTCGATCCTCGAAAAAATTGTCCATCACAAATTGGGTGAGGTCGAGGCTGC
Source organism: Mariniblastus sp. (assembly GCA_028823415.1). Taxonomy (GTDB): domain Bacteria; phylum Planctomycetota; class Planctomycetia; order Pirellulales; family Pirellulaceae; genus Mariniblastus. Next base: position 46,638 of record JAPKBL010000003.1, read on the forward strand.
TAAGCAGCGGGTGCCATTGGCGGAGTTGGAAGTTCGCCTTTCCGGGGTAGCCCCTCCACTGGATTTTTGTTCAGCGTTGACGACTGGAACCCAGCAAGGCCGCGTCAGCTTAATTGCGGAGGTCAAAAAGGCCAGCCCCTCCAAGGGTGTGATTCGTGACGATTTTGACCCGGTTGCTATTGCGAGTACGTATGCACGAAGCGGAGCAACTTGCATTAGTGTTTTAACCGACGAGCATTTTTTTCAGGGGCATTTAGATTACTTGGTGAACATTAGACAGGCGGTTTCCATTCCACTGCTGAGAAAAGATTTTGTGCTCGATGAATATCAAGTTGTCGAAGCGAGAGCGGCAGGGGCGGACGCGGTTTTGTTAATCGCCGAATGCTTGACTCCCGATCGATTGGTTAAGCTCCATCGGAAGATCGAGTTGCTTGGCATGACGGCGCTTGTTGAACTGTATGACAAAAGAAATATTCCGGCTGTGCTCGCCTGTGAGCCACGACTTGTTGGCGTCAATAATCGAGATTTGAATACGTTTGAAATAGACTTAATGCATTCGATTCGTGTCAAGGAATCATTGCCCCAGGGCATCGCGATGGTAAGCGAGAGTGGGATTTTTACCCAACAACACGTACAGTTGATGCAGGAAAACTCAGTTGACGCAATTTTAGTTGGGGAGTCGTTGATGCGATCCGAGGACATTGCGATGGCGGTGAAATCACTTATGGGTGGTCCATCAGGCGGTTAAACGTAGCAATTCTCTGTTTTTTGACGGCTTGTATCGAATTTTCCGTATTCTCGCACGATTGGTTTTTTGAAATTACCAAATTTTGCCAAGAGACTCCCGTCTTAGACGAACAATCCTAGTTCGGACTAGTCGCGTATGGGTCCTGATGATTTGAACGCGTTTATGCATCTCCAAAGAAATTCCGTTATCTTGATCGAAAGTGGTCGATCAAAACAAGTGACTACTGCCTATTCAATGAGGGTTGAATGAGGCATCAGTGGGTTTAAAGAACTGAGCTAAATATGCCTGACATCCTGAACAATGTTAAAACGATCAATAGTGCTGTGAGAACGGCGATGATGCTTGGGGCATGCAGCGTCATCGGATACGGCGGATACTTTGGCTATAATAATTACGTAAAACCAAGTCACGATGCGCAGCGGGCGGCGGCCCAGTTGAGAGAACTGGAAGCAAAATATCAGCAGCAGTCCTTTAAGTTGACGGCGGCCGAGGATCGCGTGCATCGGCTTGAGACCTCGATGAAGTTGCTCAAGGTGGATCGCCGGCTTGCCAATGTAACGGTTCTGGAAAAGGGGTTCGATGAATTTGGTGAGCCATTTATGGAGGTGAGCTTTGAGGAAGTGGACGAGAATGATCGGCCGGTCGCAGCGGCGAGGCAGTACGTTCTCAAAGGAGAGAAATTGTACATCGACGGTTGGATCGCGACCTTTGAAGACCAGTACGTTGAAAGTGCTGATGAACTTCGCGCGGCATCGCTGTTTGTGTTCAAAAGTATTTACGGCGACGCTGAGACTCCCAGAGACGCTCAGCGTCTAGACATTGAAACCCTGGATCATTCACCGCCGGGGATCTATAACGATTCGACTCAACGCGATTTCGAACAACAGATTTGGGCTGATTTTTGGAAAGTCTGCAACGACCCACAATTGCAGGATGAATTGGGAATTCGAACCAGTCAGGGCCAAACGAGTTATGTGAAGCCGATCGAGGGAAAAACCTATCGCGTTAATATTCGAGCAAGCGGCGGAATGAGTCTGAAGCCCATTGTGGAGCCTTAGTCCCATCGCTGCGGCAGGTGTTAGGGTAGCCGTTTCTAAAGGCTCTTTAGCTTGTGAGCAATTTTTCGTCCCGTAACACTCATTGGCATTTTCTCAATTTCATCGAGCGTTGCCCAGCGAATGGGTGCTTGGGTTTTTTTGAGTCGGCCGGTCACTCCGTCTCCCTTCCAGCACTGCAAAGTAATGCGATATCGGGTGACCGCATGTTTCATTTGAAAAAGCGGACCGCTTAAATCGGTTGCAAGCCCGGTTTCCTCTTTTAGCCGAAGCAACAGTTGCTGGGCGCTCGATTCGGTATCGACATTTTGGCTCAACGCGTATCGAGGGAAATCCCATAGGCGCTCCCAGCGTTCTCCAGGCCCACACTGGCGGATCAGAATGCGATTCTGTTTTTTGAGAACGATGGCCGCTTCCCAAAGATCCTCATACTTGACTTTTTTGGATGCGACTGGGATCTGCTCCTGAAGTCCTTTGACAGCCGTCATGCAGAGGTTGTTGATCGGGCAAACGAGGCACTTGGGTCGTTTAGGATTGCAAATCTGGCTGCCAAGTTCCATGAGTGCCTGGTTGAAATCGCCGCAGCGCTTTCGCGGCAACAGTGATTGAGAAAACTCCCAAAGCGCTTTCTGGTTTTCGGTGGTTCGTGGGTCGGATTGCATCGTCATCAAGCGGGCAAACAGACGTATTGTATTGCCCTCGAGAATTGGCAGTTTCTGGTCGAGCGCAATTGAGAGGATAGCTCCAGCGGTGTAACGACCGATTCCTGGAAGCGCCAGAACACTCTCGAAATCGGTAGGGAACGTGCCTTGGTGCTGTTCGACGATCACTTGAGCAGCCGCGTGCAATTGCCGGGCGCGTCGATAGTAGCCAAGCCCTTCCCAGAGTTTTAAGACCTCCGCTTGATCGGCCTGGGCAAGTTTTTTGACTGTCGGAAATCGTTTAATGAAGCGGTTGAAATAATCGATGACGGTTGCGACCTGAGTCTGTTGCAGCATGATTTCGCTGATCCAGATTCGGTAAGGCGTTTTGTGTTGCCGCCACGGAAGATCACGTTGGTGATCATCAAACCAGTGGAGCAGCTTGCGTCGAAAATTAGATTTCCATTTAGCGTCGTACATACAGATCGTGTTCGTCCAAGCGGTTGATATCAATCGGGAATCGCACGGATTTGATTTTTAGTTGGCGACGATATTCACTAACTTGTCAGGAACCGCGATGATTTTTCGGACCGTTAAGCCATCGAGAAGAGCGGCAATTTTTGGGTCTTGAAGCGCAATCGTTTCGAGTTCTTGTTTTGACTTCCCGCGTTCAATGCTAACTTTCGATTTGATTTTTCCCATGATTTGAATCGGCACCTCAACCAGTGCGTCGACGGTGAGCGATTCGTCAAATTCGGGCCACGGTTCGTAAGCAAGGCTCGATTCGTTGCCTAATAGTTTCCACAGCTCTTCTGACATGTGCGGGGCAAATGGGGAGAGCAGTAGGATGAATGGTGCCATTACAGCCTTGGGGCGCTCGGATTGTTTCGTAAAGAAATTTACGAATTCCATCATCCGGGAGATCGCAGTGTTGAACCCAAGTGTCTCAATGTCTTTGGAAACTGATTTGATTGTTTTGTGAAGCATACGGACTTGATCATCGGTCGGTGGGTGGTCAACCACTGCAGAATTGAGGGCTAATTCTTCAGCCTTCTCCTCAACCAACATTCTCCAGACCCGATCGAGGAAATTTCGAACGCCATTAACTCCGGCCATGCTCCATGGTTTTGACTGGTGTAGCGGTCCCATGAACATCTCGTACAGTCGAAGTGAATCGGCACCGTATTCCGCGATAATGACATCGGGATTGACGACGTTTCCACGACTTTTGGACATCTTGTAGGCGCGGCTGTCGACACGAATTTGTTGATCAGATTTTAAAACAAAATTGTCCCCGTCCTTTTCCTTCTCAGCCTGCTCGGGATCGAGTTTAACGACATATAACTCTTCCCCTGTGGATTTAAGGACGGTCTTTCGTTCGTCGTTCTCGCAAGTCAACTCGGCGCTAACCCACTGTTCATTGGTATCCCGGAAGGCTGTGAATTCGACATCGCCGAGAATCATTCCCTGATTGACTAGTTTTTTGAAAGGCTCGGGTGTGTGGAGGTGGCCTCGATCAAAGAGGACTTTGTGCCAAAATCTTGCGTACAATAAATGCAGAACGGCATGTTCGGCTCCACCAATATAAAGGTCAACGGGCATCCATTGTTTTTCGAGTTCTGGATCGATGAACGCTGCGGCATTGTGCGGATCAATGAACCGCAGGTAGTACCAGCACGAACCGGCCCACTGCGGCATCGTGTTCGTTTCACGTTTGTATTTTTTTCCATCGATAACGGGGTAAAGCCATTCATCGTCGGCTTTCTCGAGCGGTGGCTCGGGCCGTCCATGCGGTTGAAAGTCTTCGACAAAGGGAAGATCGACAGGGAGGCTTTCCAAAGGAACCGGCCGCATGATGCCCGTGCGGTTTCCAGCTTCATCAAGTTCGTGCAGAATCGGAAAGGGCTCGCCCCAAAATCGCTGACGGCTGAACAGCCAGTCTCGCAGTTTGTAGTTGACCGCAGCCCGACCGACGGCGGAACTGTCGAGTGCTTCAATGATCTTTGTTTTGAATGCGTCTGTTGGCAATTCATCGTAGGGACCGGAGTTCACCGCGGTACCGACGCCAGAAAAACAGATTTCGCCTGTCATTAATCTTTCGAGGTCAATCTCTGATTTGGCGGGAGGTTGTACTACTGCAATGATTGGTAAGTCGTAGGTTTTTGCGAATTCGAAATCCCGAGCGTCGTGCGCTGGGACTGCCATGATGGCACCGGTCCCGTAGCTAATCAGGACATAGTCTGCGACCCAGATAGGCACAGGTTGCCCGTTGATTGGATTGATCGCGTAACTTCCTGTGAAGACACCTGATTTTTTTGTTCGATCATCCTGTCGATCTCGATCGCTTTTCATCGCCGCATCGTCGCAATATTTTTTGACAGCGGGTGCTTGGTCGGCGGTCGTCAGCGCTTCAATCGCATTGTGTTCCGGTGCGATGACCATATAGGTCGCGCCGTAAAGGGTGTCGGGCCGCGTGGTGTAAACTCGAAGTACGTCGTCTTGAGGATTTCGTGGAAACCCCTTCTCCGTTTGGGTGTTTTTCCAAGTTTCAAATTGATCGGTGGCTCCGATGAAAAAGTCAACTTCTGCGCCTGTGCTGCGGCCGATCCAATCGCATTGAAGCTTTTTAATCCCCTCGGGCCAGTCGACTTGATCGAGATCGCTTTCTAAGCGGTCGGCGTAGGCGGTAATGCGTAGCATCCATTGCCGCAAAGGCATTCGTTGCACTGGATGTCCACCAACGTCGGAGAGTCCATCGACGACTTCTTCGTTGGCAAGGACTGTTCCCAGCGCCGGACACCAATTGACGGGGGCGTGGGATTCAAATGCAAGCCTAAATTCGTCTTGATACCTGCGAGTCGCATCCTCGCCGGCTTCTTGGATTTCAGCCGGGATCGGCAGTTCGCTGATGGGGCGGCCTTTTTGCTGGTCCGGATCGAACCAAGTGTCAAAAAGAACTAGGAAAATCCACTGAGTCCATTTGAAATAATCGACATCTGTTGTGGATATTTGACGGTCCCAGTCGTAGCTGAAACCGAGATCTTTCAACTGTCGCACGAACGTGTTAATGTTCTTCTCGGTAAATTCACGAGGAGAAGCGTTGTGCTTGATAGCGTGCTCTTCCGCTGGTAATCCAAAGGCATCGAATCCCATGGGGTGCAAAACCGTTTTGCCCATCATTCGGGCATGTCGGGAAACAATGTCTGTTGCGGTGTATCCTTCGGGATGGCCGACATGAAGTCCTTCTCCACTGGGATATGGAAACATGTCCAGCGCGTACAATTTCTCCCCAGTGACTTCGGTGGGCGTCTTGAAGGTTTTGTTTTCATCCCAAAATCTTTGCCAACGGGGTTCGATTTCGGCTGGATTGTACTTGGGCACGATGTTTCCTTTACCGCGTCGCGTTTTGGCGAATTCTGTGGGAATCCGCCGTGGATGGGGATATCTGTGACAAGCGAACCATGTTAGCAAAATGGACGCGTCTTCGCATGGCCTCCTGAGAAATCGAAATCCAAGCCGTCGAGGTGGAATCGCGTGCTTTCCTGAGAGAAAAAGTGACGCCAGACCTGCCGCCGGAGGGGCAGGATTATGTAGGGCGGTTGGTAGGCGATGTACAGCGATTCTGATAACATGATTGATCGCTTTTAAATCCCAATTGCAAACAGAATACACACCTTTTTAAAGGGGAATTGTGACTCGTCGCCAATCAAAAATTCGTCTCAATGAAGAAGAACGCGAAATGATGCGCAAGGCGTGTCGCTTCAACGCTGAACTGCTGGATGTGGTTCGCCCCGATGTTAAACCCGGGGTGAAAACTGGGGAATTAGATCGAATTATTCAAGAGTATACCGTCTCCCATGGCCACGTTCCTGCGTGTCTGCATTACCCTGGAGGAGATGCTGGCCCCTATCCGAAGAGTTCTTGTATCAGCGTCAATGAAGTGATTTGCCACGGCATCCCCGGTGACTATGAACTTAAGCCAGGCGATATTGCGAATGTGGATTTAACCACCATCGTTGATGGTTGGCATGGTGATCAATCTGAAACGTTTTTGATTGGTGAAGACCATCAGATCAGCGATGTGGCTCGGCGTGTCACCCAGTGTGCATTTGATTGTCTCTATCTAGGAATCGAAGCGACAAGCCCGGGGTGCCGAATCTCCGTAATTGGACAAGCGATCGTTGATCACGTGAAAGAGCATTACGGATTCGGTGTAGTGGATAAATACGTAGGCCATGGTATCGGGGCGCGGTTTCATCAACCTCCCAATATCCCCCACGTTCCCAGTCCCGCCGCTCATCGTGATCGCCTGCAGCCAGGAATGTGTTTTACTATTGAGCCGATGATCAATGCCGGGACTGCTCATTCGGTTTGTGACCGCAGCGATGGATGGACCGTCAGGACACAGGATGGACGGCTATCGGCTCAATTTGAGCACACGATTTTGATGACCGAGAATGGGCCTGAGATTTTGACGACAACTAAGGACGGTCCTGAAAGAGGGTTTAAGTTCTAACTCGATGTTGTTTCGATCTTATTCATCCGCTAGCAATTAAAGCTAACTTAGATCAGGTAGCGAAGCCTACAGCTTGGTGTTTTCGCTACTCGAATTTCCATGGCATTCTTGATTGCTTCTCTTTTAAATTGCATTCCCATCGATTTTGCTATCACTTTATCGACTTGAGGTGAAGTCCGTATTTCGCTAAATAAATGCGGTAAAAATTTGCAAATTTTCAAATCGGTGTTCGAGTGATCTCGCCCACCTGTGGAATCAAGGACGATTCTTTTATGGTTAGCCAGTTTTTTTTGCCCATCGTATTCCGCGCTTTTTGTGTGGTTTCAATTGTACTCGCAACATCGACTGAAGTTTGTTGGGGGCAATCCTCCGATGCGCTTAAGTTTCCCTACCAGGCATTTGTCTTAAAAGACGAGACGCTTATTTTGAGCGGGCCTGGTGAGTCGCATTATCCAACCGAACGACTAGATCAAGGCGCTACGGTGGAGGTACACCGCGAAGATCCGGGAGGATGGTTTGCGATTCGACCGGTCAACGGGAGTTTTAGTTTGGTGCCCGAGGCGGCGTTGGAGATGCTGGACGAAAATGTGGGTCGTGTAATTGAGTCTGGAACCCAAGCCTGGGTGGGGACCAAGCTCGGGCCAGTCGAAAAGCCACTGTGGCAGGTGAAATTGAAAAACGAAGAAATTGTAGAAGTGCTTGGGCTAGTGAGTTGGCCGAGCCCCGATGGGCATTCTACTACCTGGTACCAAATCGCTCCCCCTGCTGGAGAGTTTCGTTGGGTGAAACGAAACGCGTTAGAGTTGCCCTCTGAGGCGGTCGGCGCCATCGCAAGGATTGACTCGCCAAACAAAGAAACTGGCGATGCTGCAGCTTTGTTAAATCGGGGTGAGCCTGCAGAGAATGTCGATTCGTTTGATGGCGATGGATCAGATTACTTACGAAAGGCATCATTGGAACTAGACCCAACCGGTTCGCAAGCGGTGACAGTCCAAGCGGAAAGCGTAAATCAAGGCTGGCGTCCAATGCCCATGCCAATTGGCGTGGGGGAATCGTTGGCGGATCTTAATCGTAATCGACTGGGTGTTGGAGTTTTGAGCGATGGCACTGTGAGTCAAGCTGCTGATGGTGGATTGGATTCTAGATTTGGTTATCAAGGTACGTTAGATCTTGCGACGGAGCCATCGACTAATATGCGAGTTGCCAACCGAAATATTTCTCGTAATGGTTTCGCGGAAAGTTTAGACCAGGTGCGGCAGGATGGAGTTATACGCGATCCGTCGATGAGATACTCGCGGAGTCTCAGTGATTTAGAGTTGCAACTAACACAGGAACTGATCAAAGAGGATCCTTCGGCGTGGCAATTAAATGATCTCGAAAGCGCGGCGAATGCAATCTATCAGACTTCCAATCGTGAAAAGGAAAAATTTCAAGCCAAGAAGTTCTTGGCGAAATTGAAAAATTGCCGAATGATACAAACCGGCTTGTCTGGCGTTGGCAACGCGGTGGCGATTGGCGTTGCCCCCAATCAGCCGGTCGGTACAGGGGTTAACACAGAATTGGATTTGAGTAACACCTACGATGCCCATGGCTGGCTATCGGAGATTATTCGCAATGGCGCAAGTGGGCGATCCGAATATGTGCTTCTAAACGAAGAGGGGAGCATTACTCACCATGTCGGCCCGTCTCCAGGGATGAACCTAAAGCGTTACCTTCGGTCTCGAATTGGGATTGTCGGACAGCGTGGCTATACCAGTGAGCTCCAACTCGATCATGTTACTGCGACACGCGTGGTTTTGTTGGAAAAACCAAAATCCAGTTTGGGATTTATGAAATAGGATCGACTGATCCCCTCAGTTTCTCACACCGTAGGCTTTCCCTCGCTGGATTTTCCAGCTGTTTTCTTTGATTGAGCCATCCGCTCGATTCTCCGTTTCGAGAGCTGCAAGCATTTTCGTGACAGCATCATTTCTGTCCGTTTAATTTCAAGCTGCGTAAGCTACAGAACCATTGCGTCTAGTGGGACGTATTTTGATGGGATTCCGTGGGATTTTCATTGTCGCTTAACGGCTATGGATTCCGAATATTTGTCTAGGGCGTAGCCTGCCGGCGACGTATATCGATTGGTCTGTTCCCGCGGATCAACCGTAAGTTTGACACGGAAGCAGATATGATTCATCGACCCAATTTCCACTCAATATGGCGGAGCAAAATTGCGTTTGCAATTTTGGTTGGATTCTTAGCGATGGTGGTTTCCGGTGTTGGTATTCTAGAAGCTAATGACAAGTCAACGTCCGGATCCAGCAGTAAGAGCTTACGAAAGCAAACTGTTAATTCGATTCCGCTGCAAGCGTTGAATGCTCAGGCGCGTGAAAAAATTGTCGACATTCTAAAAAAGCCGAGTATCTATCGACAGCTTCCGGTTACTTCGATCAATGCGGATCCGGATTATTTCCGGTTCCTAATTCGTTACCCAGAAGTCATCGTTAACATCTGGCAATTGATGGGCATTACCAATATGACAACCGAGCGGACGGGGCCATTCACGGTGACGACGAATGATGGCGCTGGGACGGTCAGTCAACTTGAGTTAGTTTATGGTACTGATAATCTTCACATATTCTTTGGTGAGGGTAGTTACGAAGGTCCAATTTTCAAGCGAAAGCTGACTGGCAAATGTGTTTTGGTATTGAAGACCGAAAGTAAATTCGATGAAGCGGGCAAGCCCGTCGCGACTAGCCAATTGGATGTCTTTCTTAAGATTGAAAATGCGACGGCTGGACTGATTGCCAAGACGATTCAGCCCATCGTGGGATCCACCGCTGATCACAATTTTGTGGAGTCTTTAAAATTTGTTCAGCGACTTAATGAAACCACTTCGAAGAATGGGCCAGGTGTACAGCGAATGGGGAAGAAGTTGAAAATTGAACCCGCCGTTCGCGAGAGTTTCAATGAAGTTATCGAGCTCGTTTTTCAGCGAGCAATTAATGGTTCAGATTCGTCGGGAGTCAATCTTCCACAACGCCTAGGAACGTTTTTTCCGCCTTCGTACCCAGCGGTTCAGGGGAATCGGCCAGCGATGGGGCAACTGCCGACCTACTCCGGATTTACGCGTGGTTACCACTCCAAGACCTACACGATTCCTGCGACTGGCAGCCAGGCGCCTAACTATTACAATTCGAACCTAGGCTTGAGGCCACTGCCACTGCCAGAGGCATCGGTTTACGGAAAGCCTGTGCAAGCGGGTTATCAGCAAAATCAAAGTTTCGATTCAAAAGTCCGGCCGGCAAGTGGCTGGTATTATCGAAACTAAGAAATGGAATTGCGGATGGTGTGCCGCTTGGTTCGAAGATGGAAACACGAAGTAGGTTCGCTGTTTTCAGGAGTTTGGAGTCACCGAGCCACGGCTGATCCAGCCTAGTTCTCGAACCCACGAATCGACGAGATTGCCAAATCCAGCATTGGCGCGCACTTGCCGCTGCATCTCGGTACATCTCTCAATGCACTGGGCGATTTGATCGAGGGTTTGGTTGATATCCTCTGGTGGGTCACTGAATTCATTTTCGATCATTGCGGCCAACTGAGGATCGACTCGATCCGTATCCACTTGAGCTTTGGTGATGGTCAGAATCCATTGACGGTAGAAGGTGATTGCGAAATCGGCGACCAGAATAAGTCGCTCCCGCCTGAGTGAGTTTTCTTTACCGGCGCTTTCGGCGAAATCGATGATCGTCTTAGTAAACTCGTTTTGTCCCGGGTCTCGCGACGCGAGTTGTTGAAACAATCGCCGACGGAATTCGAAGCAATCTGGGTCGGACAGCAGGATTGCGGTTGAGAGGCTCCCCGCCGATGCATTTGCCAGATCCACGAAGGAGATGGTCTCTTGTTCGATGATGGGTTTGGAGTTGAGGATTTCGAGAACTTGGGATTGGGATAGTGGATCGAAGCGAACGATCTGGCTTCTTGAGACGATGGTTGAGAGCTGTCTTTGTTCGCTGGTACCGATCAGAATTAACAGCGACATCGGCGGGGGTTCCTCGAGTGTCTTCAGCAAGCTGTTAGCGCCTTCCTGATTGAGATAGTCGGCGTCGTCGATGATGGCGATTTTCCTGCCTCCTCGGAAAGGCTTGAGTCCGATTGCGTGGCAGAGTCCCTCTTGACGGCGATGTTCTTTATCGCCGATGAAAGCTTCTAGGGGAATAATTGATTTTTTGGCCGGGCGAGAAACAAGGATCAAGTCAGGATGTGTTTCGGCGAGCGCTTGTTTGCAGCCTTGGCATTGATTGCATGGCATGAGTGGTGACTCGCTGTTGGTTTCGCACAACAGTGCCAGCGCCAGTTTGAGCGCAAAGGTGCGTTTGCCGATCCCCGGCGGACCCACAAATAAATAGGTGCTCGCGAGTCGGTTTCGTTCGATCGTTCGCTGGAATCGCTCGAACGCGGATTGGTGATTGAGGATTTCATTCCATGGCATGTTATTGTTGATCTCTGAAAGAGCTGACCTATCGGTTAGTTGGATGCTTGGCGATTGATGTATTTTATCGCGAGTTTTCTAATGTCACTTTGGATTTCATTGGGATCTCGCGTCGCATCGATTACGTCGACGGTGTCAGGCCAACGCTCTGATTCTAAAAGAAAGCCGTTGCGGACTCGCTCGAAATATTCGTTGCCTCGAGATTCCATTCGATCCAATGTCTTGCCGAGTCTGGACATGGCGATATCGACAGGCACATCGAGAATAAACGTTGCGTCGGGAAGATGGTTTTCGGTGGCAATTCGATTAACGCTCCAGATGTCGTCGGAGGCAAGATCTCCCGCGTGACCTTGGTAGACGACCGTTGAAAAAATGTATCGGTCCAGGACAACCGTCTGCCCAAGCGCCAGCGCCGGTTTGATGACTTGTTGGATCAATTGAGTTCGTGCTGTTGTGAATAGCATCATCTCGGCCCGCATCGAGATGGGGGTCTCGTGTTTACCAAGTAGGATGGCTCGAATTTGCTCTCCCAGTTCGGTACTGCCAGGGTCGCTGCATGTCACGACATCGTGCCCTTGTTCAGCAAGCCATTGAACAAACATCTCTAGTTGGGTCGATTTACCAGCGCCGTCCACGCCGTCGAATACGAAGAACATAGTTAAAGCATCTTTGGGTAAGAGGTTGCACTGCGGCCGGTTTTAAAACTAGGGAATTCTCTGCATATGGACGTCTCGGAAACGCACGTATTGTCAAAGATTCTGACCACCGTCGAGGACGGTCCAACAATGACGCACACTTGACTCTCATTTTGGTCTTAAAGAGGTGTCAAGTGCTAGCCGGGTAGTAAAAGTCCCGCTTATTTCGACATCATTTACTAATCCTTGACCTCTGCAAGAAGCTCAATACGATTGTTTTGGTTCTTAGAAGGAGTCTTCGAGGGATGCTGGCTGGGAATCAATCCAAGACTTTGCCCCTCGTTTGGGATCTATGTCCGGGGTTGTTGTCTGGGGTTGTTAAAAGCAAACGCGGGGCAACAGCCGATTTCAATTGTTTTGGGCGAGGCCGGTTCAGCATGAGGCGCAAGGATCGTGAACGGATGCCAGCGGGTTCCCAAGGAGTGGCGGTTCAAATGGAGTTGGATCAGCGTCGGGATAGAGAAATCCAACATCGGCTTTGAGCTCAATCGAATTGCAATGGGCAGCTCACGGGAGCGTCCGATTGTACCTTCCCAACACTAGGGTTCATGACGAACACCGAGTGATTCATTCAGGATAATGCGAATAATCGTCATGTTTTGAATTGACGGTTTGCCTGATGAATTGCTTTTATGTAACGGGATTAAGCTCAATACCATTGCCAGCTTCGCTGTTCGTTACGACCCGACTTTGATTGTAAAAATTACAACTTACGTTCGTACATTTTGTCTATTCAAAATTTAAAACTATCCTACCTTTGATCGAGCTTCGTGCTGTCGAACAGTTGCGAAGTGAGAAAACTCAACTATTTTACTGTCGCTATATTCGACGCCATTGGAGTGAATTTACTATGTCACGCATAAAAACAACTGTGATCGCATTTTCAATTGCGGCTACTCTACTGGCAGTTCTGCCGAGTGAAGCTAACGCTGACGGCCCGCTGCGACGCTGGCTGAGAGGTTTTCGGACTCCCAAAAACACTGCTTGTGCCCCTGCAAATCCGTACAATCTTCAACCGGGTCAGTGCATGAAAACGTGTCAACAGACTTGCACCCGAACAGTCGTCAACTACGTTCCCTGCACGGCCTATCGGACGGTTTCAAAGCAAGTGCCAGTCACTTCCTACCGTCCCGAAACGACCACTGATCCATCAACGGGATGTACAACGACGTGCATGAAGCCATGTACTTCGTACACCTATCAAGTTCAGCGGGTTCCCTACACAACTTATCGTCCTGTCTACCGGCAGGAAACTTATAAGGTTCCTGTGACAACGATCACCAACAATTGTGTGACCGATGGATGCAACACTTGCGGCACGGCCATGGGAGCTGGTGGATGTAATACTTGTGCGGTAGGCCAAGGCATGGCAACGCCTCAGCCTTACCAGACTCAGGCACCTTATTACGAACCGACAGCGCCAACGCCTGCGGATAAAAGTCCGGAACTCGGCAATACAAGTAGCCAGACTCCGGCAATGCCACAAATTGAATCGGGTTTAAGCTCGGAATATCAAACTTATTATCGCCCGGGAACGATTACTGTTTCACAGACTGGAAACGTCTCGCCGACGCAGCAGCGTTGGGGGTACTCTCCTGTTCGACTTGCCAGTTATGAGCCAGTTGGACAATCGCGAGCACAGAGCCAAACGCGTTCTTACCCACAGCCAATCCAACGAACCGGTTGGGTTGAGGTTAAGTAATTTTAGCATCGTACAAACAGGTGACTTAGTAACGTGCTAGAGTCCCTGACGTTTCGAAGAACCATTGAAAAAGGCGAGCACTCGAGCGTGCTCGCCTTTTTTATTTAACTAATAGCACTGGCCCATTAAGTTTAAATATGAGTTGTGCAGTGCTTCCGCCGAAAATTCTTACTTGATGAACTCGGCTTCAATTTGTTCGAGTGTTTTGCCTTTGGTTTCCGGAAGTGATTTCAGAAGGATGAAAAATCCTACTGAGGCAATCACTCCAAAAATCAAGAAACTGGCTGCATTTCCGAGGTTAGATAATTCCCAAGGGAACAGTTGTGTCACCAGCCAGGCGGTAAACGAATTAACGAATCCGATGCAACCGATGGCAAGTCCACGAATTCGATTGGGGTAAAGTTCCGATAACATCACCCACATGACTGGACCGAGGGAGAATGCAAAGCAAGCAATGAAACCGAGCACGCCCAGCAAGACGAGCATCGCATTCATTTCGATTGCAGCTTCTAGAATGTCGCCTTCGCTCTTTGCGTAGTTTTTGCCGAGCATCTTATTCATGTTATTTTTGAATTCAACATCCGATTCAAAAAGTTTTCCAGCAATCGGTAGCAAAACGCCTGACTCGATACTTGCATTGTCTTTCTCTAAAACGGCGATGTCCTCATTCGTCAATTGATACGTGGCGCCGTAAAAACCGTACGAACAGGCCAACATGCTGATCGCAATTCCGGCAATTCCAGCGAGTAGCAGAGGTCTGCGGCCGAAGCGATCGATCGTAGCCATCGCAACCAACGTGAAGACGACGGAGGTAAAGCTCAGCAGCACACCGGAGAAAAAGGCAGCGCTTACGCCGATTCCGGTTTGCTTAAAAATCGTGGTGGCGTAAAAGTAAACCGCGTTAATCCCTGTGGCTTGTTGGAGAATACCAATCAGCAAGCCGATGCCCAGAATGTATCGAAGTGAGGGGTGGAATAATTGCGCCAACGAGTTAACAAGCGAGGTTTTCTTGACGCTACTTTCTTCGCTCAGGCTCGATTGTATCGCTTTGATTTCTGCTGCAGCGACCGTTTCGCCGTGTAATTTGACAAGGACAGCTTTTCCTTCTTCCGTTCTTCCTTGTGAAAACAGCCAGCGGGGGCTCCTCGGAACAGCGAGCAGAAAAAAGAAGTAGAAGACTGCCGGAAGAAGTTCGACGCCCAGCATCCATCGCCAAACGTTGGCCTCACTTAAGAATGTCGCTCCGCCTTCGAACCAGTCATTGAATAGCAAGTTACTCAAAAAAGCGGCAAAAAAACCAAGCACAATATTGAGTTGTTGTATGGAGACCAGTTTTCCACGATTAGCCGCACTCGATATTTCAGCGATGTAGGTGGGAGCCAGGATCAGGGCAGCACCAAAGGCAAAGCCGCCGACCATTCTTGCGAAGCACAACCAGAAAAAGGACCAGGCAATCGCTGATAAGAGGGCTGAAAGTGCATAAAGAAATGCGACAATGATCAAAATTGGTTTTCGGCCGACAACATCGCTTAGCTTTCCAGAGATCAGCATCGCAAACATGGCAACAAAAGTTGGGCAGCTGACAGCCCAGCCAGTTTGAGTATCGCTGAGTACGAAAAATGGACCGGCATAATTCATAACGCCAGAAATGATTCCGGCATCGAATCCAAATAGAAATCCACCAAGCGAAACAATGGCGGCTAGGCCAATGATGTTCTTTGAGCTAGTCATGTATTGTCTCTAAGATAATCTCATTCTGTCATGGTTTCGGCCAAGAAATAAATGCGTAAACCAAATTCTTGGAAGCGGTTTCAAGAGTTTGATGGATCCGAACGCGGTCGTACAGCGGACGAGGGTAGAAATGCACTGAAAGAGCAAAGAAAAACCGAGCGTCCTAGATTACTTCAATCGAGGCATTTGAAGCGAACCACAGGCAATTGGGGGTGGTAAAACGAAGCGGTTGAGAACTTTGTAGGGGCTGGAATCCGTAATTCCTGTAAATTCACCGGTGGAAATATTCGCGGATTTAGGTGGAAATGCAGGTGAAAATCGGTTTTTTTAAACGATTTGTTCAGCTGCGAAATATTTTTGAGATCGTTACTTATTTTTAGCCCAAGGGTAGAGCGTGAGTCTGTTTTCCTTTGCGGAGCTTTACAGTGGTTAATTGTTTCGTTAAGTCAGTTGATTTGGCTCGTTTGATAAACTTGATGCTTTACGAAACGCGTTCCATTTACGAGAATTATTTGGACTAGGCCAGCAAGCGCGAAACGACGCATTGATTCACTCAATCGCGCCGAATTTGATAAGTAGAAGAACACTTAGGCCGAACGGTTGGGATCCCTCCGATCTTGACCTTTGAGTTTAACGAGAATCTCAACCCATTTGAATCCAATGGTCTGCAACGATTGCGGACGTCGGGTTGTAAAACTTTGAGGAAGCACTGCGTAAAAGTTGTGCGCCTCCCAACGTGATAAGGCGAAATTTTATGTCGGACGTGATCAAGTCAACGACCAAGTCGATCGAGGATGCGAACGAATCTTATATTACTCAGACAGTCGATGTTGATCCTGCTGAGACGCAAGAGTGGTTGGAGTCGCTTGAGTACATCATGAGTACCAAGGGAGAAGACCGAGCGAAGTATCTTCTTTCGGTTCTCGAGGCGCGTGCACGAGTCGAGGGCGTCGATTTACCGATCAAGTCAAACACGGCTTACATCAATACGATTGCGAAACACGAGCAACCTGCTTATCCGGGAAACCGTGAAATTGAACGGCGGATCAAGAGCTTTGTTCGCTGGAATGCGATGGCCATGGTGGTTCGAGCAAATAAAGCGACTTCTGCCCCTGGGCTTGGCGGCGTCGGTGGTCACATTTCGACGTTTGCATCTTCGGCGACACTTTATGAGGTTGCTCAGAATCACATTTTCCGAGGCAGGGGCGAAAGTGGTTTTGATGGCGACATGGTTTATTTCCAAGGGCATGGTTCCCCCGGAATGTACTCGCGGGCCTACATGGAAGGCCGCTTAAACGAAGATCATCTATTAAATTTCCGTCGTGAGTTGCAGGACCATCCCGGTCTTTCGTCCTACCCCCACCCTTGGCTGATGCCTGATTTTTGGGAGTATCCAACGGTCTCAATGGGGCTTGGACCCATCATGTCCATTTATCAGGCTCGGTTTAACGAGTACTTGCATGATCGAGGAATCAAAGACACTTCGAGTCAGCGTGTTTGGGCATTTCTTGGGGATGGCGAATGCGATGAGCCTGAATCCCTCGGTGCGATTACGTTAGCCGGTCGTGAAAAACTCGATAATCTCAAATTTGTGATCAACTGTAATTTGCAGCGGCTCGATGGTCCCGTTCGTGGAAACGGGAAGATCATTCAGGAACTTGAGGCACTGTTCCGCGGTGCTGGATGGAATGTAATTAAAGTCGTTTGGGGAGATGATTGGGATCCACTTCTGGAGGCTGATGAACTTGGTTTATTGGTCAAACGGATGGGCGAAGTCGTCGACGGACAGTATCAGAAATACGTGGGCATGCCGGGTGAGTACACCCGTGAGCATTTCTTTGGGAAGCATCCCGAGTTAATTGAAATGGTGAAGAATTACTCGGACGAGAAACTACTTCGAATGCGGCGCGGCGGCCATGATCCTGAGAAAGTCTATGCCGCTTATAAGGCTGCAGAAGATCACAAAGGCCAGCCGACGGTTATCCTCGCCAAGACGATTAAGGGATACGGTCTCGGTGAAGCGGGTGAGGGGCGAAATATTGCTCACAATCAAAAGAAAATGAATGAAGCTGAATTGCTTGAATTCCGCACACGATTTGGAATTCCGATCTCGGATGAGGATGTCGGCAAAGCACCTTTCTACAAACCGTCGGAAGACAGTATCGAGATGAAATACATGCGGGAGCGGCGAATTAAGCTTGGCGGCCCGGTTCCATCACGACCAACAGCTGTTCCGACCATGGAAGTTCCTCGATTCGAAGACTATCGGAAGCGAATCGACGACGACAGTGAAAAGAAAGAGATGTCAACGACGATGGGTGCGGTGCGCCTGCTCTCGAGTTTGGTGCGCGACAAAAAGATTGGCAAAAACATCGTGCCGATCGTTCCCGATGAATCGAGAACCTTTGGCATGGAAGGAATGTTCCGGCAGGTCGGGATTTACGCTCATGCTGGCCAGTTGTACGAACCAGTCGACCGCGCGGAAACGGCTTACTACAAAGAAGCCAAAGACGGTCAATTGCTCGAAGAGGGAATCTCGGAAGCGGGTTCCATGGCGTCCTTTAATGCCGCGGGGACAGCGTATAGTGCTCACGGCATTAACATGATCCCATTCTATATCTACTACTCGATGTTCGGTTTCCAGCGTATTGGAGATTTAATTTGGGCTGCCGCAGATATGCGAGCCAAAGGATTCTTGCTGGGTGGGACCGCCGGACGCACGTCACTCAATGGAGAAGGACTGCAACACCAAGACGGTCACAGTCTTCTCAATGCGATTGCATTCCCAACGGTTCGCGCCTACGACCCAGCGTTTCATTATGAAACGGCTGTGATCATTTTTGATGGCCTCAAGAAGCTATACGAAGATGGCGAAACTGCGATCTATTATTTGATGGTCGGTAACGACAATTACATCATGCCTAAGATGCCTGAGGGTTGTGAAGAAGGGATCATCCAAGGAATTTACAAATTCCGCACTAAAGAGAGTGAGCAAGGGAAACACCGAGTTCAACTCTTTGGCAGTGGAGCAATCATGAACTGTGTCCTGAAAGCTCAGGAGATCCTGGCAGATCAATACGGCGTTTCGAGTGACGTCTGGAGTGTTACAAGTTACAACGAACTTCGTCGTGACGCTCAAGAATGCAAGCGATGGAATATGTTCCACCCGACGATGGAACCTCGGAAAAGCTATCTCGAAACTGTTTTGGCGGGATCCGAAGGGCCATTCATTGCCTCCAGTGACTACGTTCAGGCGCATAGTGAGCAAGTCGCACAATTCCTTCCCGACGAGTTCCTGGCACTTGGAACTGATGGGATGGGGCGAAGCGAAACTCGGCCGGCCCTTCGTCGGCACTTTGAGGTGGACGCTGAGTGCGTGACGGTCGCGGCACTTTACCAATTGTGCAAGCAAGGAAAAGTCGATGCGGCAACCGTTGAAAAAGCGATCAAAGATTTGGGCGTGAACCCCGACAAGATCAGTCCTCTTTACGCGTAGTCGCTTGCAGCATATTCCAAGTATTTATTAATTAAACACAAGTTGAAAATAGGCTATTTATTTCCTATGGCTGTTGAATTTAAATTACCCAAAATCGCCGAGGGTGTTGAGTCTGGCGACGTGCTTGAGATACTTGTTTCCGTTGGAGACACGCTTGAAATTGAGCAGGAAGTTATGGAATTAGAGACCGACAAGGCGACGATCTTTGTTCCCTCGGATGTGGAGGGCGTGATTACCGGGATTAACTGTGACATCGGCGATACCATCGCTGTCGGTCAGGTGATTCTATCGGTAGAGCCGGCGACTGCCGCCGCCGCTGCGGCGCCTGTGGAAAGTGCGCCCGCCGCCCCCGTCGCTGAAAAGCCAGCCGAGGCGGTGCAAGAGCCTGTCGCACCTGTCGCTCCGGTTCAACCCGTAGCCCCCGTGCCTCCGGTCGCGCCGGTCGTTTCGAAACCAGAGTCAGCTCTGGTAAAAAAAGCCTCGGGAGAAAAAGTCATGGTCGCCGCCGGGCCGGCGATTCGACGGTTTGCTCGGGAAGTCGGCGTTGATTTGCAAACGATTCAAGGGTCCGGTGAACATGGTCGCATTGTTCGCGAAGACGTTCTGAAAGTGGTTCGGGAGGGAAGTCGTCAAGGCGGTGGTCAATCCTCCGACCCGGCGGGAAGTCAATCCGATGGTTATGGTCCGGTTCACATCGAAAAGATGCCGAAGATTCGTCAGACAATTGCCAAGAAGATGCACGAGTCTTGGACCACTTGCCCCCGGGTTACCAACTTTGACGACGCGGACGTGACAGCCCTTGAGGAGATCCGACAGAACAGCAAGCAAGAATATGCGGCCGGTGGTATTAAGCTCACATCGATGCCGTTTCTCGTCAAAGCCGTTGCGATGGCGCTCAAGTCTCATCCTGTCATTAATGCGTCGGTCGACCTTGAACAGGGGCAGATTATTTATAAAGACTACGTCAACGTTGGGATTGCGATCGATACCGAACGGGGGCTTGTCGTTCCCTCGCTACGCAATGCTGATAACCTCGGCATTCCTGATGTGGCCCGACAACTTGGACAGCTGGCCGAAAACGTCCGCTCCGGTAATTTCTCAATTGACGATTTGCGAGGAGGCACCTTTACGATCAGCAATTTAGGGGCGATTGGCGGAACGTATTCAACGCCGATCATCAATACACCCGAAACAGCTATTTTGTTGGTTGGGCGATCGAGAAAACTGCCGGTCGTTGTTGGAGACGAAGTGAAAATCCGTCTGATGATGCCGCTTAGCTTGTCCTATGACCATCGCTTGATTGATGGAGGCGCGGCGGCACGGTTCCTCAACGAAGTCATCGGGTATCTTGAAGCTCCAAGCCGGTTGTTATTAGCACTCTAAAAACTGGAATGCTGGTTCCGATTGCAAAACGCAAATAAAAAAAGGGACGCGAGATTTGTTCTCGCGTCCCTTTTTGTTTTAAAAGCAACGTTGATCTAGCAAGGCGTTAGCGTCGCCATTCAATTCCGTAAAGGAAGCCAGCCGATAGGTGGCTGCCATCAAACAGCCCGGTTGGAGATCCGCCAGCACCGAAGATTGAGTTCGGGTTGAGATTCGTCGTTTCGGTATTCGCCCGAGCGATACCCGCCCAGGTGTAGATCGCTTGAGCACCAAGCCGAATTGAGATGTCGCGGCTAATGTTGTAGGCGATTTCATACTGACCATCCAAGATCGGTACGAAGGACTGATCCGACTGGTACGTTTCCGAAATTCCTTGCGGCCCCGCCGATGAGTTCGTAATGTCGGTCGCGAAGTACCGTTGTTGGTTGTAAACCGTCGCGATTGAACCATCGATCGTCGTTCGCCATCGGCCTTGACGAGCATTGTACTTTCCACCCGCTTGAAAACCGAACCCGTCGTTGGTCGTGTTTTGCTTGAAGCGGTTTGTGGTCGCATCGGCGCCGACCGTTTGATTGGTGTCCTCAATCGTATTGTCGCCAATGTGCATGTACCGAACACCCATGTATGGCTCAAAGTATCCACCTTGAGAGAGTGACTGACGGAACATGCGATTGATTTCAAATGTCGACACATTCATGTCGACAAGCATCGGATTGGCGACGCTCACGTCTTGACCGGCGGAGTAGTAGATTCCTTCGGCGACCTGATAGGTGAAGCCCCACCCGTCATCGTTGTCTGAGAACCATCCGAAATCATAACGTGATCCCTGAATGTAAGTTGAACCGGTTTGAATCGTGTCCGACTCCTCACCGATCCGCGTCGCCTTAGAGACACTGGTGTATGTCTTGTCGAGAGACATGTAGAAACCATCGTTCGGTTTCTTCTCTTTTCCATCGGTGAATTCCAGCGGTGCGAAAACCTGAGCGTCATAATCAAAGACGCCCGGAGTTGCATACGGCCGGGTACTCTCCGCAGATTCCAGCTTTTTATAGCGGAATCTAGGACTCGGTTTGTTGATTTGCCCCTCTGTCACCCCAGAGGCGACAAACGAAACCAGAAGGGCACCAATTATCAGTGTATTTTTCAAAGCCATTGCTTTCTTCCTGCCTATTTGCAGTTGCAGTCCACGAGAAATCCTAACATTCCACTACCGGGGAATTCCGAGGGATTCCGCTAAGGTGAGTATCGGATGTTGGTTTGTGAGGGTTGAATAAGAAAGCAGGAATTTGACGAACATATCATTTTTTCGAGATTTGATATCAAAAAATGGGCCGTCTGAAGCTTTACTATTCTAACGAAATACCCCAAAACGCCCGATTTTACACCAAGGGGCTAACTTTGAGGTATACTGGAACTAATTGAATGCAGGACTGTCAAACTCTTTAGAGCTTGGCAATTATCAAAAATCGCCCATTGATTAATCAGTTGGGCGAGTTTGGGAGAAAAGCAGAGATGAGTATAAGAGTAGCAAAACTGATAGCATGCGCACTTTCTGGAGTCGCGCTTCTTGTAAGTCCTGGTAATGTCAATGCTGACGTTATTAATATTAACTATAGTGCAGTGGATCCAGCAGCAATTCCTGCGGTAAGAGCCGCGGAAGCGATCTGGGAAGCCCGTATTCAGGCTTATAGTACAGAGTTGCCGCGTGCGATTCGGGATCAGCTTGGTTCATTAACGATCGATGCAACTGTTTCACCAATTGATGGACCGGGTGGGATTCTGGGTCAAGCGGGACCGACCGCGATTCTGACGATTGGCTCAAGTCGTCGTAATTTCGCCGTTGCTCTTCGATCTCAAATGACATTTGATCTCGATGATTTTCCTTCGATGACAGCTGATGGAATTTTGGTCACTGTGATTGCCCACGAGATGGGACATGCCCTTGGTTTTGGGCCTTTATTTGATGCTAATGGTCTGATCGGCCCTTTGCATGGATTTGGTCAGACTGAGTATATAAACGGCGAGTATGCTCTGTTGGGCTATCGGCGCGATATCAGCAACCCTGTCGCTTCGTTTATTCCGTTAGAACAACGGGGTGGTGCGGGAACGGCACTGGGGCACTGGCTTGATATGCCACCTTTTTTCAATCAGGCGTTTACTGGCGCGTTTAAGAAAGAACTGATGACCGGATTTATTGGAGATATCGATCCTAATACTGGCGCGATTGTCTTTGCGAACTCTTTTGTTGCTCAAGCGACATGGGGTGCGATGGCAGACCTCGGATTTGCAGTGGAGGGTGTCAACGGCGCGTTTGCGGCCAAAAAAGGTCGTGGAACTGGTCGTTGGCCAAAGATCACCGGTCAGGGAAGCAATCCTTTCGAAAACAACGGCATTCCACCAGCAGATGGACTACGTTTTAATCTGGCAAGTATCCAGAGTGTTTCCAAAGTAACACTCGGATCCAAAGGTGCTGGAGCCGAAGATGTTGAAACGACTGTCGGCGACGACCCTTACAGTCTTCGAAATCACCGCTGGGTCAAGTAGTTGACCAAGTCAATCGCTTGGATTCTTCAGGGGTTGGCCGGTATCGATACGCTGGAATTTGAATACACAAGGACTCGCTTAAGCAACGAGTCTTTTTTTTTGCGCCTGCGATTCGTTTTTTGTTTGTATCGTTTCTCGACGCTTGAGTTACCTAAGTGAGTGGCGAAAGGCTTCGCGAAGGCACTCAATGCCTATTTGTCCTGAATCTCCGTCGACGATGACATTTACCCGAACTTCACTCGTATTCATCGTTTCGATATTGATATTGGCATCTGAGAGCGCCCGAAACATACCGATGGCGACGCCGGTGTGACTTCGCAGGCCAACTCCGGAAACAGATAATTTAGCGATCGTTTTCTTATAGTCGACTTTGTCACACCCAAAGTCTTCACATACTTGATTGGCGACAGTGATCGCATTATCAAATTGGTCCCTTGGCATGGTGAAAGTAATGTCAGCGATTTGAGAGCTGGCGTAACTCTGAACAATCATGTCCACAAAAACACCCGCAGCGGCAATGCGGTCGAATAGTTGAGCGGCGATCCCAGGTTCGTTGGGTACTTTGGAAAGGGTAATTCGAGATTGGGAATCATCCAGCGAAATATCGTCGATCATCAGTGATTCCATCCCCGTATCGCGTTGCAGACGTTCGATGACTTCGGCAATGTTAACTTGGTTGGAGATATCCCGAGCGGGTAATTGTGTTGGTTCTTTGGATTCTACTTTATCGAGTGCGAACTCTGAATGAACGGTTCTCAAAGCGTTCAATGCCTGCTCGCGTTTTACCAACGCTGAGATTTTGATTTCACTGGTGGTAATTATTTCCATGTTCACTGCCGCGTCGGCCAGCGTTTGGAACATTCGGTTGGCAACACCTGTTTGTTTCGCCATTCCGAGTCCGACGACTGATACTTTGGATACGTTCTCGTCTACCAGACCAATTCGACCTCCCATTTTTTCAACCGAGGGATGTATTGCGTCGATGGCGTCCTGCACTTCATTTCGGGGGACAGTAAAACTAACCGTTGTGTTTCCATTCTCGGCTACATTTTGAACGATCATATCGACGGTGATTTTCTTGTCCGCGACTGGTGCAAAAATCTGATAGATGGTTCCGGGGACGTCAGGCACTTCAAAGACCGAAATCAATGCTTCGTCTTTGGTCAATGCGGCGCCGCTCACGGCCAGTGCTGCCGTCTCGGAATCGTCTACAATGATTGAACCTGGTACGTCACTAAGACTGCTGCGGACGTGAATCGGGACATTGAATTTTTTTCCGAATTCAACGGACCGACTATGGAGTACGCCTGCACCTAGGCTTGCCAGTTCAAGCATTTCGTCGTAACAGACTTGACGAACAAGGCATGCTTCGGGAAGGACACGCGGGTCGGTTGTGTAAACGCCATCGACGTCGGTGTAGATTTCGCACTGGTCGGCCCCCAAAACGGCAGCGAGCGCGACCGCGGTCGTATCGCTTCCTCCACGACCTAACGTAGTGATGTTTAAATTGTCGTCAATTCCTTGAAACCCAGCCGCGATCACAATGTTGCCTTCGTCGAGGAGGGTTTTGATTCGATCGGTGGAGATCGAATGAATTCTAGCCTTGGTATGAGAGCTGTCGGTCTTGATGCCAATTTGCGCTCCGGTCAGGCTGACCGCTTTATATCCCAATGAGTCGATGGCCATCGCCATTAAGGCGACGCTCACCTGTTCACCGGTGGAAAGCAGCATGTCCATCTCCCTCGCGGGAGGTCGTTCGTTGACTTCTTGAGCGAGGCTGATCAAAGTATCCGTATTTTTACCCATCGCACTGACGACCATTACGACTTGATTGCCGGTCTGATGGGCGCGAACTGCCTTGCGTGCGGCAGCAAGAATTTTTTGGCTGTC
The DNA here is from genome assembly GCA_028823415.1 of Mariniblastus sp. Classification (GTDB taxonomy): domain Bacteria; phylum Planctomycetota; class Planctomycetia; order Pirellulales; family Pirellulaceae; genus Mariniblastus. The sequence goes on from JAPKBL010000003.1 coordinate 71,513, forward strand.
GGCGACGCTGGTGCCACCAAATTTCTGGACAACAAGAGGCATTGTAATCTGTGGGTTGGAGTCAGAAGATCGGCTGGGAAACCGTAGAATTTATCGCGTTTAACGGGCGTCCGAAAGCACCTGCCGAAACTAACTTGCTCCTCCTCGTAAGAACTCAACGTGGTAGATCAGGTTATGTCGATAAAAAATGCCTTAGGTGTTCCCTTGCGTCCGGCATTTGCTCATCCGGTTCCAGATTTTTCTTTTCATGTAGGGCAGTCGCCTCGTTGGCGCGCGTTAATTGAGTTGTTTCTAGTTTTTGATCCCAGTGGTTGAGATTCTCTCAATGAATGTTCGGAATAACGGATTCTCGTCTAAGTAGTTCTGGAATTGGGGATCTTGCGTTACTGTTCTTGAAACCGGAATCCTACCTCCTTGTGTGCAGGTCTTGGCAGTTTTGCGACGGGTTGGTGAAGCCGACCCAAAATTTAGCAAACTCCCAAGCGCCTTTTGAGTTTTCCGCACCTTGGGGGAATACAAAGAAGTTACCGTTTACCCATCCGGCATTTTCACGCGAAGAACCTGAAACAGAAATTGGCAGTGGCACACGCCAAATTCTGGTGACGCCACTCCCCTCGCCTCACGGTTTTCGGTAAACGCCGCTAAATTTCGAACTCTCCATTGGCCATCCAAGATGACGGTAAAGCGCCCCGACATTTCTTGATCTTCCAGAGAGAGCAAGGGGAACGTCTTGCCTGGCAGCGATTGATCGCCTTTTCGGAAGGCAGCAAGATTGTCCGAGCCGTAGTGTCGGCATCGCTGGCCATCCATCGAAGTGCATCCCCAATCGGTGGGATCAAACGGCGCCAGAGCGTTGGCGATTTCATCGAGGTCGGAGATCGTTTGTGGCGGCTGGAGGCCGTATTGTTGGAGGATTGTTTTATTATAGTCAAGGGCGTGAATGTCCAGACCGTTGCAAAGCCCGTACCTTTGGTCTTTGTAAATCGCCGGCCCTCTGACTTTGGCAGAGAGGCGCGTGGCGAGGAGAACGCCGGTAATCACAGACAGCGAGAGGGGAATTAATGAGCAATCGAAGGTGTTGGTCAGTGCTAGGCCAAACCCTTGTTGGCTGTTTATCTCTGAAGCAAGGCGGTGACAGTTTTCAAGACAGATGAATTCCGGAGGATGGATCAGGTCGAATCGACAAAGGCTCCCGTAAAACGAGGCCGCGAATGGCCATGCGAATAGAAAAACAAACACCACAATCCATGGAGAGCAAAACAGTAACTCGGAAAACCGATCGTTTTTTACATGTTTCAGCTTAGCCGTTGATCGGGGCAAGGACAGTCAACGGTAGGCAATGCGTTGGATTGATTCGGTGCCATGATAATGCATCTGGCGAAAAGACGTGAGCGACCGGCTGCAGCGTTTTGAAGATTATTAAAGCCTTCCATGCCAGTCTTCGCTTGCTTGGCAATATTTTTTCCGTCCTTTGGCAACGAAACACCCCGACCAAAATACAATCACCTTGCCAGTACAACGTTGAGCAAGTTATCTTAACCTTCACGCAATTCCGAATTTTAGAAAATAACAATGAACGATATTTTTGAAGATCTCCAGTGGCGAGGATTAATTCATCAGACCACCGCGGATGAGTTACTGCCCGGTTGGTTGTCTTCGGGGTCGCGGACGGTTTACGCTGGATTTGATCCGACTGCTGACAGTCTTCATGTCGGTAGTTTGCTGCCGTTAATGATGTTGCGCCGTTTTCAAAAGGCGGGCCACAGGCCGATTGCCATTGTCGGGGGGGCGACAGGAATGATCGGAGACCCGAGCGGGAAAAGCGCCGAGCGAAATCTGCAAACGCCGGAGCAATTAGCGGCCAATCTCGCAGGGATTGAATCCCAGATGAGACATGTTCTCGACTTTGACAGCGGGGACGTATCGGCAATGTTGGTCAACAACAACGATTGGATGAGTCGCTTTAGCTACATTGAATTTTTGCGAGACGTCGGGAAAAACTTCCCGGTTAATGTGATGCTCGGGAAAGACTCGGTGAAAAGCCGACTCTCAAGTGAAGCGGGTTTAAGTTACACAGAATTTAGCTATATGCTCTTGCAGGCATACGATTTTGTTCATTTGAATCGAGAGCACGGCTGCGAATTGCAGATTGGGGGAAGTGACCAGTGGGGGAATGTTACTGCGGGGATTGATCTTGGCCGCCGCATGCTGGGGGCTCAACTCTACGGAATGACCTGCCCGCTGCTCACGAAAACCGACGGCTCAAAAATGGGAAAAACAGAGTCGGGTGCGATTTGGTTGTCCCCGGAAAGAACAAGCCCTTACAAGTTTTATCAGTATTGGCTTAACGTGGCCGATGAGGATACCGGAACATGTCTTCGTTTTCTGACCGAGCTGGAGCGTTCTGAAATTGAGGCGTTGGATGAATTATGTGTTTCGGCTCCCGAGCAAAGAGCCAGTCAGAAAAAGCTCGCCGAGGAGCTGACTCGGCTGATTCATGGTTCATCAGGATTGTCGACGGCGCTCCAGGCGACAGAGATCTTTTTCGGGGCCGAAATTGAAAATCTCGATGATCGTCAATTGATTGAGATTTTTGCCGACGTTCCCAATTGTGAACTTTCCGCGACTGAGTTATCCGGTGAAGGCCTTGGGATAATGGATGCGTTGGTCAAATCAGGTTTGATGAAATCCAACGGCGAAGCCCGCCGCTCGATCAAGCAGGGGGGCATCTATATTAATAACCGCCGCGTTGGCGAAATTGATCGACGATTGACCGTCGCCGATTTGACGAGCGAAACGGTGATTGTCCTTCGAAGTGGAAAAAAGAAATATGCATTACTAAGGTTTAGTAATGCATAGCGAGAGTTTCATCGCATGTTCCCGCCTTGAAGCCGGCGGGATCATTGAGCCACTTTTTAAGTTCCCGGTGGCTTCGTGATGGATAAGCGTGGCGGTACAAGCACATTTGCTTGAATTGCTCCCTCTGCGACTAATCTGCAAGCAGAATCGATGCTTGCAAACCGGATTTTAAGTCTTTATGGCTGTTAAATTGTAACAATCATACGAATCATACCGGAAATTCTAATGAGTTTGATCTTTCTGTGTCGATGCTTTCTACCACATGTACTACTTTTTCGGGCGCCTATTGCGCTGGAGATCGTGGATAACCTAGCCCTGAAAGCGTCGGGATTCGTCTCGGGAGACATCGATGAAGATAAGATTGAGCCTTTTCTGCATTGCCTTGGCAATCATTGCCTGTAACACCGCAGGTGCTCAGATAATGCAATCAATGCATAACGGAGCATCTGCCCAATCGGCTTATCAGCCAGTCCAAGGTGACTTGCTGGGCCCCACAACGAGTGGGATACCGGGACGATTGTGGTTTGAAACCAACTTGGCAGACCAAGGCCTTGGTTGGAGTGGAACCTACTTTACAATCGGCGGCAAAACCCGACTATTCGAAGACCGATTCGATGGCCGTTGGTTGTTGGAAAGCCAGATTCACTACAATGTAAGTGAGGGCGGCGGTGCCTTCGCCAACATTGGTGTGGAGCGTGTGTTCTCAATACCGGCTGCTCAGGCGGATGTGAGCTTTGGACTTTGGTATGACTACAGTGGTGATCGAAAAGAAGACTTTTCGCACACTTTTCACCAGGTCGGCATCAGTGGAAAAATCAAGAAAGAAAAGTGGGATCTGTTAGTCAACGGTTATTTTCCGACTGGCGTGCAGGACTACTCTTATGGCGATCCCCTTGGCTTAAATTGCTTTGTGGGTAACGAGATCGTTATCATTCCTGGAATTGACAGTGCGCTATCGGGCTTCGATGTGACGCTTCGAACACGCCCCAAGCAACTAGCTGGGGTAAACGGTTTTCTTGACATCGGTGGTTATAGTTACAACTCAGACTTGATTAACTCATTCGGTGGTGGAAAAGTCCGATTGGGTTTTCAAGGCACGCGAGGCATGATGGTCAATCTCGAGGTCAATCAGGATGACCGATTTAACACGACGGGTGTTGTGGGTCTGGGTTGGGTCTTTGGAGCAAACGCTGGCGGCCGTGGAAGTGAATACGCTGGGCTTGGCCGCGACTTAGAAACATCTGTTCGAAACGATCATATCGTTGTCTTTAATCAGGACGTTGTTCTGGCGATGGATCCAACGACGGGTGCGGCTTACAATGTCATTCATGTCGATAACAACGCCGACGCATCTGTTGAAAATGGAACGGCGGAGCGTCCTTACAGCACACTGCTTTTAGCTCAAAACTTGAGTGCTGCAGGCGATGTCATTCTTGTTAATTCGGGAGACGGAACTGATCGGAACATGGATGCTGGAGTCCAGTTGCAAGATAATCAGCGACTGTGGGGGAATGGACAGGCCATCTTAATTCCAATTCAGAATGGACAGTTCTTCGAGCTTTGCACCAACCCACTTGGGGTCACACCAACGATCTCCAATGCTGGTGGATTTGCGGTTGTAACCTTGGCCAACAACAACGATGTTGCCGGAATTAACATTGACGCAACGGGCGCTCAATTTGGTGTCTTTGGAAATGGTCAGGGAACAAGTGTTCGAGATAACACCATTTCCGCAGCAGACTCACACGGTATCTTCCTCTCGGGTGTAACCGGCGATGTTAACATTGCTCGAAACTTGCTGGACAACAACGATGGAAGTGGTTTGTTCATTCGCAACGCACTTGATACGAATCAGAATATCACGATTGAAGAGAATGTTGCATCTAACAACTTCCTAGACGGTATTCAGATGCGGAATTACGATCCAGCATCGCTTACCATTCTCAGTAACAGCACGGATAACAATCTGAGAAGTGGTCTTCACCTCGAAAACTACGCTAACACAACGGGTGCTGGGTTTACAATCCAAAGCCACACATCCACTGGGAATGCTAGTCACGGTGTTCACCTAAACCAGGGCTTGGGTAGCTTTACTCTGCTAGACTCGAGTATCACTGAAAACAACGGTGCTGGCTTGTTACTTGAAAACTGGCAGACCGCTAATCCAGATGTTATCAACATCGCAACGACGGAAGGTGGTACAAGTACCATCTCCAACAACGGAGCCTTCGCTAATATTCAGATCTTTATGAATAACGGTGGCGATAATGCTATGGTTAACATTGCTAACCAGACCTTGAGCGGCGGTGTTCGCGGTGTTGCAGCACGTATCGAAGGAGTTGACGGAGTGGGTGCTCGAACGACTCTCGGGATCAATATCGCCAGCACCAATGAGATTGATAGCAACGTGAACGATGGTATTAACCTCAGTGCAGTCAATAGTGGCCTGATCCAAGCGACGATTGGAGACCCAGACAGTGCGCTTCCGATGACACTTCTTGGCAATGCTGTCGGTGGTGGCAACGGTATCTCTCTGGTAGCTCAGGGGATCAACGGTCAGCCGCAGGGTGAGATTCAGGCGAGCATTCAAAACGTGGATATCAACAATGCCATTAGTCGAATCATCGTCCCGGGTGGAACTGACATTATCGTTCCAACGACAGGTATTTTGGTCGACAGTAGCGGAAATGCTCTTGTTGGAATCGATATCGCAGACGTGACGATCGGAGCCCCAGGGGCGGCCGGTGATCGGACTACTCAGCGTGGTATCGCGATGGACTTCAGCAACAACGGTTCTGAGTTGATCAACCGAGTTGGAATCGATGATGTGACAATTTTCTCCAACACAGCGATTACACTGGACACAGGGTTTGATACTTACACCGATTTGACAGTGGAGAATTCAACGCTTCGTTCTAACGGCCCGCAAAGTGTTGGCGGTCGAGCTGATAACACTCCCTTCGTTGGTGGTCCAACGGTTGGTATCGATATCAATGCTCAAGGACGTGGGGTGTTCACTGGACAATTCAATGCCCTGTTGCCAAACTTGCCACTCGAATACGGCTTTTTCACTCAGGTGTCAGACGGAGATCTTGATAACTTGACCAAAGTCACTTTGGAAAACAACTCGATTCGAGATTTCGTCCTCAACGGAGTTGATATTTCGGCTCAGGGTGACGCACAAATGCTGGTTGAAGTAACTGGAAACGTTATTTCAAACAACGGTGCGGGTGGAAGTAATCATCCAGCTGACAACCCAGCTTTCCCGTTAAACGGAACTGCGAATGTTGACGAGCTTTTCTACTTGGATGGCTTGAATATCGATGCCTTGGATGACTCGACTATCTCGACCAACATTGTCAGCAACTTCTTTGTTGATAACTTTGAGCGAGGAGTTAGCTTGAATACGTTTAACTCGGCGACGATCAACGCCTTTATGGATAACAACACGTTCTTTGGTAACGATCGAGGCTCGGAAGACTATACGTTGCCAAGACTTGGAACGGGTATTTTCGAAGGGCCAAGAACTGCTCTTAATACAGCTGGTGAGTTTGCCCTCGAAGCGATCAACAACGAAGAGTTCTACATTCGGGACTACGAGAGTCAGATCTTTGTTAACGGTAACGGAGATCCTGCTGATTTGGCTGGAGCTGATCTTCCGGCCGACACCCCGGGTATCTTCTTCCCAATCAACAATGGCTTCGATATCTTCGGATTTCCAGTGGCATTTGGAACGGCGGATCTGAACCTGTCGATGACCAGCAACGCACTTCAGTTGCCAATTCCTGACTTCCAGAACTTTGCCGTCCCAGGGGGAGATTTCACTCTTGGACTTGATGGCTTAACGAATGGCTTCACGGGTCCATTCTTTAATGTCTCGGACACAGGGTTTGGTGCGGCAATCGTCTTGATTGGAAATGAAGAAGCCTTCTTTACAGGTCAAGGATTCTAAGCAAATCGAACCTTCCTCTACCGCTTGAGTGGAGATTGAATAACACAACGGGAGCCGGTCATACGCTGGCTCCCGTTTTTTTTGGCTTAATCCTGTGCTTTGAAGTTGCCTAAGTGCTAGCAGTAATTGCGCAGCAAAAAAGTCACACAATTGTTATCTTTCGAGCGGTCATAGTTCAAAGGAGTTGGCAGTTGAAGATATTGCAGGTCATTTCGGGGAAGACGGTCAACGGAGCGATGACTTATTGTAAGTTTGTTTCTGAACAGCTGATCGCGTTAGGTCACGAAGTTACAATTCTTGGGCGATCTGATGGGTGGATCAAAGATAACGTCGACCCGAGAATTCATTTTCTGGCGTCTGAGTTGAGCCGAAGTCCATCAGAAATCAATCGGGTGGCGCGGTGGATCAAAGACAACCAAATCGACGTCGTGCACACGCATATGAGTCGGGGGCACGCGTTTGGCGTTATCTTACGCTTGATGACTGGAGTCCCGGTGGTTGCGACGGCGCATAATCGATCGTTCCAGCTCCATTGGCGGATGAATGACTATGTGATTGCCAATTCTCAGGCGACTTATGATTATCATCGTCGCGTCAATCGCGTTGCGAATCGTCAAATGGAGAAGGTGCATTGTTTCACTGATCTTGAGCGGTTCAAGCATGTGAAGCCACTGGATATCACGATTGTAAAACGACAGATGCGACTTAAAGGGGACGAATTTTTAGTGGGTGTTGTCGGCGAGGTTGTCGCCAGGAAAGGGCATCTTTATTTATTCGAGGCTTTGTCCAGAGTCGTCAGGGAGCTTCCCAATTTAAAGTTGGTGCTGTTGGGTCGTTTCAATCGGAATGAGGCTTATGTCAAGAAATTGCGAGCGATACAATTACGAGATAAGATATTTTGTCATGTAAAATGGCTTGGACTGAGATGGAATATTCAGGATTTCATGGCGGCATTTGATTTGACAGTTGTGCCATCGGTTGAAGAACCATTGGGGTTGGTGGCGCTGGAGTCGATGGCGGCGGGAACTCCCGTTGTGGCATCGCGTACAGGTGGATTGCCTGAGATTGTACGTCCTGGCGAAAATGGATTACTGGTGCCTCCCAAAGATCCAATAGCGCTTGCGGATGCGATTATCAAGATGGCTGCCTCTGAGTCGGAGCGTCAACGTTTAGGGGATAATGGCCGGCGAATGGTTCAGGCAGAATTTGATCCTAAGTTGTTAACACGACAAGTTGAGAATGTATTTCAGCGTGTGGTTGCCAACCGCCGCGCTGCTTAGGGAGATTTCACATGGCTGTTTTTCTTTGAGCCTAGCAGGCGTTAAGAAAGAAACGTCGCGCAGGTGACGAATGTAGCATGAGGGCATTTAGTTGAGCTCGCTGGTTCTTGGCGATCGAGTTTGCAATTTGCGTTTCTAATTTTGGCGAATTCAGATATGGGTGATTAGCAGTGGAAGATATCCGTAAAAAGCCATCTTTTTCTTTGGATGAAGCCGCCAGCATCGCGCGCGAACATTTTGGGATCTTCGGCATCGCGACCCAGTTGCCTGGCGAGCGGGATCAGAATTTCAAGATCACCGCAAAGGCCGGTGAGTTTGTGATAAAAATTTCCAATCCGGACCTCTCCGTAAATGTCTTAGCGTTGGAAAACGCTGCAATTCAGATCGCTGGCGGATTAGCAGATACCGAACCGCACGCGTTCGAGGTTCCGAAATTAACTCGCTCAAAAGCGGGCAGCACAATTGTGGCGGTTCAGAGCGGAGCGAAACAGATTTGCCAAGTCCGCTGTATCAGTTTTTTGAAGGGCGTGCCCTTGGCGGAGTTTGAGCAGCACTCACCTGCCCTGCTGAGAGAGCTTGGACGCCAACTCGGTTCTTTGGATAAGAGTCTTGCTGCACTCAATAGCAGTGTTGCCGCCCAGCGAGATTTGCAATGGGATCTTTTAAATGCAGCGGAGATTGTCAAAAGAATTGGTCCGAATTTTGAAGACGCTGAGAAGCGGGCTCTGCTGGGTACCTTTATTTCTCACTATCAAAAAATTGAATCGCGGATTAGTTCACTTCCGCGGTCGGTGATTCATAATGATGCCAACGACTACAATATTTTGGTTTATCAGGATGGGGTGACGAATCAAGCATTGATTAGTTTGATTGATTTTGGCGACGTTCTTTTTTCGCATACAGTTTTCGATCTAGCGATTTGTGCTGCCTACGTCATTCTTGGAAAACAGGAACCCGTTGAGGCGATGTGCGAGCTGGTTGCCGGTTATCATGAGAGTTCTCGATTAAGCGAACTCGAATTGTCCGTGTTGTTTCCGTTGATTTGCATGCGGCTTTGCCAGAGTGTTTGTTTAGCATCCGAACAGCATGCACAGCAGCCGGATAACGAGTACCTTTGCATCTCCGAAGAGCCAGCCTGGGCGGCACTTGAAGTGGTTTCTACGCTCAATGTCTCGATGGTTCACTCCAATCTTTCCCGCGCCTGCAGTGGAGTTGCTGCGAAAAACACTTCTGGCGGCTCGCTGGATTCAATTGATATCGAGCGCCTAAGGGAAAAATATATTGCCCCGTCGTTGAGTTTGGCTTACGAGAAACCGTTACACTTGGTGCGTGGCAGCGGCCAATATTTATTTGATCCTTCCGACGTGACGTACCTCGATTGTGTGAATAACGTTTGCCATGTTGGGCATTGCCGGACTGAAGTTGTCGATGCGGCTACCTTGCAAATGGGGCAGATCAACACCAATACGCGGTATCTCCACGAAAATATTGTTCGCTATGGCGAGCGTTTGGCCTCCACCTTGCCCGATGGGCTGGACGTTTGTTACTTCGTTAATTCCGGCAGTGAAGCCAATGATTTAGCAGTTCGGCTGGCCAGAGCATTCCGCGGCCATCAGGATTTTGTCGTGATTGATCATGCCTATCATGGGCACGCCAGTTCGCTAATCGACTTAAGCCCCTATAAATTCGCTCGCTCGGGCGGAGCCGGTAAGCCGCCTGGGACACACGTTGTTCCAATTCCCGACGGTTACCGAGGAACCTATAAATCTCACGAACCGGAGTGTGGCGCGGCTTATGCCGCGATGGCCCGTCAAGTTCTGGAGGTCGCAACTTCGGGCGGACGGACGATTGCTGGTTGCCTCGTTGAGTCAATTCTCGGATGCGGTGGGCAGGTTCCTTTGCCGGTGGGCTATCTTGAGCGATTGTACGCAAACGTGAGGCAAGCCGGTGGTGTATGTATTGCCGATGAAGTTCAAATTGGATTCGGACGAGTGGGATCCCATTTTTGGGGATTTCAACAGCACAATGTCGTTCCCGATATTGTGACCATGGGAAAACCGATTGGAAACGGGCATCCACTTGGCGCTGTTGTGACGACACGTGAGATTGCCGACGCGTTTGATAACGGAATGGAGTATTTTAATACGTTTGGAGGAAATCCGGTATCTTGTGCTGTCGGGATGGCCGTCCTTGACGTGATTGAAAAAGAGCAACTTCAGCAAAGCGCGGCAAAAATCGGCAACTGGCTGTTGGCGCAGTTAGGGGAATTGAAAGTTCAGTTTCCCTGTATTGGTGACGTACGTGGGAGCGGATTGTTTCTCGGGATTGAACTGGTTCTCGATCACCATCATTTGTTGCCAGCGACCGATCTCGCCAACGCCGTGGTCGAGCGCATGAAGGAACGCCGCGTTTTATTGAGCACTGACGGCCCCTATGGAAATGTCATCAAGTTCAAGCCACCAATGGTCTTTACCGAGGGAGATGCCGAACGACTCGTGACGACTTTGCGTGAGACCTTTGACGAGCTTGGATGATCTCTTTCGGGGCAATCTTTCCCCGTCGGTAAAGTTGGGTGGAGCTGTGCCAGTGGCTTGGTCGCGCCGAGCCGTTCCAGGGTATTACAGGCTGAGTCTCTAGTTGTTGCAGAAATCGTATTCAATTGGAGTGGGGAAGTGCAGCCTCTAAATGGGATCGATCTGCAACCCATCGGATTGTTCTGTAGTTCTGGTGGCTTGAGCGTTCGCTTCAGAAATTGAATCTTGTTCCACTGCGATCGTATTGATTGCGGAATCCAAATCCATGATGTGAATATTTGATTGTTTTTTTCTAATAAACACGAGGCCTGTGCGTTTTGAAATCGTGGAGTGTTTTACTTTTTGTAGAAAAAGTCGTTATACTTGGAATACCGTGAATTTAAAGTGTTGCAGCAGATTGCAAAACGTTCTTTAAAATTCGTTTGAACGGGTTGAGTGGGGCGGAAGAGAAGCGCCTGCGAAGGGTATTTAGATTTGGCCTGTAAGGTGATTTAGTGATGAGTCGTAAAATTTCTCAATCGAGAATCAGTCTAATTTTTATTGGGATTTGCCTCGGTTTGGTGGCGAGATACATTCTCGGCGCCCCGCTGGAGGACGAATCACCCAAAATGGAAATTGATCGTTCGCTCAATCCGGCAGTGGTTTCTGATGATTTGGAAGCCAAGGTTAGTTCCATTGTTCGCGAAAATACTGAGGAGTGGAGCTCGGGTTTAGTTCCTCCGATTAAGTTGCCAGCTCAATCAAGTTTTCTTGGATTCGCAGAGGACTATCAGCAGAAGCTGTTCTTTCCACAAGAGCATGAATTTTCCCATAGCGAATCCGCTAAATTTGAGGCGCACGGTGCACTGCTTTGTGCATCCGGTTGTGCTGCGAGTCGCCATCCTACCGGTGAGCTTTCGGATGTCCGCTATCGGGAGCTTATTTCCGCGGTCGGACGCGGTCCTATGGCCGAGACGAACGAGGCACTTGAAGAGCTGATTTTTTTCGGCGGTCAAACTAGGCGGCAGATCAATGTGAATGGATTTGGAACTCTAGACGCTGATTGGGTTGGATTTCTGGGAGAGCAGCTTGCTTGTTCTCATGCCAAAATTTCTATTCGTGTTACCGACGAACAGGGTGTGGTGAGAACCTGGATTGAGCCAACTCGAGTACCGTTCGATCGCAGGCATGTATTTTCGATGTCAACCAAAGAGCTTCAGCCATTGGTGACCAGTGGAACAGTAAAACGCGTCGGATTGAATCATGCGTGGATTCGTTTGTGACTCGAAGGTGTGCACTTTGTTGCAGGACCGTGGTTCACGATCCAGCGGGATGGAGAGGGTTGGCAATCACTTGGGCACGTTTGGATTAGTAACGGAGCTCAGGATTGTCAGGGGGAAATCGAAGTAAAGATCGAATTGGAGCGAACCAAGGCGACGTCCTAGTACTCCTGTTCGTTTCAATTCGTTGATGAATTCAGATACAAGTGAATTCGAGTTGCAAGTCATAGCGGCATTGCCAGTCAGCGTAGTTGGCCTTTCGGCTTTATGATGCGAGTTGTTAGTTAAGAACCAATGATGTGTCGGATTTTTTGAGAAAAGTAAACAAATTAAATTGTCATTTACAGCAGGTCCAGTAATGAAGAAACGAGATATATTTACCATCTGTTTTTCAGCAATCACGGGCTTGCTGATTCTGTCTCAAGTGCAAGCCGATCCCTGCGGGATGGTTCCTCCAATTTATATTGGGGATCAATCGCCGATCACGCGCATTGGGTTACAGAAAACTTATGTGTTTCATAAAGACGGGGTGGAGACGTTTGTGATCCGCCCCGGTTTTTCCGGGAACGTTGATAATTTTGGAATGTTAATTCCGTTTCCCAATCCGCCTGAGCTTAGAAAGGTCGCGGATAATACGTTTGAACAAATTGCTAATGCAATTGACCCGCCGGAAGTGGTTGTTGATTTAAGGCTCCGGATGGTGATGAAGTCCATCAGCGGAGCTATACCAGAGGCGGCGATGATGGAAGACGCACCGCTGATGATGCAAAAGAATTCGGTGCAGGTATTAAAAGAAGAAGCGGTTGGGATGTATGAAGTAGCAGTTCTCTCAGCCGGTTCCGCCGAAGCTCTCAAAAAATGGATGGACAAAAACGGTTATAAATATCCAGAGGGGATGGACAAAGTTACCGCCGATTACATTTCTGAAGGTTGGTGCTTTGTTGCGGTGAAAACAAAAGTTGGCGATCGGGCCGCTGTCAATCCACAGCCCGGTCAGCGTCGAGTAAAACCTGATTTGCCCGACGGTAGTGTTTTCGATGGGAACGTTCAGGGGATGGGGTTTCGTTTCAAATCTGAAGAGTTGGTCGTGCCGATGAGATTGTCGGCATTCAACAAGGGCGAGTTGCGGAACGTTGTTTATTTGTTGACCGATGGCCCTCGGAAAATTCGGGCGATTCCGGAGGAGTATGTCGTCCGCCAGGTCAGCGGAATCGATTTGTTTAACAACGTCACACGTCCGTTGCCGCTGCGGATTATCGGTGGAACGGAAAAAGACATTCCGAAGTATCGTCGAGATGGACTTGTGAAATCTCGGAATCCAGAGCCAAAAAACGGGATAGCAAAAGAGCTCTTTGCGTCTGATTTACTGGCGGTCGCGGATGGCACGCTTGCCCTCGGCCACGAGGAAGAGGAAAAAGAGTTGTTAAATATTGGAGAGCATTTTGGTCTCCGCGGGCCAGATATCGATCGCAAGAACGCCATGGCTTTAAAGGTTGATCGAGAGAAAACTGTTGCCTCAGGACTTGAATTATTGAAATCGATGACGCTCACGGTTGTGGATGGCGATTTTCCTAGAGAAGTTCTTGCGAAGGAGAATTTGACGTTTGCCAATTATCGCATGCCTCGCAACCGAAATAATACGCTGAACTATGATGCCAATCGTTTCGGTCCGGGTTCCAAGAAAGAGGGCACGCTAAAAGTTGGCTCAGTTAACTGGAACGAGGTTGATTCGCAAGTGGTGAATACGCGAAATGAAGGTAGTCTTGGCGAGCCAGTTGAGAAAAGCTGGTGGGGGGCCCCTTACTCAGCCGGCATTTTAGTTTTTGGGTTTCTGGGAATGTTGGTTTTGCGGCGTTCCCGAGTGACGGCGATACAAGTGAATTCGAGTTGCAAGTCATAGCGGTACTGCCAGTCGGCGTAGTTGCCCTTCGGTTTTATGATGCGAGCTGTCGGTTTAGAGCCAATTATGCGTCGCGTTTTTTGAGAAAAGTAAACAAATTAAATTGTCATTTACAGCAGGTTCAGTAATGAAGAAACGAGATATATTTACCATCTGTTTTTCAGCAATCGCGGGCTTGTTGATTCTGTCTCAAGTGCAAGCCGATCCCTGCGGGATGGTTCCTCCAATTTCTATTGGAAATCAATCGCCGATCACGCGAATCGGGCTTCAGAAAACTTACGTTTTCCATAAAGACGGCGTGGAGACATTTGTGATCCGCCCAGGGTTTTCCGGGAAGGTTGATAATTTTGGAATGTTAATTCCGTTTCCCAATCCGCCTGAGTTGAGAAAAGTTGCGGATAACACGTTTGAACAAATTGCTAACGCGATAGACCCGCCAGAAATTGTGGTTGATTTAAGGCCCAGACCTGAGATGGCGTTTCTTAGACGTGGAGCCGGGGGGATGGCGATGGACACACCGTTGATGATGAAGACGGATTCTGTCCAGGTTTTAAAAGAGGAAGCCGTTGGGATGTATGAGGTTGCTGTCCTCTCTGCAGGTTCCGCCGAAGCCCTGAAAAAATGGATGGACAAAAACGGTTATAAATATCCAGAGGGGATGGACAAAGTTACCGCCGATTACATTTCTGAAGGTTGGTGCTTTGTTGCGGTGAAAACAAAAGTTGGCGATCGGGCCGCTGTCAATCCACAGCCCGGTCAGCGTCGAGTAAAACCTGATTTGCCCGACGGTAGTGTTTTCGATGGGAACGTTCAGGGGATGGGGTTTCGTTTCAAATCTGAAGAGTTGGTCGTGCCGATGAGATTGTCGGCATTCAACAAGGGCGAGTTGCGGAACGTTGTTTATTTGTTGACCGATGGCCCTCGGAAAATTCGGGCGATTCCGGAGGAGTATGTCGTCCGCCAGGTCAGCGGAATCGATTTGTTTAACAACGTCACACGTCCGTTGCCGCTGCGGATTATCGGTGGAACGGAAAAAGACATTCCGAAGTATCGTCGAGATGGACTTGTGAAATCTCGGAATCCAGAGCCAAAAAACGGGATAGCAAAAGAGCTCTTTGCGTCTGATTTACTGGCGGTCGCGGATGGCACGCTTGCCCTCGGCCACGAGGAAGAGGAAAAAGAGTTGTTAAATATTGGAGAGCATTTTGGTCTCCGCGGGCCAGATATCGATCGCAAGAACGCCATGGCTTTAAAGGTTGATCGAGAGAAAACTGTTGCCTCAGGACTTGAATTATTGAAATCGATGACGCTCACGGTTGTGGATGGCGATTTTCCTAGAGAAGTTCTTGCGAAGGAGAATTTGACGTTTGCCAATTATCGCATGCCTCGCAACCGAAATAATACGCTGAACTATGATGCCAATCGTTTCGGTCCGGGTTCCAAGAAAGAGGGCACGCTAAAAGTTGGCTCAGTTAACTGGAACGAGGTTGATTCGCAAGTGGTGAATACGCGAAATGAAGGTAGTCTTGGCGAGCCAGTTGAGAAGAGCAGTTGGGCTGCCTCCTACACGACCGGCATCTTAGTTTTTGGGTTTCTGGGAATGTTGGTTGTGCGGCGTTCCCGAGTGACGGCGATCGTGGCCGTGTTGATGATAGGCGCCTTGGCTGTTCCAGCATTTGCTGCTGAGCCAACCGTCCTCGAATCACAGGATGAAATGATTGCTCAACTTGAGACATCAAAAACGGCGCAAACGGCGATCAAATCGATTCTTGCCAATACGAAAGAGAGCGATGCGAATCGCGAGACCATGATCAAAAAGCTCTTGGCGGTCATTAAAAAAGACGAGTGTATTCCCAAGCGAGGCTGGGCTATTGCGGCGTTAGCCGAAATTGGAGGGCAGGACGTTGATGAATATCTTTTAAATGTTCATGCGAACAATTTGCAAAATTCGGTCGTTCGAACTTGGGCCGCGGCAGCGAGGGTTTCCATGACGAAGACGACCAATGGGCTAATTGAAAAGGCCAATTTAATTCCTCAATTTCCCAGTTTGGGACGCCCGATTGGGATGCGAATTGTTGAGGAAATGAAAGCGAATTCGGGTGATGTTAACGCTAATCAGGTTCTGGAAGTTGCATGGAAAGTACCTCAGATTGCAGCAGCCTTGGCACCGGTCATCACAGCCTTTGCTCCCAAGGAGTTGGTCGAGGTAATGGTGGAGGGGAATGATCCTCAGGTTCGGCGGATGGCGGCCGGTTATCTGGGAGCTATTGCCGGTCAAGGGAAACGTGAAGAAGTCGCAACGTCGGTGGTTGAATCGCTTGTATTTGATGCGATGGCGAAGGATGTCCCCTGGAAGGAAGGGGCTCTGTTTCTTCCTGCCATTTCATGGAATAAAACTGACGCGACAAAGCTTGTGGGTGAATTAGTGCGATGGATGCTGTGGTGCGATGTAAACAACAAACAGGAAGAGAAGCAGCAAATTCATAATAATTTGCGTAGTTTGGCATTGGCCAAAGTTGCAGGATACAAGTCTCCAGGGTGGCAGGAAGTCGATACTAATGCGTGGTTGGTAGCTTGGGGGAGTGTAGCAGGGCGGAAGGGTATCGAAGAGATCCTTGAAGAACAGGGGCTTAGTGAGAGTGGGAAATATAATGTGGTACTGAGCGGCTTGAAATAAAGTTTCGCTGAAGAGTGTCGCGTTTCTGTCGCTTTGAAGTTGTCTTTTCATCATTTTGAGACTCGGTGGGATTGGATTTTATCGCTGGGCTTGAAATTTATTTTTTTGTTTTTGCCCGCGAAATAAGTTGTTATCGCGTGCGGAATTAAATTCTGTAAACCGAATCCCTGTTTTGCCGGTATACTAAGAAGGAGTAGTTGTTACTTTCGATTGGGAACTAGATCCAAATGGACTCACCTTCTGACTTTGAGCGTTCTGAAGATGAGCCTTCTGAAGTTGAAGGCTCACCCGTCGATCACCAGCGCAATCGTCTCCCCGATCCGGGGCGTCCGCGGGTCGTTTTCACAGGGCGGCCGGACGAACAAAATGAGTTCCCGTCTCCTGAACAAGATTCATTTAGCGAACCGGAAGTGTCTGCTCGAGCCGAATCCTTTCCTGTCAATGATTTGACGGAGGAAGTAAGGACAGCGACTCGGAGGCATCGCCGGGAACGCCCCGCGATTGGCGACGCACCGAAAGCGGGCAGCACGGGAATTGGATTTTTTATTTTCAGCATTGTGTTTGTGCTTGGGATGTTTTTTCTCGGGCCTGAACTGGTGGAAAAATATCAGTACTCCGTCACCCGCGGTAAGATGATGGCGGAATACGAGTTTGCGGTAGAGAATCTTGGCGGGCAGTCGCTTACCGATGTGTCCAACGCCTACCAAATGGTTGCGTTGAGCGTGCGGCCGAGCGTTGTCAGCATCAACGCGGTGAAGGACGGTGTTGGGCGTGTTGAAGAGAGTGGATTGGGTTCAGGTGTGATTATGTCAACAGACGGATTCATCCTCACAAATCAGCATGTTGTCCGCGGCGCCAGTTCGATCTTTATTCAATTGCATGATCGCCGGCAGTTCGTCGCGACGTTAGTGGGAGAAGATGAATCGAGTGATCTGGCATTGTTGAAGATTGATGCTCCCGATCTGGTCCCGGCAACGTGGGGCGATAGCGACCAGGTCAATGTCGGTTCCATCGTCTGGGCGATTGGAAGTCCGTATGGTTTTCAGCAGACCGTTACCTCGGGAATTATTAGCGGGAAGGATCGACCAGGGGATATCAATCACCCAACCCAGAGTTTGCTGCAAACGGATGCGGCGGTAAATCCCGGTAACAGTGGTGGTCCGTTGGTCGACGCCAAAGGGCGCGTGATCGGAATTAATACATCGATCTTTGGCGACTCTTTTCAGGGGATCAGTTTTGCCGTTCCCAGTGAAACGGCAAGATTTATTTATCGGGAGTTGAGTAAAAAAGGTGCGGTGACCCGAGGGTATCTAGGTGTAAAACCTGTCGAAGTAAAGCATCGGGATGCGATGAGGCTTCAATTACCAGATCTTGACGGAGCGATGCTGTCGCAAGTTGTCGAGGGTTCACCGGCCTTTGCTGCAGGGATCCGCTCGTTCGATATCATTCGTCAATGGAATGGAATTGAGGTGAAAAATTTTAAACACCTCTATCGATTGGCTGAAATGACTCGCCCCCAAACACTTGTTGAAGTCAACTTGATTCGCGATGGAAAAGAGAAGGTGACGCAGGTTGTCGTCGGAGCGCGTCCGGCAAGTATCCGATAGGCGATTCGGTTTGATCCAAGTTTGATTCAATTCAAAATTAGGTTTCAATTCCGGCGCGCTTTGCCTTGCTAGGATTTCCGTCAAAGTTTTCCTAGGTGTTAAAATTGGATTTTGCGTTTTCTTTTCGCGGACCCGAGTCGTCGTCATTCTCGGTCTAAACAAATGGATTGAATCGATATTTACCATAGGAAGAGCGGCCCAACGGTTCGATAACCATGGTAGCGGCGGGAAGCAACTTGACTGTGTTCTCGTGGCAAGCTTCAGGCCGCCATTTTAATTGACTTTACAGGGAAGTAACGTCATTCATGCCCGACCAGCGCCCTCCTCGAAAAAAACCTGTTACCGACAGACCTCGGGCGTCTTCTATGCACCGTCGAGGGGCTTTGAAGTCGGCCGTTGCGGTGGCTGCAACCCTGGCCGGCAATCAATCACTTCAGGCGGACGGGCCCCTTGGTAAGCTTGTCAAAATTGGTCAGCGAGCACGATCTAGTCAATCGGTTCTAAAGCAGCGGGCCGCCAACGATTACTCCAAAAGCCTTCAAGCCTATGGAGGGAAACTGGCCAATTCTATTAGTGATTTATTTCTTACCAGCCAGAATCCCGATTCCGTTCACTTTGGCGTTGTCGTTATCGGTTCGGGATATGGCGCTTCGATTGCTGCCGCGCGAATCTCCCAAAAGCTGGGTGACGGTTATCGAATGTGTATTCTCGAGCGAGGCAAGGAATGGGTGCCAGGTACGTTTCCTGATACTTTTCCCGCCATTTCGGCTAACGCGAGCAGTATCTTCGCGGGACCTACCAAAGGTCAACGTGCCAGGCCTCTGGGTGTTTTTAATTTGATGATGAATGACGAGGTGAACATTCTCTCAGGCAATGGTTTGGGGGGAGGCTCGTTGATTAATGCGAGCATTGCACTTCGCCCCAACCCAAAAGTCTTTCAGCAGAGCCGGTGGCCGGCTGCCTTGCAGAAAGCGGGCGTGCTTCATCCCTATTATGATCGTGTCGCATCGGCGTTGAGCTTGAGCCGGACACCGGCCGACCAAACATCGAAGGTGAGGCTCAGGCGCTTGGCGGCCGACCGGTTAAGTCAGCAACCCGGTTTTTTTGACCGATCCCATGTTTCCGTGATGTATGACCATCGTTATCTCGACGATCAGTTTAGAAATCCTCATGGAATGATTCAGCGGCCGTGTACATTGTGTGGAGATTGCACCAATGGTTGCAATGTTGGGTCAAAGAATACATTGGCTATGAATTACCTTCCTGTGGCAAAACACAATGGCACTGAGATTTACACTCAAGTGGAAGTGAATTCAATTGAGAAGCGGACCGGTCACTACCGGATCCATATGACCTACATTGAACAACGGAATGGCCAAGTGACGCGAAAGCCCTTGGAGATCAATTCTGAATTGGTGGTGGTTGGGGCAGGCAGTCCGGCAAGTGCCGCGATTTTACTCGATTCTCAAGACGACGACTTGCAATTTTCCCCGAACCTCGGGCGGCATTGGTCGGGCAACGGAGATGCGATTGGGTTTGTGACGGGCTTGCCCTCGGGAACCAGCATCGGCGGGATTGGCGCTTATCCGGAAACGGGCAAGCGTGTCGGCCCCACCGTGCAGACGACTCTTAATTTCTGTGACGATGAGGATTTTCGAAAACATTTATTGATACAAGACTCCTCCATTCCGAGGGGGGCGAGTAATCTGTTTTCAGCGCTGCTACGGGATCCCGAATTGGATCATTCGATGGTGATGCTGGGGATGGGGCATGACGAAGGTGCGGGCCGCTTGGTCAAGAAAATGGGGCGTTGGCAGATTAAGTGGGAGGGGCTGAAGTCCAGTTCTTACCGGAAGCGGGTTTTTCGCCAATTTGAAAAGCTAGCCAATGCACACGGAGGCCGCTATAAACGCCTCAAGGTATTTGGTGATAACCTGGTGACGGTTCATCCGCTGGGTGGTTGTGGAATGTCAGACGAGCCTACCGATGGGGCCGTCAATCACCTCGGTCAGGTCTTTGATTATCAAAATGGCGGATATTTGGACGCGGCCACCGGTGAACTGGCAGTCCACGAAGGGTTGTACGTTTCTGATGGCTCGGTGATACCGACGGCCCTGGGGGTTAATCCCTACATGACCATTGGTGCAATTTCTGAGCGAATTGCGAATCACATTGTCAACAATCCTATGCATTCTCATCTGTTTCACGCTTCGTAAGTGACGGCAAAAAAAACCGTGACTAAATATTACGACATCTCTGATTTTGCGTGTTTTTTGGCGTCCAGATAAGACTTCCCACCCAAGTAAATTCGTTTTACGGTTTGACGAAAGCTCGCTGTGCGAGTAGAAAATGGGTTAAATCTGTTGGTGAGTGAGCTCCGCGAGGGGGAGCCGTGAAATGGGTCAGGCCTGAAATATGGAGCAGCCCTAAGCGGGGTACTCTTGTGCGGAGCTCTCTCGTCCGCAGATTTTTTCGTTGACCTAGCGGCGATCGCGAATTCTGCGGAAATTTTTCTGCGTCACGCTCGTGTTTTTGTGCCCCCATATAAAACGGGGGCTTATCAGCTACGGCGGGGACCTACTCGCTGGCTTGGTGAATCGGTTAGAATCTGAGTTCGCCACTGACGCGCTTTCATTTCTATGGGCCCACGGTTTTGTGATGAATTCTCCTTCGCCAGCTGATGACGGACAATACAAAGTTGTCGCACTGAAATACCGCCCTCAGCTGTTTGGGGAATTGGTTGGGCAGAGTCACATTGCGACTGCGTTATCCAATGCGATTGATAAGAATCGCGTCGGTCACGCGTATCTATTTACTGGGGCTCGGGGGGTTGGAAAGACTTCTTCGGCGCGAATTTTTGCAAAGTGTCTCAATTGCGTTGAAGGTCCCACGAAAACTCCTTGCGGGAAATGCAGCATCTGTGAAGCTGTTTCGGCAGGCGATGATGTAGATGTGTTGGAAATTGATGGCGCCAGCAATCGAGGAATCGATGAGATTCGTTTGTTGCGTTCTAATGCCGCCGTTCGTCCAAGTCGCTGTAAATATAAAATATATATCATTGACGAAGTGCACATGTTAACGATGCAGGCTTTTAATGCACTGCTAAAAACGCTGGAAGAACCACCGCCGCACGTTAAGTTTATTTTTTGCACTACCGATCCTCAGAAAATCCCCATCACGGTTTTGTCGCGATGTCAGCGTTTTGATTTTTCACCCGTTCAGACGAATGAAATTTCCAAACGATTGGCAGAGATTTCAGTCAACGAAGGTGTGGATGCCGACGAGCAGGCGCTCGCATTATTAGCTCGCCGCGCTAATGGATCGATGCGAGACAGCCAGTCATTGCTAGAGCAGCTGTTTTCGTTTTGCGGGAACGCCATTTCAGTTCAGGAAGTGAATGAGTTACTCGGCACCGCAGATATGGGCAGGGTTGCTGATATTGCTACTGCGATGGTGAATGCTGACCCGACGGCCGCGCTGAATCTGATTCATTACGGAATGACCGATGGCGTCGACGTGGGGCAATTGGCAGATCAATTACTGGGCTATTTTAGAGACATGATGGTTGCGAGCGTCGATTGCAGTCCTGATACCTTCCTTAATTGCAGTGAAGGCGACCTCGAACATTTGAAAGTTCTTTCGGATGCCATCGGTTTGGAGACGATCCTCACGATTGTGCAATTGCTTGATACGGCCGTCGTTCGGATGCAGTCGAGTCTTCACGGTAGAACGTTGCTGGAGGCCGCGGTGGTTCGGATTTGCAATCTCGAGAAATTAGAGACGATTTCTGAATTAGTTGCCCAACTATCAGAACCAAAAAGCAACTCTGTGAAAGCGACGCCACGTCGGCGCGTTGAAATGAGACGAGCCGATAGCACTGGGGTGTCCGAGCAGGCTGTTTCAAAAAAAAACGAAATAGCACGTAGCCCAGAGAATCCATCGACTTCGGCTGGGGAAGCGGTCCAGGCCGATTCAACAGTTGTTGCCCCCAATCCGGTGATGCGAGGGAACTTGGAGGATTCGGCAGAGGAGTTGGAAATAAAGGTTGCTGATGTACCCGTTGAGAAAGCGTCCTTAACCGATCAGGTATTGCCAGGCGGAAGTCAGGCTACAGGGGAATTGCCAGTACCCAATGAGCAGTCCACCTCACCATCAGAAGCCAGTTTGTCGATCCCGGATTCGGATACAATCGACGCTCACTGGAAAACTGTACTCGAAACGATGGGCGATATGACGGCTGAAATGGCGTCTAATTATGAGTCGGTCGAAATGCTAGGCCCTGACCAATTGGTAGTAACCTTGCGAGAGAAGGTTAGTCGAGAGCTTTGCATGAAACCAGAACGCCGCGTGCGTTTTGAAAAAGTGCTTGAGCAAGTTATGCGGCGAGCGATTCGTGTGGAGTTTTTGCTGTCTAAAAAAACTATCGAGCAACCTCCGCCAAAGCCCAAACTGACGCGTTCGCAGCAGGTTAGAAAATTGCAGGATGTGGCATTGGTTAAGCAAGCGATGGAGTTGTTTGACGCCGAGATTACCGGTTTCCGTTAAACCAATTCCATCGAAAAGGCGTTGATTCGAGGCAAGCGGGGCGGTTGAACCAGTAACAGTTTATTTTTTGTCGGAGATTGAGATGTTTAAAGGACTCGGGAACATTGCTTCGTTAATGAAGCAGGCAAGCACGATGGGCCCCAAGATGCAGGAGCAAATGGAGGAGCTCAAATCAAAAACGGTGTTTGGTGCTTCTGGTGGCGGAATGATTAAGGTTCAGGCAAATGGCATCGGCCAGATCTTGAATGTCGAGATAGACCCCACGCTCTCCAAGCAAAACGATGTAGAGATGATTCAGGACTTGTTGCCCGCTGCGATCAATGACGCTCTAGAGAAACAGCAACAGTTGCGACTTGAAGCAATGCAGTCGGTTACGGAGGATCTGCCTTTGCCCGGAAACATGGACGATATGCTGAAGCAGTTAATGGGCGGCGACGATCGAGATGATCCCTCGGGATTGACTCCGCCGACGGTTTAGATGATACAGAATTAAGTAATACAGAATTAATTGTTGCCGGGATGGATGTTGGCAATCAGCAGATGTACCGGTGAGTAAATCAGGGAAGGTAGATAACACGAGATCATGGCCGAACTATCTGACTCCGTCTCAAACATGATTGATCAACTTGCGCGACTGCCGGGAATTGGCCGTAAGTCGGCCGAACGACTTGCTTATCATCTCTTGCGGGTGCCCGAATCCGAGGCTTTTGCGTTAGCCGATTCGATTCGTACGGTTCGCGAAAACGTCCGGTACTGTGGGATTTGTTTTAATCTGGCCGAGAGCGAGATGTGTAATATATGCCGCGACCCGGCGCGCGATCAAAAATTGATTTGCGTGGTACAGCAACCGCGGGACTTGATGGCGCTGGAACAGTCTGGAACTTACAGAGGTCTTTATCATGTTCTCCTTGGGCGGATAGCGCCGTTAGAAAACATTGGGCCGGATCAACTGACGATTGACCAATTAATGGGTCGGGTTTCCCAAGGTACCTTTGATGAGGTGATTATGGCGACAAATCCGACAGTCGAGGGGGATGGTACGGCACTTCATATTTCCAATTTACTTTCCGAGTTCGATATTAGGCTGACAAGGTTGGCCCGCGGCATCACGACCGGCAGCATCCTGGAGTACACCAACAAAGAAATTTTGGCGGATGCATTGTCTGGGCGACAGCCGCTGTAGGGTGGCAATCGTGAGTTTTCCAGTCGTTTCAAAGATTTTTTGCAAACTTGCAATTCTACGCAGTTCTCGGGATCGAGGCCCAGGGGCGAGATTCTCCCCAGCTAGGGTCGGCTTTGTTAGAAAATGAATGGTTTTAGGGGGAGAAGTGTCGGCGAAAACGGTTTTTTTGGTCTGGATTCGTCTTCTTCATGTTTTTAAGCGGTAAACTGGAGTGTACCGAGGCGGGCCGCTAATGGCATGCGCCCATCAAGCCCTTTCAAGCGATTTAACCGCGGCGAATACGTCTTAACGCGGTTCGGTAGATTCGGTAAAAGTACATCGCATCTTGGCTTCGGTTTAGTTCTTCAGAAGAGTTGTATGAAAATATCGTTCGGTCAAAATCTATCGCAAAAGCAAACCCAGAAACTGGCTCCTCGGATGATTCAGTCGATGGAGATTTTGCAGATGGCCCAAGCGGCGCTGGATGAAAAGATTGAGCAGGAGTTAATTGAGAATCCCGCGCTCGAGCGGACTGATGAATCGACGACCGTTGAAGATGCGTCCGAGAACACACTTGATGTGGAAAAGGAAACCAAGGATGTCGAGCAGAAAGAATTGGTTGTCGATGAGGATAAGGGTGGGGAGGACGATTTCGAGCGATTATTAAATCTCGACAAGGATATTCCCGACCACTTTGACGAAAGTACGCGCCCCTCCTCGAATCGCATTCAGGAGAGTGGGGATCGTCAGCATGACTTAATTGCGAACATCGTCGACCGTGGTGAAACGCTTCAGAATCATCTAATCTCTCAATTGCATGAGATGGACTTGGATACCAATCTACTCAAAATGTGCGAGCGGATTGTTTCCTCATTGTCGGCCAAAGATGGCGGCTATTTAAAGGTGTCCCTCGACGATCTGTTGCCCCCCAATGCCGGATTCGATGATCTTGAGTTAGCCGAAGAAGCGTTGGCTCATATTCAGCAATTAGATCCGACGGGAGTCGGAGCAAGAGACCTATGCGAATGTTTGTTGCTTCAGCTCTCTTCCGACATTGTAAATTTGAAAACTGTTAGAACGCTGATCTTGAATCACCTTGAGGATCTCCAACACAATCGCATGCCCCAGATTGAGAAGGCAACGGGTTTGACGATCGACGAGATCAATGAGGCTTGGGATGAATTACGGAAACTCGACCCGCGGCCGGCAAGTCGGTTTGCCGATGACTTTGTTCCCACGGTGACTCCGGATATGTGGCTCGAGGTCAATGAGGCAGGAGAGTATGTCGTCAAGATGGAAGAGGGGCCAACTCGTAACCTTTACATCAGCAATTATTACAAACAGCGATTGTCCAACGGACAGGCGACGGCGGAAGAAAAAGAATTCATCAAGAGAAAAGTAACCGCGGCGCACTGGTTAATCGAATCAATTGAACAGCGTCGAAATACTCTGACACGCGTCGCGCAAGAAATAGTAAACCATCAAAAGGCATATTTTGATGATGGACCTGAATTCTTGCGTCCCTTGAAAATGGAGCAGATTGCCGAAAAAGTAGGCGTTGCCGTTACGACCGTTAGTCGCGCTGTCGATCAAAAATGGATCGAGACGCATCGTGGCATCCTGCCGTTGCGAAGGTTCTTTATGGGCGGAACGACCACCGACGATGGTGAGGATGTCGCATGGAACAAGGTTCGCATTGAACTGCAAAAGTTGATTGATGGTGAAGATAAATCAAAGCCCTATAGTGATGAAGAAATTATGCGACTTTTGAAAAATCAGGGGTTCGCCGTTGCCCGCCGCACTATTTCAAAGTACCGCGAGAAGTTGTCGATCCCCAGTTCCCGACAGCGCCGAGATTGGTCTAAAAAGAAGAAAAAGGATTGAGGTCGCGAGTGGACGTTTAATTTCTCAATAGGGTTATTGGGGGACTTGTTTGTCCTGACGGGACGATTCGGTTCTGCAGTATGCAAGCCTGTCAGTGGCATACGAATCGGGCAGAAAGTTTTTTTATAAAACTAATTGTAACTTGCTAATCTTTAGCCTCGACGTGAGAATAAAGTGGGTCTTTAAAGACCGCACTTTTTTCTTTGTCACCGAACTTCTCGAAATTCTTGAATGTCCTCCCATCGTAAAATTTCGGCGGCCGAAACCGAATCCATGGTCAGAGGGGTTGGTGGTCAGTCTCGCCCTCGAGCGAATGATCAAAAGCGTATTATCGATACGATGATGATGGTGAAGACCCCTGAGAATATTTCATTTCAGTACGAAATCTCGGGCCCATTTTATCGATTGGTCGCCTATCTCGCGGATCTGATTTTTGCCTTTGGTGGCTACTTTATCGTCGTCGTAAGTCTTTACATCATGATGGGGATGGCTTTTTGGTTAATAGGTGATGTGTTTTTAAATCCCGCGCAGGTTTTTAGCGTGATAAGTGGCGTAGTATTTGGCTTTGTGTTGGTGGGTTTCTTTCTTATCTTTTGGTTCTACGGCGCCTACATGGAAGCTCGATTTAATGGGCAGACGTTGGGGAAGCGATTGTGTGGCATTCGGGTGATTTCGGTTGACGGACATGCGATTGATGGAGTTCAGGCGACGCTCCGTAATTTTTTTCGTTTTCTTGATATCATGCCAATCGTTCCACTGCAGATGTTGCTTGGCTTGGAGTCGCAGGTCTTATTCGCGATTCCCACTTTTCTGATTGGACTGGGGGTAATGGCACTAAATGGAAAGTTTCAACGGGTAGGAGATTTGGTCGCTGGTACCGTGGTTATTTTTGAGGAAAAAAAACATCGCCCGGATCTCATTGAATTTGAAGATGAGCGAGTGCCTAAATTAGCGGAAATGATTCCGGCGGATTTCGTAGCATCCCGAGGTTTAACTCAAGTCGTAGCAGAATTTGCGGAGCAACGGAAATACCTTGCCCCGCAGCGTTCCGCGGATATAGCGAATCATCTCGCGGGTCCTTTAATGGAGAGATTTGGGATGCTCGCGGATACTGATCCCGATTTGTTTATGTGCTCGTTGTATCATCGGTTGTTCGTGACCAGCGAGGGTGACGATTCCTTGGCGTCTCAGGTTGTCCAGGCAAAAGAAGTTGTCGTGCCGAGTGCGTCCACTCCGACGGAGTGGGGGAGTGAGCTATGAAAGTTGCGGAACTAATCAAACAGCGATCGCCATATTGGCGGGAACTGGAAGAGTTGTCGATGCGAATGGGTGGGCGAAAAAAGAAGTCCGACCCTGACCAGGTTACTCGATTCACGACTTTGTACCGCGCTGCCTGCGCGGATTTGGCTTTGGCTGAGTCATATCAACTTCCACCCCAAACAGTGGAATATCTTCATCGACTTGTAGGGCGGGCTCACAACCAGCTTTATCGAAGCCAGAGTTATCAATTACAGAGTTGGACCAAGCGTATTTTTCGTGATACTCCTCGCCAGATTTTCAATGATCCGTGTATTCAGATCGCGACGGTCTTATTTTGGGGGCTGTTTTTGATTGCTGGATATTTATCTTACAACGCCACGATATGGCCGGGTTTCTCGGAAGCCGTTGTGGGCGTTGAGGGCCTCGATCAAATGCGGGACATGTACACCGGTTTTGGTGGAAACAACGGTATTGGCAGTCGGTCGTTCATGATGGGTTTTTACATTACCAATAATGCCACGATCGGATTGAGTTGTTTTGTGATGATGCTGTTGGTGATTCCCGGGATTGTCGTGCTTTCGTTCAACGCGATTTATCTTGGAACGGTATTCGGGTTTATGTTTCGCCAGGAGTCTGGCGCGGCGAGCGAAAATTTCCAGAACTTCGTAACGGCGCACGGCCCTTTTGAGTTGACCGCGATTATTTTGGCGGCTGGTGCGGGATTAAAAATTGGTCTCAGCTGGATGATGACCGACGGCCTCAACCGAAAAGATTCACTTTTAAAAACAGCTCGGGAAGCGCTGCCGATCGTCATGTGCGCTGTTGTTCTTTTTGCATTGGCTGCGTTGATCGAAGGGTTTATTTCTCCACTGGGCGATTTTCCGTGGTGGGGAAAAGGCACTGTTGCGGTGGTCTCAAGTTGTTTATTGATGATTTATTTTGTGGTGTTGGGTTATCCTGCTGCCTGGCCGGGAGGCGAAGAGGATGGATTTTAACAAAACCTTTATCTCGATTCGCACTCGTAGCGCCTTTCAGGTTTACGACCTTGCTATTTTGGTGTGTGTTGAGTACTTCAAGCCGTTAATTGGATTGTTGGTTATTGGGGCGTTCCCGTTTATCTTATTGGATTGCTGGATTATTGGCTGGCTGGCTACGGACTATAAAGATTTTCGTTATTTTTACTGGGTGATGTTTTTGCTGGTATTGAGTCAAGCTCAGATCGCGACGACATTCATGACTCATTATCTTGGACAGGCGATGTTCGTTGGTCGCCCAAAGATATCCACCACAGTGAAAGATGTGTTGCGTGCGGGGTTTTATTTCCATTGGTTGCATGGAGGCGTGCGAATGGTGATACCTGTTTTAATTTGTTGCTATTTTCTGTCTCGATCGATGCAAGTGGGTGGTCAAGAGCGATGGGTTTACTTGTTCCTTTATTTACCGGGCCTCGTTCTGATTGGACTTTCTTTTCGTGTGTTTCGCCCATTTGTCAGTGAAATTTTGCTGCTGGAAAAAACCCCCGTAAAATCGAAAGGCGAAAATGTCGTTTGTTTTCATCGCCGTTCTGCTTCGCTTCACTACAGGCGGGGTGTCGCCGATAGTCTTTTGAGTCAAATGTTAGCTAGTTTTTTCATTGGGGCTTTCTTGGGGTTAGCATTTGATGCTGGTTTATTGACGTTGGATAATATTTTGAATATTCAAGCGAATTCTGAATGGAGTTACGCGGCATGGTATTGGCTGGCCGCGCTCTGGCTTAGTGTAGGATTTCTCTGTGTGGCTCGATTTTTATTTTATATTGATACGCGGATCCGCCAGGAGGGATGGGGTGTTGAATTGCAAATGCGATCGGAGAGTCGTCGAATTAGTGAGATGTTGATTTAAGAGCAAGAATATTTGAATGAATTTATTGTTTGTAAAATATGGTTTTTTAAAGTTGAGATTGACTCTCTCTGCGATTGGGAGGCGATCTTGGTTGGTCGTCTTTTGTGTCGCGGTGTCTGGGGGTCTCGGGTGGAGCGATGCATTGTGCGCTCAGGGTAATCCAAGATTTTCGGCTAGGGATATGCCTTGGCTCGATTCAGAAGCGGGAGAGGTATTGCCGATAGATTTTGGGGACCGGCAGGCAGCGCGTTCTGCCGCAAGAACAGAGGTTCCCGATGCCGTTGTTGCGCCGCTTCGGCCACCGACTGCATCGAACTGGGCTTGGATGAATTGGAATTGGCCAGGAATTTTGGGGTTTTTAAAATACTTTTCTTACGGATTGGCGATTCTGATTATTGTCGTGGGGGCGTATTTCGCCTATCGATATTATTATCGGTGGCGATTGCTGAATGAAGATGGCGGGTTTGACGAGGAGCTTTCGACAAGAACGATCGAGCAGAGTATCCAGCAATTGTCGTTTGATGTGGGATTTTCTGGCAACAATTTTCGCGAGGCAGCCGAACGGGCTTATCGAAGCGGTGACCTCAGACGTGCGATTATTTATTTGTTCAGCCATGTTTTGGTTTCGCTTGATCAGAAGGGGCATATCCGTTTACGAAAAGGGAAAACAAACAGAGAGTATTTACGGGAGATTCGTGGGAAACGGGGGCTGGCGAAATTCTATCAGCGAGTGATGGTGCCCTTTGAAGAAACCTTCTTCGGAGATTACCAACTTGAGCTGGATGAATTTGAGAATTGCTGGAGCCAACTCGACCAATTTCAGGAAGATATCGTTGAAGTCTCAGGGGTGCCGCATGTGTAAGTTGAATCAAGCGTTGCGGCGGAAAATCATCCTCGCGTTGATTTTTTCTCCGATATTCGTATTAGGTTGCGATGAATCAAATTCCTTAAACACTGAATATGGCGCGATTTCTGGTGTTCGCGGGGGGGATAGCTTAAATGGCACCAGATATTTTTCGGAGATGTTCGCAGCCCAGGGTGCCGTCGTAAAACGAAGTTCAGTGATTAATCCGAAGATTGATCAGTACAACACACTTGTTTGGTTTCCCGATAGTGACGCTGTTCCTTCGGCCCAGGCGATCAGTCGCCTCAGCGATTGGATGGACAGTGGTTATCAGAGAACGTTAATTTATGTCGCTGGAGGAAGTCGCACGACGGAGGACTACTTGCGGACTGCCATTGAAAAAGTCCCAGTGGATCAGAAAGAGGAATACTTACGGAGAATTTCCGAGGAAATAATCAGTGACTACAACAACGATTTTGGTTCAAGGTGGATTGGGGTCAATTTTGGTCCAAGTACGTGCGATTGGTTTGATGTGGCTGACAAGCGAATTGGGAAAAAGAAAGCGGTTTCCGGTTTGTTGTTGGCGGAGGAAAAAACTTATCCGGAGATGGAGCTTGATTTCTCTTATGATCTGACACCGCGGAAAGAGTGGCAACCGAAGGAGCTTCTCTTCGCTGCCGATAAACCGTTTATTTTTTCGATGAGCGATCCTTCGGCGCGTAATAGTGAGAG
This sequence comes from Mariniblastus sp., assembly GCA_028823415.1. Taxonomy (GTDB): domain Bacteria; phylum Planctomycetota; class Planctomycetia; order Pirellulales; family Pirellulaceae; genus Mariniblastus. The sequence goes on from JAPKBL010000003.1 coordinate 101,889, forward strand.
CGAGTTGATTCTCGTAACCCAAGGGTCCATTTTGCTAAATTACTCTTTGATTGATGAAGATAAACAGGATTTGGCTGCAGCGCTGATTCGTCGCTGTGATACCAGTCAGGGGGTGTTGTTTCTGGAGAGCGGTTCCGATGGAATCGAGGTTCGAGAGTCTTCGATTTCGAACCACAGTCAGTGGAGTTGGATAACCCAACCTCCATTGTGCTATATCGTTCCCCATGTGTTATTTTTGGGAGTTATATTTTGTTTTGTTTACTTTCCTATTTTTGGACGGCCGAAACGCATCACGCAGCGAAGTACCTCGACTTTCAGAAATCATATCAGCGCAACAGCCGAGTTGTTGGCGCGGAGTAATCAGCCCAACCGAGCAATTAATAAAATTAGAGATTACCAACGGGCGGTTTCAGGTGATACCAATCGAAATAAGTCCGATTGAGCATTCATTGTGAACCGCGGTCAACTAAAGAAAAAATCATGAGTACATCAAATGAAACGGGTGAATCGCTTATCAAATTCCGATGTGGAAAGTGCGAGAAAGTCCTAGAAGTCCAACTCAAGTTGAGCGGTCGTCAAGCGAAGTGCCCCAACTGTGGCGAAATCGTCAAGGTACCTGAAGAGAAAGCGATGGATTCAGATTCGCAGTCGATTCGATCGGGTGTCATTGAAGCTCTGCCGGATCCGATGGCAAAGGGGCCAACCTTAAGGGCTGGAGAGAGTGGGACTTCGACTCAAGAGCTCTATCGTAGAATTGCCAATGAAGTTGAAAAAGTCTTTATTGGGCAAGACGAACTTGTCCAAGGTGCGCTCGTTGCCTTGTTTTCCAACGGCCACGTTTTGATAGAAAGTGTACCGGGACTTGGAAAAACACTGTTTGTGCGAACCCTTGGGAAAGTGCTGGGTTGTGATTTCGGTCGCATTCAATTCACCGCTGATTTGATGCCGTCAGATATCACGGGAGCCCCAGTTTTTAATATGAAGACTCAGGACTTTGAATTCCGGCCAGGGCCGGTTTTCACGCAACTCTTACTGGCGGATGAAATCAATCGTTCGCCGGCCAAAACACACGCCGCGCTGTTAGAAATCATGCAGGAACGTCGGGTGACGATTGATGGCAAAACCCACACGCTCGACTTGCCATTCCTCGTTGTCGCGACGCAAAATCCAATTGAGTCCGAAGGGACTTACAATTTACCTGAAGCGCAGCTGGATCGTTTCATGTTTAAGCTTTCAGCTAAATACCCGACGGAGGAACAAGAGGCTGAAATCCTTGTTCGCCATGGCGGGCAGAAAGACCTGACTCGGCAGTTGGATGACAACATTAATCAGGTGACGACTCCGGAAGAAATTTTGAGTGTGACCGCGGAAAGCGGCACCGTTCGAATGGATGAATTGTTGGTGGATTATATTAATAAGATCGTTCGGCTCACTCGAACTTGGCCACAGTTTTATTTAGGTGCTTCACCGAGGGCGGGAATAAGTCTGATGCAGGGCGCGCGAACTCTCGCGATGTTTCACGGTCGCGACTATGCCGTTCCCGATGACGTGATCGAAATTGCATTGCCGGTTCTTCGCCATCGAGTCCAGTTGACTGCGGAAGCGGAAGTCGAAGGGCAAAGCGTTGATCAGCTTCTTAGCGATTTGATTCGCACCATCGAAGTCCCCAGACTCAAATAAAAATACTATTATTCAATGATTGGGTCACGCCCCAAAATAAGTAAAGCCAGTGTTACCAACTCTCCAATTCGTATGCGAATATTTGATTAACAGCCCGATTTTGCTGTTGTTAATCATGGCATTTCCATTGTGGTTGCTCGCGCGTAAGTCGGGGGTTTTTCCCGCCAAGCGAATGTTGTATCTTTTTTGCATCCCAGCACTGATGTCACTCTTACTAATCAGTCTGCCAGATGGCGGAGCAGCGCGTCGCCTATTATTTCGTGCACTTTTAATCATTGATGTAGTTTTTATAGTGCTCGCTTTTGTGGATCTCATGAGAATGGTTCCGCCTCATGTGTTTTCAGGAACACGAAGGATCCAGAGGATAGCGTCTCAGGGGAAAAGGCAGAAAGTTGAAATTGAAATTTTCAACCATTCAAACAGGTCTTGTGTTCTTGCTTTGCGAGATGATCTGCCCGATTCCTTTATCGCTGAACCGAATCGAATTGACTCGCCAATCGCGGGCCGAAGTCGGCTTCAGTTTATATACGAGCTAATCGGCCAGCGCCGCGGGCGAGCTGTGTTGGAGTGCATTCATTTACTTGTTGCAAGTCCGTTCCGGCTGTGGCAGGGGTTTTACCGTCTGCCGGTCGAATCTGTGGTTGATGTATATCCTGATATGAAGCAAATAGCTGAGTATGATTTACTGGCCCGCACCAATCGCCTGAATCTAATGGGGCTCCGTCGGACTCGAAAAATTGGGCAGGATAATGAGTTTGAACGGCTGCGCGATTACTCACAGGATGACAACTACAAACACATTGACTGGCGGGCAACCGCGCGGCGTCATAAATTAACTGTCCGGGATTTCCAATCGAACCAAAGCCAGCGGATTTTGTTTATGGTCGATTGCGGTCGAATGATGACTGGGACGGCGGGGGGAATTAGCCTGTTGGATCATTCGCTCAATGCTATGTTGATGTTGAGTTACATTGCGCTGCGACAGGGAGATTCTGTAGGTATGCTGAGTTTTAGTGATCGGATTCATAATTTTACGCCTGCGAAAAATGGCGTGAAGCACATTAACCGACTTCTAAATGCCTCTTACGATCAACATGCTCGTTATGTCGAGTCACGGTATGATGATGCTTTCCTTTACCTGCGATCGCACTGTTCGAAACGGTCGTTGGTTATTTTGGTGACCAATGTAATCGACGAAATTAATTCCCATCAGATACAGCAATACATGACATCTTTGACGGGCCGCCATTTGCCTTTGGGCGTGTTTCTTCGTGATCGAGAAATATTTTCTGCGGTAGACGAGTTTGAATCTCGCGCCAAGCCGGGTGGGAAGGTGACGTATGAAGCGGCGGCGGCGGCGGATATTTTGAATTGGCGACGGCAAGTGATTCGCGATCTTCGTCATCAGGGCGCGCTTGCGATGGACTTGTTTCCTGAAGATCTGACATCGGAACTGATCAACCAGTACTTGCAAATCAAAGCCCGACACTTGCTTTAAGCATTGTTGCCATCGGCAGTCGGCTGTTTCCCCAATAGGCTTAGGAGTTTCCCGAGAGTGGCCGGCGTTTCTTGATGGAGGCAAGCGAGCGTCTCTGCAAGTCTCCTGTTCTGCTCGGTAGTGACTGGATAGGTTTGGGAATCACTTGGGATTTCGGGGGCCAATTGAGTTCCTAGGATGTCGATCAATTCTCGAATGCCCGCGTTGGTTTTTACGGATGTCTTAATTGTCGGCAATCCGCCACCGGTATCCTCGACAACAGCCTGGCCAGATGAAAGCAGGTCGATTTTGTTGAGGATAATCAAATCGGGTTTCGTTTGGGAGATGATTTCAGATTGCTTAGATCGCGAATTGTCGCGTGCGTCAAAAACACAAATCGTCAAATCTGATTTCGAAATCTGTTCTTTCGCTTGTGCGATACCCATGATTTCGATTGGGTTATCGGAGTTTCTTATTCCTGCAGTGTCTTTCAGAGTAACCGGCCAGCCATCGATAGCGATCGCTTGTGAAACAACATCACGGGTGGTTCCTGCGACATCGTGAACGATTGCCCGCTGAAAGCCCGCCATGGCGTTAACTAGGCTGCTTTTCCCAACATTGGGTTTGCCACACAGGACGACGCTTCGGGGGACTGTAAGGTGCATCCCAAAGTCTGACCAGTGCAGCATGGTTTGAATTTGCTCCGCGACGAGATCCCAGTCGTTGGCGGCCAGTCGGTTTCGTAATTGTTGGATTTGCAATGGTAATTGCGCGACCAGACGCAATAAGAACGTGGCGGTTTTGGGCGTGGTTGCCTGGGTTAGTGCCAGTTGCGTGGTGACCTGCCAGAAATCTTGGAACCGGTTGGCAAATTCAATTGCAGAGATTTCAAAAAATCCGAAAGAGCCGAGCGAGCGGATAATAGCCTGACAGGCCGTTGTCCCACCATGACAGTGAATTTCGAAATGCTGGTCGCCGCGTTTAGAAACAACTAGGTCTTCACCCGTGGATTTCCAAATACCGTAGGCAACTTCCTGGTTTGTTCGCGAACTCAACGGCTTTCCAGTGGGGATTAATAAACACTCGTCGATCGTGGCTTCTGCTTGCGATCCATGCACGGCGACTACCGCAACGGCGCCGCGTCCGATTGGCGTAATTTGGCTACAAACATTGGATGGGGGCGGGAAATTCAATGGATTAATGTCATCAGGCGTGTGGTGAATGTAGATTTAGACGCAGTTTAGTTTTCTCCCGATAGCACGCGCGCCTTGGAGCAATAAATCGGGAATGTAATTCCAGTCCGGATTAAGTTGAGGGGTGATATCCTTAAGTCCTCCGCCGGTAGCGAAAGTACATGCTGTTTGCTTGGAGAGCTTGGACATTTGCTCAACAATTTCTTGAATGGCATATTTCTGTGAATGGTATACGCCTTTTTGAATTGCGTCGACGGTTGATTTTCCGAGTACCGAATCGAAAACATGGGGAAGTGGCGAATTGCCAGTTTGCATTCCAAGCTCGGGTAAGGCATCGGTAAACGCGTTGAGCCGTTTGAAATTAGACTCGGCACCGGGAAAGATCACGCCGCCTTGAAAGATGCCTTCCGGGTCCACCAAGTCGATAGTAACCGCGGTACCCGCATCGACAATGATAACAGGTCCCTGGTTATGGTTTAATTGCAGCGCCATCCAAGCTGAGATTAAACGATCTCTTCCGAGTAATTCCCGCGATTCGATATTGGATTGGAGGTCGACATCACTTTCTCTGATGAGATGGAATTGGTCGTTGGGCCTGTGTTGATTGACCCAGTCCAATAACCTCGATTCTTTTTCTCGGTGAACGCTGGATACCGACCAAAAGAAGGAGTCGTTTTTAAATGGGAGGCTGAGAAGTTCTTGGCTTAGGGTTGTTTCTGAATTGAGTGTCAATTCGGTCTGCCAGCTATTGATCTTGCTGGGGCGATCAACCGCAATCTTGATCGAGCTATTACCGATATCGACTGCAATCAATCGCATGACGAATGCTGCTCCAAAACTTGATTGATTCGATTCATTAACCGGGGAAGTCCGTCTCCAGTGACCGCTGATATCAGAAATACTTCGTTTTCAGTTGCATCTCTGAGTGTTTTCGCCACTTCCTGGGCGGGAGGCAGTTCCGATTTTGTAACGACAATAATTTCAGGACGTGTTTTCAGCTGAGGACTATACTCTTCCAGTTCATGCCGAATTGCCCAGTAATTTTCGGTTGGATCGGTTTGGTCCATTGGCATGGGTTCGACCAAATGGACAAGTATTCCGGCCCGTTCAATGTGTTTTAAAAAGTCGTGTCCCAGTCCGACTCCTTCGGATGCGCCTTCGATCAATCCTGGAATATCAGCCAAGATAAACGACCGATCAGCATCAATTTTAACCTGTCCAAGATTGGGGAACTTGGTGGTAAAAGGATAGTCTGCAATTTCCGGTTTAGCACTCGAGAGTCGGCTCAGTAGTGTACTTTTCCCGGCATTGGGTTTGCCAATCAAACCAACATCAGCGATCACTTTGAGTTCGAGTTTAAGAACTCTAGATTCACCGGTTCCCCCTTGGGTAGTCTGTCGAGGTGCTTGGTTGGTGGATGACTTGAATCGCGTGTTGCCTCTTCCGCCCCGTCCTCCGCGGGCGGCGATAACGGAATCCCCATCGGCGGCTAGATCCTTAATAATCAAACCTGTTTCGGAGTCAACTACGATAGTGCCCGCTGGAACCAGTACTACAATATCGTCGGCACTTGCTCCGTGCCGACAGGCGCCTTCGCCATTGTTGCCGTTCTTACCCCGAACGTGATGTCGGTTCGCAAGGGCGACCAGACTGTTGACGCCATGCTTGGCTAGCAGGATAACACTTCCCCCGTTTCCGCCGTCACCGCCATTAGGACCCCCAAGAGGTACATATTTTTCGCGGCGAAAACTCATGCATCCGTGCCCGCCCCGTCCGCCGATTGCCTCGATTTGAACTTGATCAACAAACATAGTAATCCAGATGTAATTTGAGTCGGCGGTACGATTGGTGGGAACCAGATATTGGGGAATTACAAAAACAAAGGATGCCAAAATCTGGCATCCTTTGTCTTATTTCATTGTGGATGGGAATTACCGTTCGTGGCAAGAGGTAGAGTTTTTCTTCTACCCCCCGTGACCGGCGGTTCCAATCCTTAATTGTTTTCGGCGACGATGTTGATTCGCCGGCCCTTACGATCGAACATGACGTTTCCGTCAACGAGCGCGAAAAGTGTGTAGTCATTTCCTTGGCCGACACCCTTTCCAGGATGCCATTTGTTGCCAACTTGTCGGATCAAGATGTTTCCCGCAATGACGGCTTCTCCGCCAAACTTTTTGACCCCTCGACGTTGGGCGTTGGAATCACGCCCGTTTCGGCTGGAGCCTTGTCCCTTTTTATGGGCCATTAAACTGCTTTCTTTGTTCTCAAATACTCGTTGTAAATCTCGGTAATTCGATCACCGAACAGCGCGAATCCCTCAAACCGCGTTCGCCTCGTTTGGGCAAAATCGGAAGGGAAATTTTAGCGGTAAATCCACATATGATCAAGGCTTCTAATGAAGCGTATTCCGTCAAAGTCTTTTTCCCAAAACTGGGGTTCTAAAACGAGGGTGTAATTGTCTTTCCCCTGTTTAAAGGACCATTTTTTACCGGCAATAAGCGTCGTTAGTGGCGTCTTGGCATCCACCGAAATCCCAGCATTTTTGAAGGATTCAAGTACGGAAGGAGGCATTTCCCCCTGATCGAGGATGGGTGCGATTGCGGAATTAAAGTCCTTGAAATTGATCTGGGCTTCGGTTTCGGTCACCAAAACATCTCGTTTGGCCTCTTCGTTCTTGACATAGCCTCTCATGATTGGACCCGGCAAGTTGTAACGCTCGGTTACCTTGGCCTGCATGGCTGGGTCGTCAATCAGCGGAATTCCGAATTTGACAAAGTCAGACGTTTCATCAACCGAATCACCCGGACGCCAGAAGTTGAGCTGGAGCGTTTTTAGTTTGGATGGGTCAGAAACTGGATCGGATAGTCGAAATGCATTCGTCAGGCCTTGAATAAAGACACTCACGAAGTCGATGCGAGGATCAACGTTTTCCCAGATCGCAACGCCCCAAATGCCTCGATCTGTTTCGTTCTTGGCAGTCGGGATTTTGGCTTGAGACATCTGGTGACTATCAAAAAGGACTTGATTTGGGTCTTCTTGGCGACGGATTTGCTCTAATGCAATGGGAGAGATCGTGTCTCGGTAGGAGACCTTCTGGTAGCCCTTATCTTTGCCTACAGGAACCCAACCCTCGAGAGTAAATCGGGGGAGGAATTTTTTCGCTTGCGAGTCAATTGATTTCGTGAAATCGACTTCTTTGGTGATGTGATCAAATTGGGGGTTTTTCTTTACATCATTAATCGTCATGGTCTGACCGGTATCTCGAATTCGGTAAACCATGTACCAGTAATTCCGTGTTGCCGCGTTCCCGTTTCCTGTTGGGATCCGGAGTTTAGCTTGCCGTAGGCCGGTGAATGAAAATTCGTATTGCCAAACGTTCTCGCGGAACATCACGACGCTGCGCGACTGTCCGAATAATGTGTTTTTTTGAGCAATCGTTTTCGGGTCGAATTGAGTTGCGTTTAGATCCGGCATCACCATTGGAAGCGAGAACATATCTCTGGGATCCAAATTCTCCGGAATTGTCTTCAGCACGCCTTGGGCAAGCGGGCGAGGCGCAGCGGTTTGCGCATCGGTTTGGTTGGTCAATGTGGCCAAGGCCGCAAGAGACATTACGAATCCGAAAATTAAGCGGTGACTCTGCATGATAAGTTGCCAGTCAAAGGGGGTTATTAATGTTTATCAGGGTTGGGCAAGACTTGTCTTGCTCCCTAAAAAACAGGATGAAATTGCCGTCAAATTCTACGTTTTAAGTATAGTTGCCCGTTTTTCACAGGGTCAAGTTTAAGATGAATGGATGACGTTAAAAGTCCATAATCAACTATTGCGGTTGTGACGATTAGCCCAATGTTTTGAGTTGCAACGTCCTCAGCCCGCTCGATTCTTGCTACCATTTTCTGAATTCACAGGAATTGGGTATCAAGGATCAACAGCTGTGCGTGGGTGTTTTAAATGTGAAACCGAAACGAAAGTCCTCAAAAACACGCTTTTCTTAGGCTTTTTGTGTTAAAGCCGTCTCAAATGGGGGCGTGTTGAAGAGGTCGTTAAGAGATTCTCCGTCGATCTATTTTTCGACAAAATCGGGTAGGATCATTCACTCAAAAATTCCTTTGCCGAATTCTCCGGGAGATGTGCCTGATGGTTCTTGGTCGGGGTTTTTTCCCTGATTGTGCGGAGTAGGAGGGGAATCGGTTCCGTGGTCTTGCCGCCGGTCCTCGGTTGGAGGGTTCGGTTTGTCTTGGTGAGTGTTCCCGTGTAGCGGTTGGGCGACGACCTCTTCGTTGAAATCTTCATCGTAGCGGGACCGGTAACCGGGTTGGGACGCTAATTCTGTTTCATGATTAAGTTCATGAACGACTCGTTTCTGGATCATCTCCCGGCACCTAGCGTTTACCGGGTGCGCAATATCGGCGTAGAGCTTTGCTCTCCCTCCGGAATCATGTTCGATGTGGTCTGATTTCAGTTGGCTACCACAATGATTGCAGAAGCTCGCCCTAAGATGATTTTTAGTTCTACATTTATAGCAATTCGATGTAAGCTTCCGGCTTGGCATTGCGACAAAAGGCCCGTTATTACCTTCGATGATTTTCAAGTCTCGCACGACGAAACAATCGTCAAACGTGACACTACAAAAACCTCTTAAGCGATCTTCGGCGCTTTCGATTAATTTAATTCTGACTTCCGTGATCTCCATTACGTGCTCCTCGTGTTGATGATTTAATCAGGAGGCGATTGGGGTCAGTGATTGAGTGAAAAAGACTCTCGTATCAGGAAATCGCGCAGCAAGATATTGGGTCGCATGTCGTGCTGCGCGCGTAGTAGAAAAAACGCCAAAGTAACTCGATCCACTTCCACTCATTTGGTGGCCAAGGCAATTCAGACGGGAAAACTCTTTTTTTAAACTCAGAAAAGTTTGGGTAATTGAAGGGTTGATTGGCTCTGCAAATTCCTGCAGTCGGTTAAACATGTTTGCTCCCAGCGTGTGTGGGTCAAGCCGCTGGAGACTGGTAATGAAATGATTGCTGTTGACTGGATGGGTTGGGATCGTAGCCCGTTTGAAAATCGACGCGGTAGGAATCCCAAAATCAGGTTTAGCGATGACGATTGGAATGCTGCACGAAGATCGAACGGGCTCAATCTTTTCTCCGCGTCCACGACAGATGGCCGTTCCGCCGTACAGGAAGAACGTGATATCACTGCCTAGTTGCGAAGCAATCTGCGATAATTTCTCCCGATCCCAGTTAAGTTGCCAGAGTTGATTGCCCGCAAGCAATGCAGCGGCCGCGTTGCTCGACGCCCCTCCCAGTCCGGCAGCCGATGGAATTTGCTTATCCAACTCAATGGTAATCCCTGCGCGACAGTGGTTGCCCGTCTGTTGCTTGCGGGCGGTCTCACGAAGCAGGCGAAGCGATCTAATAATAAGATTCCGTTCGTCACATGGAATGGCGTCTTTTTCTTTGGGAAGGCTGCCGCGACCTGGCTTGCGTATGGACAGTACAAAGTCCGTATCGGTTCGCCGAGTGAATCGCATTCGATCGAATATCGAAACCGTTGACATCACGGTTTCCAGTTCATGGAACCCGTCTGCTCGGCGGTTCAAGAGTTCCAAAAACCAATTTACCTTTGCGGGGGCGGCAATTTCGATTTCGTTATGACTGGAACGCAAGATCATGATTGTTTAAAACGAACCGGTGTTAGTTTGCTGTGCAAGTGATGGCAAGCCGAAATTAGACGGATTCAGATTGGACACAATCTCGCACTCAAACCGAAAGTGTTGCTCGCGGGATTGCGTTAATTGAATTGGTGATTTTCCGAAGTCGTCTAATTCAATTTATAAAGGGTTGGATAGGCAGAACCAAGCTGCTTGATAATTTTTATTGGAATATCTTCGTCCAATTCGTGGGGCCGTTGTCACGACTCGGGTTCGACTTTGTCATCCAGATGCATTCGATTAACGTTGTTCCCTGATTA